>JANRJF010000116.1:0-14127 GCA_033764095.1 Deltaproteobacteria bacterium | reverse complement strand
AGGTCTGCGTCGACGACTGCCCGTGGATGTGGACGCCGACGCCAACCGACACGCCGGAGCCAGACGCACCAACGCCGACGCCGATTCCGCCGACGCCCACCGCCACACCTGGCTGCGGCGACCGCTGCACGGTGGTGTCGCTCGATCAGGTCAGCGGCGCACCGGGCGAGACCGTCACGCTCAGGGCGCATCTGCGTGCCCGCCGTGACCAGGTCGCCGGGCTCGACCTGCAGCTCGGCTTCGCGCCCGACCTGCGCATTGCCAGCAACCGACGCGGGCGACCGGATTGCCAGATCGAGGACTCCATCGCCAAGAACGCGAGCGTCTTCTACTTCACCCCGCACGGCTGCACCGCGAATGCCGACTGCACCGGGGTCAAGGCGCTCATCCTCGCGCTCGACAACGTCGACCCGATCCCCGATGGCGCGGCGCTGTTCACCTGCCGTGCCGAGATCGCCGCGCGGGCTCGTCCTGGACGACGGGAGCTGGCGGTCAGTGTGCTCGGCGCCAGCGATCCGGGCGGCGGCGCAATCGCCGCCAGCGGCGAGCCGGGCGCGGTGACCGTCCTGGCGCGCGGCGCCCAGGCGATCAGCGGCGCGTCGGGCGGCGGCTGCCAGACCGGTCCGGCGCCCCGAGGATCGGCACTGCCGTTGCTGCTCGCCGGCGCCGCCTGGTGGTGGCGCCGGCGGCGCGGCCACGGGTCGCGCTGACGCAACTTCTGCCATAGGGGCGCGCCTGGTCGCGCCCGTGATCGCATACGAGCGCGCATCCGCAATCGCGGGCGCGCCGAGGCGCCCCTACGGCAGGAGGAGATCGTTGACGGCGACGGTCGCGCCGGGCAGCGCCACCAGCGCCAGCGTCTCGCCGCGGGTCGCGACGAAGCGCTCGGTGTAGACACGCTGCGTCGCGTCGGGGCGACGAAACACCTCGACCCGATCGTCACGCAGGTTGACGATCCAGTAGTCTGGGATCCCAGCACCCGCGTAGATACGCGACTTCGACAGGCGATCCTGCTGCAGTGAGGAGTCTGACACCTCGACCACCAGCAACGCCGTGGTGGGATGACGCTCGACGTAGTCGCGCCACGTGCCGACCACGACGGCGATATCGGGCTCCGGCGCCGAAAACGGGTCGGCGATCAACGGGGCCTGAATCCGGACCGCCGCCCGACCGCTGACGGCCGTATTGATGGCTTCGGTCGTGGCTGCGATGCCGCTGGCGTGCGGCGGCTCCATCGGTGGCTCGGCGACGATCACGCCATCGAGCAGCTCGACCCGGTCGCGCGGATCGAGCAGGCCGTCGGTCACCAGGCAGAAATAGGCGTCTACCGAATAGCCGTGCAGGACATCCGGTTGATGAGACATGCGTGACCTGTACCACGGGCGGTGCGCACCCCCAATCGCGGCACGGCATCCATGCCCCGGATTCCAGTCCCGCCGTGTGCGCGGCGGGCGCGGACTCGATATTCTGCGCGCGTGTCGACCCGCGCCGCCCTCGCTGTCCTGATCGGACTGATCCTGCCCTCCGCCGCGGCGGCGAAAGAGGTCGACGTACCGCTCGAGCTCGACCACGCCTTCGTGCGCAAGCTGTTGGTGGCGCAGATCTACACCGGTGCCGACGAGAGCACGCGCGTCTGGGACGACGGCTCGGGCTGCAACCTGATGATCCTCTCGCACCCGCGCGTCGACCGCGACGGCACCCGGCTGCGCGTCACCAGCGACGGCCTGGCGCGCGTCGGCACCGCGGTCGGCGACAAATGCCTCAACGTCCTCGACTGGAAGGGCACGGTGGAAGTACTGGAGGAGCCGACGCTCGACCCGGAGACGCCCACCGTGCGCTTCCGCGTCGTCGATTCGCAGCTGTTCGGCGAGGGGCACCGCAAGCGCGTCACCGGCACGCTGTGGGACTGGGTGAAAGCCTACGTCCACCCACGCTTCGAGGCGGTGACCATCGACCTGCGCCCGCCGCTCGACGAGCTGCGCGCCTTCCTGCCGACCGTGCTGCCGGCCGGCAGCGAGGAGGCGCGTCGGCTGATCGACTCGCTGCGCCTCGCCGGCGTGCAGGTGACCGATGCCGGCGTGCGGCTCGACCTGCGCTTCGACGTCGCCGGCCAGACGCTGCACGAGGAGGCGCTGGCGCCGGAGCCGGAGCCGACGCTGAGCCCCGAGGAGCTGGCGGCGTGGTCGGCGCAGTGGAACCAGTGGGACGCCTTCATCACCTTCGTCGCCAAGTTCGCCGCCGGCGACTCGGCGCTCGAGCGCCAGCGCCGGGCGCTCTTCGACGTGCTGCTGGCGGCGCGCTACGACCTGGTCGAGGCGCTGGCGCCGGCGCATGCGGGCGCGCCCGACCCGATCCGCCCGCTGTTCTTCTCGACCTGGCAGCGTCTCGCGCCGGTCATGCGCGAGGTCAGCCTCGGCCTGCCGGTCGATACCAGCCTGCGCTACCTGAGCTTCATCACCGCCGCCGACGCGCTGCGCGCGATCGATGAGCTCGGCCCGGCGAGCGGCCTCGACCTGTCCGCCGACGGCCTGCGCCGCCTGGCGCGCATGATCGCGCCGAGCGAGGCCGACCCGCTCAGCTACAGCGATGCCGTCGATCCCGAGCTGCGCGAGCGCTTCGGCTTCGGGCCGCCGCTGCCGCCGCCGGAGGACAACCCGGACGTACCGCTCAGTTGGCTGTGGCCGGCGCGCGCCTGGGCGGCGGACGACGTCGTGGCGCGGCTCAACCGCTGGGTGCCGGGGCGCGACGAGCTGCCGCAGTACCTGCCGCTGGTGCGGGATCTCCTAAAGCACACCGCCGAGGCAACGCTGAAGCGGCAGACGCTGGCCGCCGAGTTCCACCAGCTCTACCGCTGGCTGGTGTTGGCAACGGCGTGGAAGGAGAGCTGCTGGCGCCAGTTCATCCGGCTGAACGGCCGCATCGTGCCGATGCGCTCGGGCGCCGGCGCGGTCGGCATCATGCAGGTGCTGCCGCGCGTCTGGCGCGGCTTCTACGAGCCCAAGGGCCTGCAGCAGGACATCGGCTACAACGCCATGGCCGGCTCCGACATCCTGATCCACTACCTGCGCGACTACGCCATCGCCAAGGGCGAGCACACCGCCACCGGCAACGTCGACAATCTCGCGCGCGCCACCTACGCCGTCTACAACGGCGGACCCGGCCACCTGCGCCGCTACCGCAGGTCCGGCACCAAGCGCAGCCTGCGCGACATCGACGAGGCCTTCCGCGACAAGTACCTGCGCGTCAAAGCCGGCGACGAGCTGGCGGTAATGGAGTGCTGGGGCCCGTAGTCTTGTTCCCCCCTCATGGAGATCGAATCCCCCCTTTGAAAAAGGGGGGTGAGGGGGGATTTCCCAGCGACGCGCTTCGAGCCGACTGTTCGCGAACGCTCCACCCTGCGCAGATCGGTTTGAAAAATCCCCCCTGACCCCCTTTTTCAAAGGTGTTAATATACTTGCCTCAGTGGGGGGCTCTTCGCTAGGGGATTCAACGGGTGATGATCAGGTCCGGCGAATCTCTGAGCGTCCTTTGCGTCGGGGTACCCTATGACCCCATCGCTCATCACGCAGTTCTGGGAGTACCCCGGGCCCTTCCGCCGCCTGTGGCCGCGGGCTGAGGGACTGACTGCGATGCTGTATGAAGCCTACATCGACGACAGCCTCACGGGGGATGGACAGTCCCTAGTTGGCAGTATCGGCTGTTTGGTCGCTACCTCGGGCCAGTGGGTAGAATTTGAAACCCGATGGCGGGAAGCGATGTGTGCTGGCGGTGCGTCGGGAAGAGTCTTCCACATGACGGACGTGCTTGCCGGACGGGGGGAGTTCCAAGACTTCACCACGGCAGAGCAGAAAAATAATCTGGTACGAGCCTTGGTCCGCGTGCTCGTCGATTCTGACATCAGACTGGGATTCTGCAGTTCGGTATCTGTTCGTGAGTATGATGAGTCTTACGAGGAGTTTCCGGAGTTCAAGCCGCGAAGCATTTACCAAATGAACCTTCAGCGCACGATGCGTGCGGTCATTGAAGGTGTGCAGCCGACCGCAGACAATCCTGTCGTCTTTTTCATCGAGACCGACCAGCGCGTTGAGGCGCACGCGGTTGCCGTCTTCTACGCCAACATCAGGGAAATGGGATGGGAGAGGATACTGCCAACAATAACTCCGCTCCCCAAGGGGCCGATTCCGCTTCAGGCTGCTGATCTGCTCGCCTGGGAAGGCTCGACGCACGCATCCCGGCATCGCTTTGGTACAACACCGCGACCGGCGCGCGGATCCTACGCAGCTCTCCGCGACCTTCCCAACTTCGAGTTCTACATCATCTCCAAGCAGGGAATGATGAACGCGATAGCGGGGACCGCCATCAAGAGTTCGCACGCGGCCAACAATCCAGCATGGAAAGCGGCGCGTCGGCGCGACCAGGAGTTCGGAATGGAGTTGATGCGTCGCGAAAGGGGCCCGTCCGCCAAGAAGGGCAAGAAGTGATGTTCAACGCCGCTTCTCCCGCCACTCCTTCTCGCGCCGATCAATCTCCTCTTTTGGAACGCCCATCACATGGCGCGTGTTCTCAACGAACTTCTCCCACGTCGTCCGCGTGTCGTCGTCCTCGTCAGGCGCTGGTTCTTTTTTCATCCGCTTTCTCCTCTTCCCGCGCCGCTCGCGCGGGTACCTGTCAGCGTCACGTCGTAGCCGCCTTGGCGATCAGGTTCTTGTACATGAGGCGTTCGCCGAACACCGACGACACCACACGCAGGAAGCGACCGCCGTCGCCGTCCTCATTCTTTCGCTCGTTGAAGCGGAACACCTGCTCATCGACGTAACGGAACAGATGGAACGGCTCGACGCTCACATAGGTTCCGCGAATGCCGCGCTTCAGCAGGGACCAGAAGTTTTCAATGCCGTTGGTGTGGACCATGCCGCGCACGTAGGTCTCCGCGTGGTTGATGACGCGGTGTTCGTAGGCCGGCGCGATGCCGACGTAGCCAGCGTGTTCGTCAGTGAAGACGTTGCTGCCCTCTTCGACGTGCTTGCGAATCTCACCCTGCAACCGCTCGCGCTGCGGAGTGTGGATCACGGTCGCGCGAACCTTGCTCTTGCCCTTGCCGTGGCGCTGGAGCAGGCCGAGCACGGCAGCCTTGCCGGCGGTGCCGCGACCTTTGATCTTCTTCGCCTTGTGGTCGGCGTGCATGTTGCGCGCCTTTCCACCGACGTAGGTTTCATCAACCTCGACGGTGCCCCACATCATGCCGCCGCCCTCAGCGTTCTGCATGGCGAGACGGATGCGATGGAGCATGAACCACGCAGTCTTCTGAGTGACCTTCAGCGCGCGGTGCAGTTCGTAGGAGCTGATGCCGTTCTTGCAGTTGGAGATCATCCAGATGGCCGGCAGCCACTTCTCCAGCGGGATCGGGCTGTCTTCCATGATGGTGTTCTTCTTAATCGAGAACTGCCGCTTGGCGTGCTTGTTCGGGCACTCCCACAGACGGCGCGTCGGGATGAACTTGGCGTCGCGGCTGCCGCAGAGCTGGCAGACCACGCCGTTGGGCCAGCGGAGCTGGACCATGAAGGCCAACGCGCGGTCGGGGTTGGCGAAGTACACGACTGCCTCTTGCAGGGTGCGGGGCACAACGAGCTGTTCCATGCCCCATGACTACCGGAATGGACCTACTGAGTCAAGTATATTATCACCTTTTTCAAAGGGGGGATCGCAAGGATTCACGCCGCCGGCAGGACGAACCCCACCGTGGCGCCGCGCGAGTCGTTGGGGCGCGCGTAGAGCGCGCCACCGTGCGCCTGCACGATCGACGAGCAGATCGACAGGCCGAGGCCGAGGCCGCCGCGCTTGGTGGTGAAGAACGGCGTGAAGATCTCGTCGGCGCTCGCGTCGGGCAGGCCGACGCCGCTGTCGCGCACGCTCACCGCGATCTGGCTGCCGTCGCGCAGCGTGGACTCGATGGCCAGGTCGCGCCAGTCGTCGTTCGACGCGGTGATCGCCTCGACGGCGTTCTGCAGCAGGTTGACCAGCACCTGCTCGACCTGCACGCGGTCGACCTCGACCGGCAGCGGCCCCGGCGCCAGCGCCAGGTCGAGGCGAATGGCGTTACGGCTCAGCTCAGGCTCGATCAGGCGTACCGCGTCGCGCACCACCGCGTTGGCGTCGCAGCGCTCGAGCTTGCTCTCGCCGTGCGCCAGCAGGCTGCGCAGGCGCTGCAGCACGCGGTCGGCGCGCACCGTCTCCTCGACGATCGCGGCGGCGGCGCCGCGCGTCGCCTCGGCGTCGAGCCGGTCGCGCGACCGGCGCGCCAGGATGCCGTTGGCGAAGTTGGCGATCGACGCGAGCGGCTGATTGATCTCGTGTGCCACCTGGGCGAGCGTCTCACCGAACGTCGCGATGCGCAGCCGATGCGCCAGCTCCGCCTGCTGGCGGCGCGTCTGCTCCTCCAACCGCTTCCAGTCGGTGATGTCGGCGATCTGCGAGACGACGTACTGCCCGACGCCCTGCGCATCACGCACCAGCCAGGTGGTCGAACGCCCCCACAGGATACGGCCGTCGCGATGCAGATAGCGCCGCTCGATGTGCCAGGTGCTGATCTCGCCGTCGAGCAGGCGGGCCAGCTGCTCGAAGGTGGCGGCGAGATCGTCCGGATGGGTGAGCTGCCAGGCGCGCAGCTCGCGCATCTCCGGCTCACTGTAGCCGAACATCGCGCACATCGCCGGGTTGACGCGCAGCACGACGCCGCCGACGCTGATCACCGCCATGCCGATCGGCGCGTACTCGAAGGCCTGGCCGAAGCGCTCCTCGCTGGCGCGCAGCGCGCGGCGCGTCTCCGCCTCGCGCAACTCGCGCTCGAGTGCCGGCACCAGCCGCGCCAGCGCGTGCTTGGCGACGTAGTCGTTGGCGCCGCCCTTCATCGCGGTCAGCGCGCCGTCCTCGCCGAGGTCACTGGAGACGATGATGATCGGCGCATCGACCGGGTGCGCGCGCAGCACCGCCAACGCCTGTGCACCGCCGAAACCCGGCATGCGCCAGTCGCAGAGCACCACGTCCCACGTCGCGCCGAGCGCCTCGATCAGCCCGGGCTCGGAATCGACGCGGCGCGACTCGACGGCGTAGCCGCCTCGCTCGAGCGTGCGCAGCAACAGATCCGCGTCGCTCGCCGAGTCGTCGATCAGCAGCACCCGCAACGGCGTGCTCATGGACTTCCATCGCTACCTGCGGACCCGCCGCGGAGCAAGGGAAAACCCGTAGCCCGAATGGTGAAAACCCTGATTGTGACGGGCACAATGCGCAGTCGGCGGCCGATGTGACCTGCGAGCGCGCATTCCGCCCGGCCGCCGAGCGAACCGGAACAGCCGTGTGCGCCGCGTCCCGACCCGACGCGCGTCAGTTGTGCAGCAGCAGGTGGCAGCTGGGCGGCAGCTGGCGGATCAGCCCGTTGATCACGTGGCCGCGCAGCAGGTGGTAGACGGCGTTGCGGCGGCTGACGCCCATCATCACGGTATCGACGCCCAGCTCGTGCACGGCGCGCGCGATGCCCTCGGCGGCGCTGTAGGAGATGGTCCATACCGGCAGCAGCGTGGCGCCCTGCCCCTGCGCGACGCGGGCGGCGAACAGCAGGGTCTCGCGCCCCTCCGGATCGGGCTCCTTCGCCGCGCTGCCGACGAACAGGCCGGGGCGCTCCTCCACGTAGAGGGCGTAGACCGTGTTGCCGCCGCGGCCGCGCTCGCGAATGATCGCCTCGTTGACCAGGTCGGCGTTGAGCCCGCGCAACGCCACCAGGGTGCGCGACGGGTAGAGCGAGCGCAGCTCGCCAGCCTCGCTGAGGCTGATCAGCTCGACCACCTCGTCGGTGACGCCGTGCGCCTCGGTGATACGCGCCGAGGCGCGCCGGCTGACGAACGGCAGGCGATAGAAGAAGTCGTGGAAGCGGCGCTGCTGCGCGCCGATGGCGATCAGCATGCCCAACATGGTGAGCCCGCCGCCGAAAAAGGTCGCGAGCTGCTTGGTGACCAGGTTGACGCACCACGATACCAGCACCATCGCGGTGGTGGCGACGCCGATCCAGAACCACGGCCCGCGCTGCCCTTCCCGCCAGCGCAGCACGTCGACGCCGAGCGAGCTGAGGACGAAGGCGCCGAGCAGACCGAAGGCGTACATCTCGCCGAGAATGGTGAGGTCGCCGGCGGTGCCGATGACCACCAGCACCGGCACGATGGTGGCGACGAAGATCGCCCAGTGCGGGGTGCCGAAGCGGCGGTTGCGGCGGGTGATGAAGCCGGGGAAGAAGCCGCTGCGCGCCAGCGCCAGGAAGACGTGGTAGCCGCCGATGATCGCGGTGTTGGCGGCGAACAGCAGCAGCACCGAGGCGGTGACCACCACGGAGATCTTCACCGGCAGGCCGCCCCACATGGCGCCGAGCTCGGAGATGAAGCGTTCGCTCTCGTGGTTGCGCACGTGGTCGGGCAGCAACGCGACCGAGAACAGCGTCAGCAACGGCGAGGTGACCAGTACCGAGCCGACCACCAGCAGCATGCCGCGGCTCGCCGAGCGCTTGAGCGGCTCCTGCATCGCCGGGCTCAACTGGCTGATGCTCTCCAAGCCGGAGAACGCCAGCCAGGCGCCGGCGAAACCGATCAGGAACGTCTTCGGCGTCAGCGAGGCGCCGAGCGTCAGGTGGTGGAAGATCGCCGCCCACTCCGGCGGGCCGATCTGCCACCAGGTGACGCCGATCACCACCAGGTCGACGGTCAGCGCCGACACCGCCATCACCAGCGCGATGATGGCGCTCTCGCGGATGCCGATCAGGTTGATGGCGCACAGCATCACCAGCGCCAGCACCGAGAGCAGGATGATGTGGTGGTCGAAGAACGGCACCAGGCTGCCGAGGTAGTTCATCCCCGACACCGACGAGATGGCCGAGGTGAGGAAGTAGTCGACGGTGATCAGCATGCCGCCGAAACACCCCCAGCGCGGGTTGAACGCCTTGGTGCCGACGGTAACGACGCCGCCGCCCTCCGGGTTGCGCCAGCTGATCTCGACGTACTTCGCCGCCAGCAGCAGGAAGCCGAGCGTGGTGAGGATGACGAAGATCGGCGCGGCCGGGCCGACCTGCCCGTAGAGGATGCCCGGCACGTAGTAGACCGAGGTGCCGATGTCGCAGAACACCACCGCCCAGATGAGCAGCGACGACAACTGCTTCGGCTGCAGCTCCTGATGGCCGCCGTGCGGCACCGCGGGTGACGGCAGCGCCGAAGGCAGGGTCGCGGGCGTTCGCACCGCGTCAGCGTGGCTCATGCGAATAGAAAGCGGATTCGCGCGCGACAACCCATCTCGCGTGGGCAGAAGATGACGGAGCCGGGCGGGCCGCGTCAACTACCCCCCGCGCAGCGAGCGCCGCTCACCCGCCAACCCGCGTTGACCCGCGCCGCGCGGCACATATAAGGTGCGCCGCGCTTCATGACCGCTCCCACGCCGCCCCTGCGGCCGCTCGGCGCCCGGCGTCGGTGGTCACGCCTGCTGCTCAGCCTCGCCACGCTGCTGTGCGCCTGCAGCAAGCCCACCACCGACGAGATCCGCATCGGCGAGTTCGGCTCGCTGACCGGCGGCACCGCGACCTTCGGCATCTCGACGCACGAGGGCCTCATGCTGGCGCTGGACGAGATCAACGCCAGCGGCGGCCTATTGGGAAAGAAGGTCACGGTCATTACCGAGGATAATCAGAGCAAGCCCGAGGAGTCGGTCACCGCGGTGCTCAAGCTGATCAAGCAGAACGAGGTCGCGGCGGTGATCGGCGAGGTGGCGTCGAGCCGCAGCCTCGCCGCCGCACCGCAGTGCCAGGCGAACAAGATCCCGATGCTGTCGCCGGCCTCGACCAATCCCAAGGTGACGCAGGTCGGCGACTACATCTTCCGCGCCTGCTTCATCGACCCCTTCCAGGGCTCGACCATGGCGCGCTTCGCGGTGGACCGGCTGCACGCCAAGCGCATCGCCATCCTCACCGACGCGAAGAACGACTACTCGGTCGGCCTGACCGAGTTCTTCAAGGCGACGGCCAAACAGCTCGGCGCCGAGATCGTCGCCGAGGAGAGCTACGCCGAGGGCGACATCGAGTTCAAGGCGCAGCTCACCGCGATCAAGGCGACCAACCCGGACGTGATCTACGCACCGGGCTACTACACCGAGTGCGCGCTCATCGCCCGCCAGGCGCGCGAGCTCGGCATCGAGGTACCGTTCCTCGGCGGCGACGGCTGGGACAGCCCGAAGACGGTCGAGATCGGCGGCAAGGCGGTCGAGGGCACCTACATCACCAACCACTACTCGCCCGAGGACCAGCGCCCCGAGGTGCAGAAGTTCATCGCCGACTACAAGGCCAAGTACGGCGGCAAGACGCCGGACGCGATGGCGGTGCTGGGCTACGACGCGATGCGCATGATGGCCGACGCCATCCGTCGCGCCGGCTCGACCGACGGCGACAAGATCCGCGACGCGCTGGCGACGACCAAGGATTTCTCCGGCGTCAGCGGCCACATCTCGATGGACGCCGAGCGCAACGCGCAGAAGGACATCGTCGTCCTGCAGATCCGCGACGGCCAGTTCCGCTTCGTCGAGTCGATCGCGCCTACCGCCGGCTGACGGCCGCGCCCGCGCTGCCGTGGACCAGCTCGCCCAACAACTCGTCAACGGGCTCGCCTGGGGCTCGATCTACGCCCTGATCGCGCTCGGCTACACGATGGTCTACGGCGTCCTGCGACTGATCAACTTCGCGCACGGCGACGTCTACATGATCGGCGCGATGAGCGCCTTCTACTTCGCCCACTGGCTCGGCCTCGCCGACGCGCCGTCGCTGTTCGGCTTCGTCGTCGTCATGGGGCTGGCGATGCTGACCTGTGCGCTGCTCGGCGCGCTGATCGAGCGCGCCGCCTACCGGCCGCTGCGCCGCCAGCCGCGCTGGGCGATGCTGACCACCGCCATCGGCGTCTCGATGCTGCTGGAGTACGGCGGCCAGGCGCTGTTCGGTCCCGACCCGAAGTTCTTTCCGCAGCTCATCGCCTCGGCACCGGCGCTGCGCCTCGGCGGCGCGGTGGTCACCAACATCGACCTGCTGATCTTCGGCGTCTCGCTGGCACTGATGCTCGGCCTGCGCTGGCTGGTGTACGGCACCCGCGTCGGCATGGCGCTGCGCGCGGTGAGCGTCAACGTCGACGCCGCCTCGCTGATGGGCATCAACGTCAACACCATCATCGCCATGACCTTCATGATCGGCTCGGCACTGGCGGCGGCGGCCGGCGCCATGGTCGGGCTGCGCAACCCGAAGATCGAGCCGCTGATGGGCCTGATGCCGGGCATCAAGGCCTTCGTCGCCGCGGTGCTGGGCGGCATCGGCAACTTTCCCGGCGCGGTCGCCGGCGGGCTGTTGATGGGGGTGACCGAAACGCTGGTCGCCGCCTACATCAGCTCGACCTACCGCGACGCGGTGGCGTTCGTCATCCTGATCGCCGTGCTGCTGGTGCGGCCGGCCGGCCTGTTCGGCACGGTCACGGTGGAGAAGGTGTGATCCGCCGCAACCTGCCGCTGCTCGCCGTGCTGCTGGCCCTGTGGCCGCTCGGGCTCGGGCTCGAACGGGTGCTGAACGGCTACTACCTGCAGATCGCGGTGCTGATCGGCATCAACATCATCCTCGCCGCCAGCCTCAACCTGATCAACGGCGTCACCGGCCAGTTCTCGCTCGGGCATGCCGGTTTTCTCGCCGTCGGCGCCTACGTCAGCGCCTTCACTTCGCTGGCGCTGGGACTGACCAGCAGCGTCCTGCTGCCGCTGCCGTTGCTGGTCGGCGGCACCGCCGCGGCGCTCGCCGGGCTGGCGGTCGGCGTGCCGACGCTGCGCCTGCGCGGCGACTATCTCGCCATCGCGACACTCGGCTTCGGCGAGATCATCCGCGTCATCATCCTCAACACCAACGCGGTGGGGGGGGCGCGCGGCCTCGGCGGCATCCCCACCCTGGCCGGCTTCGGCGCCGTGTTCGCCTGTGCGGTGCTGTGCGTCGTCGCGCTCTGGCGCCTGGTCTACTCGCCGCGCGGCAGCGCCTTCTTCGCCATCCGCGAGGATGAGGTCGCCGCGGCGGCGATGGGCATCGACACGACGCGCCACAAGATCCTCGCCTTCACCATCGGCGCCTTCTGGGCGGGCGTTGCCGGCGGCCTGCTGGCGCACTTCATCGGCTACCTGCACACCAACTCGTTCACCTTTCTGCGCAGCGTCGAGATCGTCGTCATGGTCGTGCTCGGCGGGCTCGGCAGCCTGACCGGCTGCATCCTGGCGGCGGCGATCCTCACCATCCTGCCCGAGGCGCTGCGCTTCGGGGCCGAGTACCGCATGGTCATCTACGCGCTGCTGCTGATCGCGATCATGCTCACCCGACCGTCCGGCCTGATGGGCGGACGCGAGATCCTGCCATGGCGTTCCTGGAGCTCGACGCCTGCACGCTGAGCTTCGGCGGCCTGCACGCCGTGCGCGACGTCTCGCTGGCGGTCGACAGCGGCGAGCTGGTCGGGCTGATCGGGCCGAACGGTGCCGGCAAGACGACCGTGTTCAACCTGATCACCGGCATCTACGCACCCGACCGCGGCTCCATCACGCTCGGCGGCGCGCGCATCGACGGGCTGCCGCCGCACCGCATCACGCAGCGCGGCATCGCGCGCACCTTCCAGGGTATCCGGCTGTTCGCCAACATGACGGCGTACGAGAACGTCGTGGTCGGCCACAGCCCGCGCGCCGGCGCGCTGCTCGACGCGGTGCTCGACACGCCGCGCGCCGCCGACAATCGCGCCCGCATCGCCGACGAATGCGATCGACTGCTGCAGCTGCTCGACCTCGCCGAGCGGCGCGACGACCCGGCGCGCACGCTGTCGTACGGCGCGCAGCGCCGCCTGGAGATCGCCCGCGCCCTCGCCACCGGCCCCAAGCTGCTGTTGCTCGACGAGCCCGCCGCCGGCACCACGCCGCACGAGAAGGTCGAGCTGATGGCGCGCATCCGCTGGCTGCGGGATCATTTCGGCCTCGCCATCCTGATCATCGAGCACGACATGCGGATGATCATGGAGATGTGCGACCGCATCACCGTGCTCGACCACGGCGAGGTGATCGCCTGCGGCCCGCCGGCGGCGGTGCGCAGCGACGCGCGCGTCATCGAGGCCTACCTCGGCCCCGAGCAGCCCGTCTGACGCCATGCTGCTGTCGGTCGAGAACCTCGAGGTCGCCTACGGCGCGGTGCGCGCGCTGCAGGGGGTGTCGCTCACCGTCGCGCCGGGCGAGATCGTCACGCTGATCGGCTCGAACGGCGCCGGCAAGAGCACGCTGCTGCGCGCCGTCAGCGGCCTGGTGCGGCCCGATGCCGGCGCCATCACGTTCGACCGCACCGTGCGGCTCGACCACCTGCCCGCCCATGCCATCGTGCGCGAGGGCATCGCGCACGTTCCGGAGGGGCGCCAGGTGTTCGGCAATCTGACCGTGCGCGAGAACCTGCTGCTCGGCGCCTATCGGCACAGCGACCGGCGCGAGATCGGCGAGACGATGGAGCGCGCCTTCGCCCTCTTCCCGATCCTGCGCGAGCGCATCAAGCAACCGGCGGCGACGCTGAGCGGCGGCGAACAGCAGATGCTCGCCATCGGCCGCGCCCTGATGGCGCGCCCGCAACTGCTGCTGCTCGACGAGCCCTCGCTCGGTCTCGCCCCGCTGGTGGTGCAGACCATCTTCGCCATCATCCGCGAGATCAACGCCCAGGGCACCACCGTGCTGCTGGTCGAGCAGAACGCCCACATGGCCCTGCGCATCGCCCATCGCGGCTACGTCCTGCAGACCGGCACCATCGCCCTCGCCGACACCGGCGCGAATCTGTTGGCGATGCCGGAGGTGAAGGCGGCGTACCTGGGGTAGGAGAACTGCGTGACCGGGCTTTGCCCACCAAACTACTTCGGACCCCCATCCTGGCCGTCCCCCGCGGTGCGGGGGAAGGAATCGGATCCATGCCGGCCATGTGCGACAAAGCGTGTCGGTTCGGTCCCTTCCCCCGCGTCAGCGGGGGAAGGTGAGGATGGGGGTCCGAACTGAATTCTTGGGCAAAGCCGGGTTAGG
>JANRJF010000115.1:0-21977 GCA_033764095.1 Deltaproteobacteria bacterium | reverse complement strand
GCCGCTGCGGGGGCGGCCGGCACCTCGGCCGGCGCGCGCCGCTGCAGGCGCGCGGCGGCCGCCTCGACCGACGCCGGCCGCTCGCGCCAGCCAAAGGCCGCAACGACGCGATCGAGATCGAGCGGACGCACGCCGAGCCGTTCCAGCCGCGCGACGTCGGGGAGCACCTCGGCGGGCGGGGCGTCCACCACGATGCGGCCGCCGGCCATCAGCACGACGCGATCGGCGTGCACCGCCGCCGCGGTCTCGTGCTCGATCAGCAGCACGCTGGCGCCGCGCCGGCGCAGCGCCGCCAGCACGGCAAAGATCTCCTCCTTGCCGGCCGGGTCGAGGTCGGTGGTCGGCTCGTCGAGCACCAGCAGCGCCGGGCGCAGCGCCAGCAGGGCGGCGATCGCCAGGCGCTGCTTCTCGCCGCCCGACAGCGTGATCGGATCGCGCGCCGCGAAGCCATCGAGCCCGACCAGGCCCAGCGCTTCATCCAGACGGCGCTGCATCGCCTCGGCCGGCACGCCGAGCTGCTCCATGCCGAACGCCACCTCCTGGCGCACGTTGGTGGCGAAGAGCTGTGCCTCGAAATCCTGCGACACCAGGCCGATGGTGCCGGCGAGGTCGGAGACCGTCCGCCCCTCGAGCGCCGCGCCGGCGACCGTCACCGCACCGGCCAGCTCGCCGCGGTGAAACTGCGGGATGCTGCGGTTGACGCAGCGCGCCAGGGTCGACTTGCCCGCCCCGGTGGCGCCCATGACGACGACGAACTCGCCGTGCCGCAGCGTCAGCGACACCTCGTGCAGCGCCGGCTGCGCCGCGCCACGATAGGTGAACGACACGTCGCGCAGGGCGAGAAGCGGCGCCGAGCTCACAGCAGCAGCAGGCCGATCAGCACCAGGACGAGGAACGGTGCAACGCCGACGCCGACCTGCGCGGCGCGGGTGCCGGCGGGATCGGTGGCGAGCGCGGCGATCTCCAGGCGGCCGGTGGAAATGGCGTTGCCGATCAGGAAGCCGGCCAGTGCGCCGACCACGACCAGCGCCAGGCCGAGGCGGCGGCGCCGGCTGGGCCGCGGTGGCGCGGCGACCAGGTCGTCGTAGCGCAGGCCGGCCTGCTTGACGCGCGGGTAGACGGCGGCGAGCAGCAACGGGGCGAGCACCACCGCCATCAGGAAGTTGTTGATGAAGATCAGGTTGCCGAGCAGCGCGAACGGCACGAAGCCGAACAGGTTGAGGCCCCAGCCGATGGTCAGCGCGCACAGCCCGGCCGCCAGCGCGACGACCGCGACGAAGGCGATCCAGCCGCCCGGCGAGCGCGGCAGTGGATCGGCGTCGGTGAGCGCGCGCCAGGCGTGGTACGGCAGGAAGCCGTAGAGAAAGTTGCCGGCGAAGCCGAACAGGTCGCCCGGCCCGATGCCGCCGAAGAAGTCGCCGATCAGGTTGCCGATCGCCGCCCCCCACGCCGCCGCCGGGCCGAAGAGAAACGAGCACACCACCGGGATGGCGTTGCCCGGCCGCAGCTCGGTGACGCCGGGGATCAGCGGCAGCACCTTGAACGGGATCAGCAGCGCCGCGTAGAGCGACGCGGTCATCGCCGTCAGCACGACGAGCCGCGTGTTGCGCCACATGGCCAGCGCGTCGCGCATCGAATCGATCGTCAGCCGTCGGCGGGCAGACCCGCCGCGGCACGCCACCGAGACACGCGCCCCATCGCTCAGGCTCCCGGCGCGGCGGCCGGCGGCTCCGGCCCCTCGGCCTGCGCCGGCGCCGGAGTCGGCACCAACGCGGCGGCGCTCTCCAGCGTCAGCTGCTCGAACTCGGCGGTATCCTGGCGGCCCTTGAGCTGGAAGAACGCGAACGGCTTGCCGTCGCGATGCGCGACGCGCAGCTCGACCGGCCTGCCAGCGGTGGTCTGCTCGGCCGGGACGATCAGGCGCCAGGCGCCGGAGACGAAGTTGCCCTGCTCCTCGGGCAGGAACTGCAGCACGTAGGGGCCGCGCGTCCACACCTGCGGAGTGCGGAAGCGCCCGGTCGGGAAGCTGAGCGCGAACTGCCCGTTCACCCACAGCTCGGCGGTGCCGGGCTGCTCGCTGACCATGGCGGTGAAGTCGAACACCGTCGGCGCCTGCGCCGGCAGCGGATCGGTCTGCCACACCACCTCGCCGCCGGCATCCTCCAACGCCTCCCACCAGGCGGGTGCGTCGCCGCGATAATCGGCGTAGAGGTCGGAGCGGCGGCTGGAGCGCAGCGGCGCGCCGAAGCCGTCGACCTGCTGGGTCGGCACCTGCGGGGTGCCGCTGGCGGTCGGCTCCGCCACCGCCGGGCGCAGCGTGATGTCGGTGAGGTCCTTGCCGGCGTCGTCGGTGAGGCGCGCGGTGAACCACCAGTCGCCGGTGTTCTTGCACACCTTCAGCAGCACCTGGTTGGTGCCCGCCTGCAGCGACACCGGCCACTTCTGCGCCTGGCTGATCGGCACCATGCGCTCGGTGAGCGGGCGGCCGTTGACCCACGCCTGGATCGGCATGCCGGCGGCGCCGACTTCCAGCAGCGCGTGGCGCGGCGCGGCGGCTTCGACCTGCGTGGTGGCATAGGCGCACAGCCACTCGACCGGCTTGCCGGCCGCCTCGCCGCGCTGGCGGAAGGCAGCGTTGAGGTCGACGCGCACGAACTGCGGCATGAAGCGCCGCCACGAGGTCGGCCCCCAGACGCTCTGCACCGTCCGCACCTCGGCATCCGACGGTTGGATGAACGCCTGTCCGACACCCTTGCCGCCGCTGTTGTCGAACGGACCGAGCACCTGCCACTCGCGGATGAAGCGCTTGCGGCTGCGCACCTCGGCGATGCTGTACTCCAGCTCGCCGCCGGGCCGCACGACGCGGTGCAGCTCGGTGTAGTCGTCGAACAGCCGCAGGTCGTCCTCGCGCAGCGCGGCGAGGATGCGCTGGTTCATGTGGTAGCGGTCGTACTCGGCCGGATCGATGATCAGATAGCCGTTCTCGCCGCGCCGCTGCACGCCGCCGGGCCGCTCGGTGTTGTAGAAGGCGGTGAAGATCTGCGGCATGTTGACGCGATTGGCGGTGAGCAGCAGCAGGTCGTACTTGCCGCGCTGCGCCTCCATGAACTCGATCGCCTCGCGATAGCCGTACTGGAACTCGGCGGCGGCGAAGGCCGGATAGCTGTTGCGGTAGGCGTCGGCGTAGGCCCAGGCGTCGCGCCCCAGCACCGCCACCAACCCCGCCACCGCGGCGGCCTGCAGCCCGGTGGCGGCGCGCGGCCAGCGCCGCAGCAGCCAGCCCAACACGTCGAGCACCAGCACCGCGCCGGCGGCGGCGATCAGCACGAAGGCGCCGACGCCGATGAAGCCGCGCGAGGCGCTCGGCGCCTCGTTCATCATCGCCGGCGCGAGCGGGTAGATCAGCAGCCACCAGAGGAACAGCTTGCCCTCCGGATGGCGGGGCCACAGGCACCACAGCGCGCCGAGCGCCAGCAGCGGCAGGAAGGTCCAGTAGAGCTCGCCGAACTGCGGCACGGCGTGGCGCGGCAGCGGGTCGCCGCGCTCGAACAGGAAGCTGCGCGAGTAGAAGCGCTGGTACTGGTCCCAGACGCGGCGCGCGTTGTCCCCGATCGACTGCTCCGGGTTCAACGTCGTGGTGCGGCTGAAGTACTGCTGCGAGCGGTCGCGGTGCTGCAGGTCGAAGACCAGCACCGGCACCGCGGTGATGATCATCAGGATCACTGCCAGCGCCACCGTGCCCTTCACCGCCCACAGCTTGCGGCCGTAGATCAGCAGCGCGGCGAGCAGGAACAACGGCACGAACAGCTTCGACGGCACGTACGCGTAGAAGCAGAGCGAGAACAACGGTCCGGCGAGCAGCAGCCAGCGCGGCCGCCCGCGTACGCCGGCGGCCAGCGCGGCGAAGGCGAAGAAGAACACGGTCGGAAAGGCGATCAGCTCGTAGGCGATGCGGCTGAAGTGGACGTGCCACGGCACCACGGCGAGCAGCAGCGCCGCCAGCAGCCCGCCGGCGGTGCCGAAGGCCAGGCGCCCGAGCAGCCCGATGCCGAGCACGGCGAGCACGCCGAAGAAGGCCGAGGTGACGCGGACGCTGAACTCGCTCAGCCCGAACAGCGCCACCGGAATGGTCGCGGTATAGATGAAGAGCGGATTCTTGTAGCTGACCCCGAACGACCAGACGTAGAGCGGCAGCAGCTCGTTGTTCTCGTCGCGGCCCGTATGCCCGATCAGGTAGGCGTTGTAGCCGAGCCCGGCCTCGTCGCAGAACAGCCCCGGCGGCAGGGTCTGCAGCCCGACGACGCGCACCACCGCCGCGCCCAGCGTGATCGCCAACAGCGCGATCCAGAACAGCCGTTTCGAGATCACAGGGCGGTGTAGTTACCGGCGGTGGCGGGCCAAGTCTAGGCGGCGGCGAATTCAGCGCAGCGGCGCAGAGACGCCGAGAGCGCGGAGAACGGCATCTGACTCTCGGTGCCCTCGGCGCCTCCGCGTCTCTGCGTTGAATCCTGTTCTGCGCTACAAGCTGCGCGTGCCGCTCACCAGCTTCGACCGCCTCATCCTGCACAACGCGACGGTGCACAGCTTCGACGACGCCGGAACAGTCGCCGAGGCGGTGGGATTCGCCGGCGGCTGGGTCACGGCGACCGGCAGTCTGGACACGGTGCGCGCGGCGACGCCCAACGCCGAGGAGCGCGACCTGCGCGGCGCGGCGGTGTACCCGGGCTTCATCGACGCGCACCACCACTTCTGCTTCGCCGCCACCTATGCCGGCTTCGCCGAAGTGCGCTGCCCGCCCTGCCGTTCGCTCGCCGACGTGCTGGCGATCGTGCGGCGCGAGGCGGCGCGCGTGCCGGAGGGCGAGTGGCTCGTGCTGGTCGGCCTCAACGAGCACAACCTGGCCGAGCGGCGCACGCCCGACCGCGACGAGCTCGACCAGGCGGCGCCGCGCCATCCACTGCTCCTCGTCCACTTCACCTACCACGAGGGGGTGCTCAACTCGCTCGGCCTGCGCCGCGCCGGCCTCGACACCACGCGCACCGATCCGCCCGGCGGCAGCATGGGCCGTCGGCGCGGCGGCGAGCCGGACGGGCGGGTAGCGGAGCGCTGCTTCGGCCACGCCGAGGCGGTGGCGCGACAGGCGCTGATCGCGCGCGACCGCGAGGGCTGGTTCGCCCCCGCCAACGCCTATCAGCAGCGCGTGCTCGCAGCCGGCATCACGCACGTCTGCGACGCCGCGGTGCCCGCCTCGATGGAGGCGCTGTATCGCGAGTGGCAGCGACGCGGCGAGCTGGCGGTCGGCGTGACGATGATGCCGCTGGCGGAGAACATGTTCGCGGTGCCCGACCCGCGCGCCGACGGCGTCGACCCGCAGTGGCGCGACGGCCGCCTGCGGCGCGGCCCGCTCAAGCTGTTCACCGACGGCGGCACGCGCTGCGCCGTGTGCATCACGCTGCGCGACGCCATCCGCCAGTTCGCCGCGATGCTGGCGCGCAGCCTGCGCGCGCGCTCGCTGACCCCGTGGCGGCTGGCGGCGGCGCAGCCGGCCCACCTCGGGCCCGACCGCCGCCTGCACACCGGCCTGCTCTACTACGACGACGAGGCGCTGCAGGCGCTGGTGCGGCAGGCCTGCGGGCTCGGCCATGGCGTCGGCATCCACGCCGCCGGCAACGAGGCGGTGGCGCAGGCGCTGGACGCGCTGGCCGCCGCGCACCGCGGCAGCCGCCCGCCGCGCATCGACCACTTCTTCTTCCTCGACGCGCCGCTGCTGCGCCGCGCCGTCGACCTCGGCGCGCACGTCGTCGTGCAGCCGATCCAGTTGCGCGACACCGGCGCGCTGCTGCGCGAGACCGGCCTGCCGCCCGGCCTCGTCTACCAGGCGCACCGGCAGATGCTGGACGCCGGCCTGCATCTCGCCGCCAGCTCGGATGCGCCGGTGTTCAGCTTCGACGTGCGCGCCGCCATCGCCACCGCGGTCAGCCGCCGCGACGCCGCCGGCGGACGGCTCGGCGCCGACCAGGCGATCGGCGTGGCGGACGCCCTGCGCATGTTCACGCGCGGCGGCGCCGCCACCCTCGGCCTGGCCGGCGAGATCGGGCAGCTGACGCCTGGGGCGCGGGCGGATGCGGTGGTGATGAGCGAGGACCTGCTGCGGGTGCCGGTCGAACGCCTCGAGTCGGTCGGCGTGCTCGCAACATACGCCGGACGGGTAGTGAGCGCGCCATAACCACAAAGGCACGAAGACCCCAAGACACTCGCCGTTGTGTCGTGGTGGTTGTCGTGCGAGCTTCGGCGCATGATCCGGCTCGGCGACCTGGTCCTCGACGCGACGCCGCACATCGCCGTCGCGATCACCGACGCGGCGCTCGACGAGCCGGCGTGGGTGGCGCTGGCCGACTGCATCGAGCTGCGCATCGACCAGTTCGTGCATCGCGACGTCGCGCACGTCACCGCGGCCTGCCGGGCGGCGCGCGCGCTCGGCAAGCCGCTGCTCGCCACCGTGCGCGCCACCAGCGAGGGCGGCGCCGGCGGGCTCGACGACCCCACCCGCCGCGCCCTCTACGCCGCGGTCGCGCCGCTGGTGGACGGGCTCGACATCGAGCTGCGCTCGCCGCTGTGCGACGAGACCGTCGCCCTGGCGCGCCGGCACGAGCGTCTGGCGATCGTCTCCTACCACGACTTCGACCGCACCGCCGACGACGCGACGCTGCGCGCCGTCCTGCGCCAGGGCAGCGACCACGGCGACGTGGTGAAGATCGCCGCGGCGGCGCACGGCCCCGACGACCTCGCCCGCCTGTGCGACCTGCTGCGCGCCGACGGGCCGCCACGCATCGTCATCGGCATGGGCGCCGAGGGCGCCGCATCACGCGTCTTTTTTCCGCTGGTCGGCTCGCTGCTCACCTACTCCTTCGTCGGCGAGCCCACCGCGCCCGGCCAGCTGGCGCTCGCCGACCTGTACGACTCGCTGCGCCACTACTCGCCGTCGTTCGCGGCGGCGCATCCGGCGCGCGGAGACTGACCGCCACGGGCACCAAGGGCACCAAGCCGTGATTCTTTCTTGGTGGCCTTGGTGTCGTGCTGGTCGATCCTCCGGCCCGTGGACACGCGCTACCTCGCATACTAGGGACCAGGGGTCGGGCGTTGGCCCGGCGTCATCCAGACAGGGGAGGAGCACATGCAGGAGATCCGCTTCGACGACATCGACACGCTGCGCGGCAAGGTCAGCGAGACCTTCGGCGCCTGGGGCCCCGAGGTCGAGGTCACGCAGGAGATGATCAACAAGTTCGCCGAGCTGACCGGCGACCACCAGTGGATCCATGTCGACGTCGAGCGCGCCAAGAAGGAGAGTCCCTTCAAGACGACCATCGCGCACGGCTTCCTCACCCTCAGCCTGGTGCCGACGCTGCGCCCCGCCTCGGATCACAAGATCGTCGGCTACGGCAACGCCACCAACTACGGCTCCGACAAGCTGCGCTTCGTCAGCCCGGTGCCGGCCGGCGCCAAGGTGCACGCCCGCACCCGCCTGGTCGCCGTCGAGGCGAAGCCGAAGGGCACGCAGGTCACGTCGGAGCTCGCCGTGCACGTCGTCGGCAGCGACGACCGCCCCGCCCTCACCTACACGATGCTGGTGCTCTACCACCCGCCGGTGAAGCGCTGAGTCACCCCGGTTCGTCGCGCTGCGTTCGTCGTCGCGCGCACCGGCGCTGACGACGAACGACCGACGACGTCCTGCGCGCAGCCCACGATGCCCGTTCCGCTCCTCGACCTGGCCGCCGAGTATCGCGCGCTGCGCCCCGAGATCGACGCCGCGGTCGGCCGGGTGATCGACCGCACCGCCTTCATCGGCGGCGACGAGGTGGGCGGCTTCGAAGCGGAGTTCGCCGCCTATCTCGGCGCCGCGCACGCCGTCGGCTGCGCCAACGGTTCCGACGCGCTGGAGCTGGCGCTGCAGGGGCTCGGCATCGGCGCCGGCGACGTCGTCGTCACCGTCCCCTTCACCTTCGCGGCGACGATCGAGGCGATCGTGCGGGTCGGCGCGCGGCCGCTGCTGGTCGACATCGGCGACGACTTCACCCTCGACGTCGACGCCTGCGCCGCGGCGCTGGCGACGCCGGGCGTCAGGGCGATCATCGCCGTGCACCTCTACGGACAGCCGGCCGACATGCAGCGCCTGCTGCCGCTCGCCCGCGCGCACGACGTCGCGGTGATCGAGGATGCCGCACAGGCGCACGGCGCCACCTGCACGGTGGACGGGATGCGGCGGGTCAGCGGCACGCTCGGCGCGGTCGCCTGCTTCAGCTTCTACCCGACCAAGAATCTCGGCGCGATGGGCGACGCCGGCGCCGTGGTCACCGGCGACGCCGAGTTGGCCGCGCGCATGCGGCTGCTCGCCGCGCACGGCGAGCCGACCAAGTACACGCACGTCATCGCCAACGGCCGCAATTCCCGCCTCGACGGCCTGCAGGCGGCGGTGCTGCGCATCAAGCTGCGCCACCTCGACGCCTGGAACACGGCGCGGCGCGCGGTCGCGGCGCGCTACGACGCCGGCCTGCGCGATCTGCCGCTGACGCTGCCGCGCGTCCGCCCCGGCGTCGAGCACGTCTACCATCAATACGTCGTGCGCAGTCGGCGCCGCGACGCGCTGCTCGCCGCGCTCGCCACGCGCGGCATCGGCACCGGCATCCATTATCCCAGGCCGCTGCACCTGCAGCCCGGCTTCGCCGCGCTCGGCTACGGGCCCGGCGCATTCCCGGTGAGCGAAGCCGCCGCGCGCGAGGTCTTCTCGCTGCCGATGTCGCCGTTCCTCGGCGAGGCGCAGATCGACGACGTCATCGCAGCGGTCCGCGCCTCGGCGTGACGCGCACGACGCGAGGTCGGCCGGCTACCTGGGGCGGGCACGCTTGGGCCGGTTGGTCAGCCCGCTTCCGTCCGGGGTAGCTGGCCGACCGTGTGTCGGCCGGCGGTGCGCAGCACCGCCGCGAGCGCGGCTGGCGCGGTCAGGACGCGGCGGCGCTGAGGCCGACGTCGGACTGGCTGAGCAGCACGGCGATCAGGCGGTCGTAGCGGGTCAGGCCGATGGCGGCGCCGGTGCTGCGCGCCTCGTGGAGAGCGCGGCGGGCGTCGTCGCCCAGGTCGCGCGCCAACGCCAGGCGGGCGCGGGCAAGCAGCGTCTGCACGCGCACCTGGCGGCTGCCGAGCGCCTCGGCGAGGCCGTTGGCGCGGTCGACGACCCGCTCCGCCTCGCCCCACGCGGCGGGGCCCTGGCGCACCAGCGCGTCGCCGAGCGAGGCGGTGGCCAGCATCTCGCGGTAGCGGCCGCCGGCGCGCTCGACCGCCAGCCGCGCGATGCGCTCGGCGCGCTTGATCTCGCCGAGGCCGAGGTAGGCCTCGACGATCGACTGGATCGACAGCAGCATGTTGCCGCCGTGCGCGACGCCGTCGTGCAGACGCTCGGCAAGCGCGCCGAGCGTCACCGCCTCGCCGAGCGCGACGCGCGCCGCCAGCACCAGCGCCTCGCCGCGCTGCGCGCCGGCCACGCCGCCGATCTGCTCGGCGACTTCCAGGCTGCGCGCCGCCCAGCGCCGCGCCGCCTCGTACTCGCCGCGCACCATGTGCACCTGCGCCAGCACCGACGCCGCGCCGCTCTGCACGGTGCGGTTGTTGGCCTGCTGCGCCAGCGCGTAGGTCTCGGTGGCCGACTCGAAGGCGGCGTCGAACTCGTCGCTGGCGAACAGCACGCCCTCGCGCATCCAGCGCGAGCTGACGTAGACGTCTGACAGCGCGTCGCGTTGGCCCTGCGCCTCGAGCTCGCGCAGCAGCCACTCCAGCGTCGTGCGCGCAGCCGCGAAGCGCCCGTCGAGCAGCGCGTGCCAGGCGACGGCGCGCGTGGTGTGCAGCAGGATCGGCGAGTCGGGCTGGGCGCGCTGCTCGGCGACCGCCGCCTCGGTGATCTCGACGCCCTCGGCGAAGCGGCTCGGATCGGCGGTGAGCAGCATGCCGTGCATCACCCGCTGCACGGTCGCGGTGGCGGCGTCGCCGAGCTCCAGCGCCAGCTCGCGGGCACGCACCGCGGCGCGCTCGGCGTCGGGCTCGGCCGACGAGCCGTACAACACCGTGATGCGCGCATAGCCGGCGGTCGCCTCCATCACCCACTGGCGGAAGCGCGAATCGCTGGCGCCGTCGCGCAGCGCCGCCTCGCCGAGCTCCCAGGCCTGGCGATAGAGGTCGAGCGCGGTGCGGAAGGACGGCAGGCGCTCGGCCTCGCCGGCGGCGCCGAGCAGCGTCTCGACCGCCTTGGCGCGGTCGTCGCTCAGCGCGTAGTGGTGTGCGATCAGCGCCGGACGCGCCAGCGACGGATCAAAGCTGCCCTGCTCCAGCAGCGTCGCGACGCGGCCGTGCAACTGCCGGCGCTGCTTGAGCAGCAGGCTGTCGTAGGCGACCTCCTGCGTCAGGCTCTCCCCGAAGCGGTACTCGTCGTCGGAGAACAGGCTCTTGCGGTGGATGACGCCGCGGCGGGTCAGCTCGCCGAGCTCGCCGTCGACGTCGATTCCCTCCGGCGCCAGCAGCTTGCTGAGATCGCTGCGGCGAAACTGGCGACCGAGCACGGCGGCCAGCTGCGCGACGCGCTTGGCGGCCGGCCGCACGCGATCGAGCCGCGCCGCGATCACCTCGCGCACGCTGCCGGGAATGAGGATCTCCTCGACCGGCCGCGTCAGCCGCACGCTGCCGCCGCCGTTGGTCAGGAACCCCTCCTCGCTGAGCGAGCGGGTGAGCTCCTCGGCGAAGAACGGGCTGCCCTCGGCTTTCGCCAGGATGCGGCCCTCCAGCTCGGTCGGCAGCGCGCCGCCGGCGAGCGAGCGCACGATGGCGAGCACGTCGTCTTCCAGCAGCGGGCGCAGGTGGACCTGGGTGAGCGCCGCGCTGGTGCGCCACTGCGGACGGAACTCGGAGCGGTGGCTGATCAGGATCATCACCCGCGCGCGCATCAGGCGCGCCAGCGCCATCTCCAGCAGCTCCAGCGACGGCTCGTCGATCCAGTGCAGGTCCTCCAGGATCATCACCACCGGCGCGCGGCGGCTCTCGGCACTGATCAACTTGCCGATCGCCTCGAAGGTCTCCTGTTTGAGCGCCTCCAGCGGCAGATCGGCCGGCAGCTCCGCCGGTACCGAGAGGACGCGGCAGAGCAGCGGATAGGCGTCGTCGATCATCGTCGCGCTCTTGCCCAGCCGCGTCGCCACCTTCTCGCACGCGCTGTCCTCCGAGTCGTTCGGACCGAGATCGAAGTACTGGCGCAGCACCGCGACGAACGGCGCCAACGGCACGTTCTGGTTCAGCGCCGCGCAACGCCCTTCGAGAAACGCCACCGGCTCGCCGCGCTCCAGCAGCGCCTGGCGGAACTCGTAGATCAGCCGCGACTTGCCGCTGCCGGCCTCGCCGACCACGGCGACGATCTGCGTGTAGCCGCCGGCGAGGCGGTCGTAGCAGGCCTCCAGTTGCGCCAGCTCCTCGGCGCGACCGACCAGCGGCGTCAGGCCGCGCTCGGCCGCGACTTCGATGGAGGTTGCCGCGGCGCGCGCGCTCAGCACCTCGTAGGCGGCGACCGGCTCGGCCTTGCCCTTCACCTCCAGCGGCCCGACCGCGCGCAGCTCGAAGAAGCCGCGCACCAGCCGCGCGGTCGGCTCGCTGATCAGGATGGTGCCGGGCGTCGCCAGCTGCTCCAGGCGCGCGGCGAGATTGGTGGTGTCGCCGATCGCCGTGTAGTCCATGCGCAGGTCGTTGCCGACCGTGCCGACCACCACCGGTCCGGTGTTCAACCCGATGCGCGCCGGCAGCGCGATGCCGCGCTCGCGGACGAGCTGAGCGTTGAAGTGCGCCAGCGCGTCGCGGATCGCCAGTGCCGCGCGCACGGCGCGCAGCGGCGCGTCCTCGTGCGCGATCGGCGCGCCGAACAGCGCCATGAAGCCGTCGCCGGAGAGCTGATTGATCATGCCCTCGAAGCGGTAGACCTCGTGCATCGCCAACGCGACGTACTGCTCGAGCAGCTCGCCGTAGACCTCCGGGTCGAGGCCGCCCGCCACCGCGGTCGAGCCGGCGAGGTCGCAGAACAGCACCGTCACCTGCTTGCGCTCACCGACCGACGGCGCGGCGCCGCGGATCTTCTCGGCCAGCGGCTCGGGGATCGCGGTCGCCGGTTTCGCCTCGGCCGCCGCCGGCGCCTCGAGGCCGTTGCCGCAGGTGGGGCAGAACTTGAAGCCCGCCTCGACCACCTCGCCGCACTGCCCGCAGACCTGCGGCGCCCGGGCGCCACACGCGTGGCAGAACGCCTTGCCGGGAAGCAGCTCCGTCCCGCAGGAGCGACACCGCATGCGCGCGAGCTTCGTCGGCGTGGGGGGGCGAGTCAAGCGCCCCTGCGCAAATGCGCTCAGCCGGGCGGCGGCATCACCGCGTCCCTGCGCTGGAACTCCATCGCGGTGCGCCGGCGGGTGATGCGCCAGCCGTCGGGGAAGCGGGTGAGCTCGTCGAGATAGCGGACGCCGACGACGAAATCCTCGTCCTCGTCCTCGCCCTCCAGGCGATGGTAGACGAGCGCGTAGGTCTCGCTGCTGGCGCGGTCGCCGTGCAGCTCGATCAGCACGTTGGTGAGAAAGTGCATGGTGGTGCGGTAGCGCGGCATGCGGTCGCGCAACGCGTCGAGCGCCACCGCGATGGTGCCGGTGCCGAGCGAGCCCTGGTAGCCGGCATCGGGCGTGAAGCACGCCGCCACCGTGTCGAGGTCGCGCCGGTCGACGCCGTGCGCGTAGCGCGCCAGCAGGTCCTGGATGGCGGCGCGATCGAGCAGCGACCGGAGCGCGTCGTCGGACATGCGCGCTGCTTAGACGGACGTCGCGGGCGGAGCAACCGCGCGCGTGCGCCCGACGACCGTCGTCACGCCCGCGTCAGCAACGCCACTGTCTCGACGTGCTCGGTCTGCGGCAGCATGTCGAACGCCGCCAGCTCGCCGACCCGCCAGCCGCGCGCGGCGAACCAGTCGAGGTCGCGCGCCAGGGTCTTCGGCTCACACGAGACGTAGACGATACGCCGCGGCTTGGCGGCGTGGATGGCGCTGCGCGCCGCCTCGTCGGCGCCGGTGCGCGGCGGGTTCAGGGTCACGACGTCGACGTGCTGCAGCAGCTCGGCGGCCTGCGCCATACCGGCGGCGGCGGGCGCGGCGAGGAAGCGAACGTTGTGGAAGCCGTTCAGACGGATGTTCTGCTTGGCGTCGAGCACCGCGCCGGGCACCGCCTCGACGCCGACGACGAACTGCGCCTGCGTCGCCAGATGAAAGGTCAGCGCCCCGACGCCGCAATAGAGATCCACCGCGCTCGCCTCCGGACCGAGTGCCGCGTAGCGCGTCGCCGCGGCGTAGACGCGCCGCGCCGTGCCGAGATTGGCCTGCAGAAAGGCGCCGGCGCGGCTGCTGAGCTTGAAGCCGGCGAGGCGGTCGAGCAGCGACAGCTCGCGCGGCGGGCCGAGGAACTGCGCGCCGAAGATCACGTTGCCGCTGCTGGCGTTGAGGTTGAGCACGACGCCGGCGACGCCGCGGATGCGCCGGATGCGCTCCAGCAACGGGCGCTCGCCGCGCCAGCTGCGGTCGCGCACCACCAGGATCACCTGCACGGCGTGCTTCCACTCGCTCACCCGCAGCACGACGTAGCGCAGCCAGCCGCTGGCGTCGCGCTCGTCGTAGATCGGCGCCGCCGCCGCTTCCAGCGCGGCCTGCACGTTGGCGAGCACGCGGGTGATCAGCGGGTGGTGCACCTCGCACTGGGCGATATCGACCACCTGGTGCGTGCCCGGCCGGTAGACGCCGAGCAGCAGGCCGCGGCGGGCGCGGCGCGCTACCAGCTTGGCCTGGTTGCGGTAGCCGAACATGCGCGGCGAGCCCTCGACCGCCGGCGCGGTGACGCCGGCGAGTCGCGCATGCGCCGCCAGCGCCGCCGCCAACCGCTCGCGCTTGGCCGCCAGCTGGGCGGTGTAGGCGGTGCCGATCAGCGTGCAGCCGACGCACTGCGGGAAGTGGCGGCAGCGCGGCGTCGCAGCGGCGGACGGAGCGGTCATTCGCCGATCCGTAACAGGCCGCCGGTCAGCTGTCAGCCATCAGCCATCAGCTGTCAGCCATCAGCTGTCGGCGAGAAATCGGTTCAGGGCTTACAGCTGACAGCTGATCGCTGACAGCTACTGCGAACAGCCGTTCAGTGCGTTGTTCACCGCGGCGATGACGTCGGCGATGTCGACCGAGCCGCTGCCGTCGCCGTCGGCGGCCGGGCAGTCATCGAGCGGCAGGTTGCCGAGCGCGATGTTCAGCACCGTGGTGATCTCGGCGATGGTCACCTCGCCGTCGCCGTTGCAGTCGCCGACGCAGGTCACCGGCGTGCCGGTCGCGGTGGGCGTCGCGGGCGTCCCGGTGGTGGTGGCAGTCGGCGTCCCGGCAGTGGGTGTCGCGGTGCGCGTCTTGGTCGGCGTGCGGGTGCGGGTGTCGGTCGGCGTGACGCGGATCGTCGGCTGGGTCGGCGTCGCGGTCGGCGTGAAGGTGCGCGAGCGCGTCGGCGTGCTGGTCGGCGAGCGCGACGGCGTCGGCGTGAAGCTCGGCGTCGGCGTCGAGGTCGGCGGGTTGGGATCGCCGACCCGGATGACGATCTCGCGCACCGCGCCGAAGGTCTGCTCACGCGCGTCCTTCATCCGCGCCGCGACGACGGTGTCGCCGGGCGGGAAGGACCAGGCGCTGGCGATGACGCCGCAGAACTGCAAACGCGAGCCGCGATCGACGAAGCCGAAGCCGAAGCCGCGATCCGAGACGGTGCAGGCCTCCATGTCGGTGGTGCGCGCAAGGAAGTCGCCCATGCCGTCGCGAAAGCGACACCCCATGTCGTGCACGACGTCCTGCGGCGCGTCGCCATTGGAAAAGGCGAACGGGACGGTGGCCGGCACGCCGCCGATATTCGGCGGCGAGATGTCGCAGACGACCGGACTGCCGTCGCCGAGCGGGCGCGACATGATCATCTGCATGTCGGCGTTCTCGTCGCCGTACGGCACCGGATAGGGCCCCGGATTGACGCGGTTGGCCCCCGCACGCCCCTCGATGATCAGGCTGAAGTTGAGGCCGAACGACTCGCTGAAGATCGGCCGGTTGAAGGCATCGACCCCGATCGGCCGCTGCGGTTCGTTCTGCGCGTTGGCGACGCCGAAGGTGGTGATCACCGGTCCGGCGGGGCAATTCGGCTCGGCCAGCACGATCCGGTAGGGGCCCGTGGGGGTCCCCGCGCAGGCGCTCGCCAACACGGTGTACACGCCGCTCTTCGGCGCGGTGAACTGCACCGTGCCGCTGCACTGATCGGCGAAGCCCTGGCCATCGGGATCGAACAGTCGCAGGCGCGGTTGCCCGCTCGCCTGCGTGTAGTTGGTCGACAGCGTGACCGGGGTCCCGGCGCTGACCGCGACGCTGTACGAATCGACCTCTCCCGGCGTGTCGAAGGCCGTCCCATCCGGCGTACCGCCGCACGACAACGGTTGGGCGCAGTTGCCGGCGCCGTCGGAGATCACGTTCTGCGTGACCGTGTACACCCCACCGGTGGTTCCCGGCGGACACTGCGAAACCAGCAACCGCATCGAACCGGGGCGGGCGGTGAAGAAGGCCAGGCCGGTGCAGGTATCGACGACCGTCTGCCCGTCGTCATCGACCACGCGCAGGCGCACCTTGCCGAGCTGCGTCGATACCGCCGCGCTCTGCACCAGGCCTGCGGCGCCGACCGGCACCTCGAATTCGTACTCGTCGACCGCGTTGGGGGTCAGCGCGTTGGAGAACGAGACACCACACGCCAACGACCGTTCCTCGCCCATCGCTGGGCGCACGACTGCCGCGGTACACAGCGCCAATGCGGCCGCGACGACCAGCCAGCCGCCGCGCCTGCGAGCGCTTATGGATTCAATGTCCACCGGTTACTCGAGGTCCTCCCGCGCCACCCATCCGGGCGTCCCCCCTTCGAGTTGGACCTCGTACCAACCGCGTTCTTCGCCGGCAACCGTCACCGTCGCGCCGCGCCGCAGCGTAGCGACCACCTCCGATTGGCCGCTCGGACGCTGGTACACCGGCGCGTCGGCCACGCGCACGCGCATGGCCACCGGCTCTGCTTTCACGGCGCGGCTGCGTTCGCCGCCGACCGGTTCGCTCGTCGGCCGCTGCCCGACCGCGACCATCAACAGCGCCGCTGCCGCCATCGCCACCGGTGCGAGCACCGGAACGCGCAGCCAGCCGCGCAAGCGCTCGCCGAGCGACGGCGCATGCACCACCACCGGCCGCGGCCGCTCGACCGCCGGCGCCAGCTCGCGCGCCGCGTCGGCGAGCACCGCCGCCGCGCGCCGCTGCACTGCCGGCGGAACCGGTGTCGCCACCGCAGCGGCGACCCGCAAGCGCCGCTGCAGGCGCACCAGGCCGGCGACGCAGGCGTCGCACCCGGCGACATGGGCGGCCATCGCCTCGCCCGGCTCGCCGGCGAGCGCGCCGGAGGCGTAGAGCAGCAGGGTCTCGTCGCCGGCGCAGCCGGCGCCGCCAAGCCCTGCGTCGCGTGGCGACTGCCCCGCCTCGAAGCCCTCGCGCAGCTTGTGCGCCAGCGCGTCACAGCGCCCGCACTGCGCGACGTGGGCGCTCAGTGCGGCACTGCCCGCCGCGTCGAGCTCGCCGTCGGCGAAGCAGGACAGGACCTCGAAATCAGGGCACGCGCCCGCCGGGGCGGACTGCCGCGCGTCAGTCATGCTGGTGTCCTCCACCGCGGCGCCGTCGCCGCGGCTCGTCAGGAACGCAACGCTCCTGCTCAGTTCGGTTCATCGATTCGGAAGCGGGAACCCAGGGATCGGATCGGCGTGCGCGCGGATCAGGAGCGCGCCGCCACGTCGTGGCCGACCTCGAGCCCGGCCGGAACCGAGCCCACCTTGGTCAGCAGCTCGCGCCGCAGCCGGGCGATCTGCGAGCCGATGTTGCCGATGCTGGTGTTCAGCATCGCGGCGATCTCCTTGTAGGGCGCCGTCACCTTGCGGCGCTGCGCCTGGGCGAGCAGCTTGGCGCGCTGCTGGCGACGACGCTGCACCTTGCGCTCGAGCTGGACGCGCTCCTCGCGCAGGCGCTCGGCCGCCATGCTGGTCGGCGGCAGCGCGGCGAGGTCGTCGTTGATGCGCTGCACGCGCCGCTCGTAGAGCTGGATCCAGGCCTGCACGGCGTCGAGCGCATCCTCCATCCGCTTCAGGCCGGCCTCGCGCTCGCGCACCGTCGAACGCAGACGGTCGATGCGGTCGAGCACCTCGGGCACGTCGCAGCCCGACACCTGCGACAGGTAGCGCACCTCGGACGGCTGGAACTCGTAGTCCTCGACGTAGAGGAGTTTCATGACCACCGACTTCGAGGGGGAGAGGTCCGTCAGTAACTGCGTGAACGACGTGCGATCCATGAGTCCTTCGCCTTCATCGGCTGTGGCGCGGTCGGCCGCTGCGAGGTCGGGCAGCTCGCCGAGGGTTTCGATCGACACGGTCTCGATCTCGCGCACGCCGCGCTTCCATTCGAGCACGAGATCGTCCAGCACGAAGCCGAGCAGGTAGGCGCGGAACGGCGCCCGCCCCTCGTAGGTCCGTACACGACGGAAGATCCGCCCCCGCTCGAAGGCGAAGACGTAGAAATCCCCCGCTTCGTCCGGTGGAACCCGGTAGACCCGAATCGGATAGCCGTAGATCAGCTCGCCGTAGACCGACTGAAAATGCCGGGCGGCGTCCACGTCCCCCGACAGGCAGCGGCTGATCAGTTCCTGTGCTTCCCGCGCCTCGTCTAGCGGGTCCAACCGTCCCTCCGGCGCGGGCTGGGGCCCGCAAACCGCATCGCGCTTCCATGTGCCTCTGCCGGGGGGGATGCGCATCCCCAACAGTTTGCTGCGTCGGCTATCATCGCATCGGACATTTGCCCCTCCAGGCGGCTCGCCAGGCGCATGCGAGGCGACTGACCGGGTGCGCAGGTCGAGCTTGAATCATGCCGCCCAGGCAGCCAAATCATTAGAAATTCCCGCACCATGCAAGAGAATCGTCAGCTTGCGCATCCCTGTGGCCGGGGCGAGGCGTGGATTGCGCGGCCGTTGGGGCCGGCGTAGTGGTGCGCGGCACCATGGCGGCCGGTTGGCGTTACGTCGTGGCGGGGATCGGCCTGGCGGCGAGCGCCCTGGCGATCTGGACGCTGTGGAGCACCACCGCGTTGGACCGCGCCTATCCGCTCGGGCAGCCGACCGCGATCACCAGCGCCGCCCAGAGCGGTAGCGGCCCCATTCTATGGGTCATGTCGGTCGGGGTCAGCCGCTATGCCAGCCCCGAGCTCAACCTGGAATTCGCCGACGCCGACGCGACGGCGATGACCGAGGCGCTGCGCGAGGCGGCCAAGCGCGGCCCCTACCGCGAGGTGCGCTCGCTGGTGCTGACCAACGAGGACGTCACCCGGCAGAGCATCATGGAGGGCCTGTCGCGCTTTCTCGGCCAGGCCGGGCCGGACGACGTGGCGATGCTGTTCGTCGCCGGCCACGGCGTGCGCGACCTGTCGAGCGGCAGCTACTACTTCCTGCCCCACCCGGCGACCGCCGACACCCTGCTCAGCGACGGCCTGCGCATGTCGGACTTCGACGAGCTGCTGCGCATCGTGCGGCGCAACGTCGGCTCGGTGATCGTCATGCTCGACACCTGTCACTCCGGCGCGCTCGGCATCCCGACCAAGCGCATGGTGTCGGCCGACGAGATGGCCGCCCAGGTCACCACCGGCGAAGGTTTCTTCCTGCTCGCCGCCACCAAGCCGGGCGAGGAGTCGAAGGAGCAGACCGGCCTCGGCCACGGCGCCTTCACCTTCGCCGCGCTGGAGGGCCTGCGCGGCAGCGCCGACGCCGACGGCGACGGCACGCTGACCGTCTCCGAGTTGTTCTCGTACGTCGCCCGCCGCGTCCCGGCGCTCACCCAGGGGCGCCAGCATCCCTACAGCAAGATGGAAGGCACCGACTTCGCCTTCCTGCAGGTCGGTGACGCCGGCAGCGTCGCCACGCCACTGGTGGTAGCGCCGGCGGCGCCGACCGCCGCCGGGCCGCCGGTCGGCAACGTCATCGGCGTGCTCGACTTCCAGAACCTGCGCCACGAACCGGCCTATGACTGGATCAGCCAGGCGCTGCGCCTCGCCTTCAACACCGAGCTCAGCAAGGTGCAGGCGTTGAAGGTCTACTCGCCCGAGCTGATCGACCGCACGGCGCGCACCCGCGGCACCGACCCGCTGATCACCGCGCGCGAGCTCGGCATCGGCCGGCTGCTCACCGGCGCGTACTACGTCAGCGACAAGACGCTGCGCATCGACGCGCGCATCGTCGACGCGCGCACCGGGGTCAACGAGGCGTCGGACAGCGTCGAGGGGCAACTCGACCAGTTCTTCGACCTGCAGAAGCAACTGGTGCTGAGCATGCTGCGCCGCCTGCGCGTGCAGGTGTCGCCGGAGGAAGGCCAGTCGATCGAGACCGAAACCAACACCGACGTCGACGCCTACCGCCTGCTGCTGGAAGCCGAGGGCGTCGTCGAGCCGTCGCCGCGCGCCGAGCGCACGCGCAAGAAGACCGAACGCCACTCCAGCCTGGCGCCGCTGTGGCGCTTCCTCGCCGGCCTGGCGGTCGGCGAGGCGCGTGCCGAAGAGGTGACGCCGGAGATCGAGCAGCAGGTGCGGGCCCTGCTGGAGCGCTACCGCAAAGCCCTGGAGAGCAAGAACCTGGACGAGGTGGCGGCGGTTTACGTCAACTTCTCCGAGCGCCAGCGCAAGGCGCTGCAGACCTACCTCACCAACGCCAAGGACCTGGTGGTCGAGATCGCCGACATTCAGGTCACGCCGCATCACGACGGCGTCGTCGCCTCCTTCGTCCGCCGCGATCATTTCACCGACGCGCAGAGCGGCCGCCCCGTGCGCCTCGAAGTGCGTTTGACTAAGGTGCTGGTCCGGGAGCAGTCGACCTGGAAGATCGGGAGCGGACAATAGTCGAATGCGCGACCGCCCGAGCCCGCGCTGAGCAGCACGCGCGGATCTCGCTCCGCGCCCGTCCGCTCCGCGGTTGGGCGTGCGCGCTCGCCGTCGCGCTGCTGCCGACCACCGCCGGCGCCGTGCCGCTCGATCAGGTGATCCCGGGATTGTTCGGCGGCTCGCTGAACACCACCATCGACCAGAGCGGCACCGACTTCAGCGAGCAGTCGCCACGCATCGTCTCGCGCTTCCGCGATCTGTCCGCGCAGCTGTCGGTGGCGCGCTCGCAGGTTCCGCTGCCCTCGGCCAGCGGCGCCTTCAGCTTCGCCTGGGACTCCGATCTCGACACCTTCGTGCGCTTCGAGCAGAGCCTCGGGTCGGGGTTCGCCGAACGCGCGCAGACGATCGGCAAGGGACGCTACAACGTCGGCATGTCCTACCAACGGGTCAACTTCTCGACCCTCGACGGCGACTCGCTCGGCAACATCACCTCCAGTCAGCCGGCGTTCTCCGACTCCTACTTCGACGGCCTGCCTGAACGCGACAAGCTCATCTACGGCGACGACATCCTGAAGACGTCGCTGAACCTGTCGTTCAGCTTCGACCTCTTCTACCTGTCGGCCGCGTACGGGCTCACCGACGACATCGACGTCAGCCTGGCGCTGGCGATCAACCACGCCCACATGCAGGGCAGCGCCCTGGCGGAAACCCTCGACCCGAAGGGCAACGGCGGTCTGTTCAACGTCGCCACGTTCAGCCCCAACCAGCCCGGGCGGATCGAAGCCGGTCAGGGTGCGGTCTGCAGCCTGCCGTTCCGCTGCGCGCGCGACACCTTCGACGAGCACGCCACCGGCACTGGCGACCTCTACCTGCGCGCCAAGTGGCACCTGGTCGACACCAAATGGGCCGACCTCGCGGTCGCGCAGGTGCTGACGCTGCCGACCGGCAACGCCGACAACTTCCTCGGCTTCAACGATCCGACCTGGACACCCTGGTTCATCGCCTCGAAGAACTTCGGGCGCGTCTCGCCGCACGTGAACCTCGGCTATTCGTTCCGCAGCAGCCAGGACGTCAGCCAGGCGCAGTGGATCGCCGGCAGCGACTTCCTGGTCGCCGACTGGATGACCGTGGCGGCCGACTTTCTCGGCTATCACGACGACAAGCGCGACGGCCTGAACGACGACGTCATCCAGTCCGGCGTCGGCTTCAAGTTCAACCCGTGGGGCGGCCTGGTGCTCACCGCCAGCTTCCAGTTCCCGGTCAACCGCGACGGCATCCGCGCCGACGTCATCTACACCGGGCAGGCGGAGTACAACTTCTGACGGTGCTCCGTGGTTGGCGCGCGGGGCGGACAGCAGATAGAAGCCCGGCCACCACGACCCGGAGGTCCGCATGCGCCAGTTGCTGCTCGCCCTGACCGTCGCCTTCGCCGCCGCCCCTGCCCTCGCCGACTGGGATCCGGCCGCCTTCAGCAAGGAAGAGACGCTGGAGTTCCGCACCACCGCCCCCGGCGAGAGCGAGCACTGGTCGACGGTGTGGCTGGTGGTGATCGACGGGCAGGTCTACATGCGCCTCGGCAGCCGCGCCGCCGGACGCGTCGAGTCGAACACCACCAAGCCGACGCTCGCCATCCGCATCGGCGGGCAGACCTTCGAGAAGGTCACCGCCGAGCCGGCACCGGACATGGCCGAGGCGGTCGCCAAAGCCATGCACGAGAAGTACTGGAGCGACGTCTTCATCCAGTACTTCGACCACCCGCTCACCCTGCGCCTGGTGCCCGCGCCGTGACCCGCTACGCACGCCACACGCCTCTTTGGGCCACGGATTATACGGACACGGATTCCACGGAGTTCACGGATCAACGCCTGAAGAATGAGGAAGAGAGCGCGAGGAGGAGGACGACGACGACGAGGAAGTGAGATTGAGTCGATCG
>JANRJF010000114.1:0-2053 GCA_033764095.1 Deltaproteobacteria bacterium | reverse complement strand
CGGCCTGCCGGCCGCGGCGCTGCAGTTCGCCGGCGATGCCCTCGCCGTCGGCGCCCGCCTGCTCCTGCCCGACCGGCTGTTCGGCTCGAACGCCGGCCAGGCGCGCGATCGCGACGACATCCAGATCCGTTACTCCCGCATCAAGGCGCAGTCGACCAGCGACCCGACGCGGCTGGTGTTCGACTACTTCCGCGCCGTGCGGCTGCTGAACCGCACCGACCCCGCCGCCGTCCCCGACCAGGTGATCGGCCTCTACGGCGGCTTCGCCGCCATGTTCGCCTACTCCGGCCTGTCGTTCCGCCTCGGGCGGCGCTACCTCGCGCTGGCCGATCGCCTGCGACGCCCCGGACACGCCAAGGACCAGTTCGATCACGACTGCCTGGTGTGCATCTGCAACTACCTCGAGGGGCGATGGGACGATGACGCAGGCACGGTCGCCGACGAGGTGGTCACCGCCGCGCTGCGCTACGGCGGCCTGTGGGAGGTCAACACCTACCTCGGCCTCGACGCCGACCGGCGACTCAGGCGTGGCGACTTCGCCGGCGCGCGCCGCCGCATCGAGCAGCTCGCCGACATCGCCGAGACCTACGGCTTCCAGTTCGCCCGCACCAACAGCGCCTGCGAGACGATGCTCCTGCAGCTCGAGGAGCGACGGCTGGACGCGGCGCTCGACGCCGCCAACCTCTATCACACCGTGGCGCAGGACGACCTCCTGCGCGTCCTCGCGCTCGGCTCGAAGGCCAAGGCCCAGGTGCTGCTCGGCGACGCCGAGGCGGCGGCACGGACGCTGCGCGGCGCCGAGGAGGTGATCGAGCACGCGCCGATCATCCCGCCCTGGCACCTGAGCGGCTACGCCGTCGGGCGCCTGCTGCACGACCTGGCCGTGCTCGAGGCCGCGCCGGGGCCGGACGCGGCGGAGCGGGCGCGCCGCAGCGCCCGCGCGGCGCAACGCCTCGCCGCCAAGGTGGCGGTGCAGCGTGGCGAGATCGAGCGCCTGGGCGCGAACCTGCACTGGCTGCTCGGCGAGACGCGCGACGCCGGCCGGACCCTGGCGCGCGCGATCGCCACCTGCGAGCGCCTCGGCGCCGCGCCGGAGTTGGCGCGCGCCCATCTCGACGCCGCCACCTGGGGCATCGATCTGGGCGACGGCCGCGGCGCCGCCGACCACCTCGCCCGCGCCCGCCAGCTCTACGACACCCTCGGCCTGCCCTGGGGCCAGACCGAGACGGCCGCCCGCCGCGCCGCCTGATCTCGAGTGCGGCGCAAAACGCCGCTGTGGAGCTTCGCGGGGTGGGATTCGGCCGGCACAGCGGGATCGTCACCCGGCCGGAGGGCGCTCCCCCCGGATCTTGTTCCATCAGTGAACAACCGTTCCACCGATTGTAACGCCGTGCATGGCGTGACGCGGGACACAGCCAAGATCGAGCGCGACTGCCGGGCTCCCGGATCGGAGCCGCGGTGGACGCTGACCTTCGGCGGCACCATCTGCCGCTGTGACGATGCGCCGGGCCTGCGCCATCTCGCCTTCCTCCTCGCCCAGCCCCACGTCGCGGTGTCGGCGCTGATGCTGGAGGAGAACGGCCGGCGCCCGGTCGAGGAGCCCCGCGCGCGGGTGCAGCTGCACGACGCGCGCGAGCGCGCCCGCGCCAGCGTCGCGGAGGAGATCGCCGCCGCGCTCGAGCACGTGGCCGCCGTCCATCCGGCGCTGGCGCACCACCTGCGCGCCAGCCTGCAGATCGGCGTTCTCTGCGTCTACGATCCCGAGGCCGAGGAATCCGAGCGGACCGAGGCCGCTCCGGCACGGCACGCCGCCAGTGCCCAGGCCTCTGCCCGACGAGGGGGGCCGTCGACCCCGCCGAGTGGAGCGCTGCGCTTCGCCGCGCTCGGGCGGTGAGTCGGCCCACCGCAGAAGCAGTCTGCAAGGAAGCAACTCTCGCGCGATCCGGGCGAATGCCGCGCTCGAGAAGGCCATGATGGCACCGCAGTCACAGGTGTTCCGCCGCGAAGGTGAGTATTGGACGCTGGTCTTCGCGGCGGCCACCTGTCGTCTGCG
>JANRJF010000113.1:0-6051 GCA_033764095.1 Deltaproteobacteria bacterium | reverse complement strand
CCGGCGGCCGACGCGGCGACGCCGACGCCACCCGCCCTCGCGCCGCGCGAGGTGGTGCCGACCGAGACCGCGCCCGGCCCGTCGCCGAGCCCGACCGCGACGCCGGCGACGGCGCCGCGCGAGCCCGGCCGCGCGCCCGCGATCGTCGACCCCTTCTGAGCGGAGCGAGGTCGCGCGCGTGCGCCGGGACGGTTTCGCCGCCGACGTCGTCAAGGCCACCGCGCCGCGGCGCGCGCCAACCGCCCGCGGCGGCGAGGGTTGAGCGCGATGGAAGCGTCGCACTTTCACCATCACGCGCTGCTGATCGTCCTGCTCGTCGCCGCCATCGCGCCGCTGTTCAACGAGTTGCCGATCCGCCTGCGCCTGCCGCTGGTGGTGCTCGAGTTGCTGTTCGGCGTCGCCATCGGCCCGCAGGGGCTCAACCTGATCGCCGCCGAGGGCAACCTGAAGATGCTCTCGGCGCTCGGCATCTCCTTCCTCTTCTTCCTCGCCGGAATGGACCTCGAGTTCTCCCGGTTGCGCGGCCGCCCGCTCAACCTCGGCCTCGGCGGCTGGGGGCTGTCGGTGGCGATCGCCCTCGCCTCCACCTTCAGCCTGCAGGCAACCGGCCTGGTCTCCGATCCGGTGCTGGTCGCCGTCGCGCTCAGCACCACCGCCATCGGCACGCTGCTGCCGATCCTGCGCGAGGCGAACGAGCTGGAGAGCGAGTTCGGCCGCTTCGTGCTCGGCGCCGGCGCCATCGCCGAGTTCGGGCCGATCGTGCTGTTCTCGCTGATCATCACCGGCGACGAGGGGCTGGCGCTGCGCTCCGGGCTGCTCGCCACCTTCGTCTTCATCGCCCTCGCCTGCGCCGTCGTGGCGCTGCGGCTGCGCCCGCCGCACGTCATCGCGCTGCTGTCGCGCACGCTGCAGGGCACCAGCCAGCTGCCGATCCGCCTGTCGATGCTGCTGCTCGGCGGCCTGGTGGTGCTGGCCGACTTCCTCGGCCTCGACATCCTGCTCGGCGCCTTTGCCGCCGGCAGCCTGGTCGGCCTGGTGGCGCGCGGCCCGGGCGCCGAGCCGTTCCGCCAGAAGCTCGACGCGCTCGGCTTCGGGTTTCTCATCCCGATCTTCTTCGTCACCAGCGGCGCGCAGCTCGATCTCGTTGCGCTGGCGGGGAGCGCCAACAGCCTGGCGCGCGTGCCGCTGTTCGTGATCCTGCTGCTGGTGGTGCGCGGCCTCCCGGCGCTGCTGCTCTATCGCCGCGACCTCGCCGCCCGCGAGCGCGTCCTGCTCGGCCTCTATTCGGCCACCACACTGCCGCTGGTGGTGGTGATCACCGAGCTCGGCAAGGCCACCGGCCGCATGCTGCCCGAGAACGCCGCCGCGCTGGTCGGCGCCGGCATCCTGTCGGTGCTGCTGTTCCCGCTCATCGCACTGACAGTGCGCGGCGGGAAGGCCTGAGGGTCTCCTCACCAGCACGGCACCACGGCACAAGCGCCGCCGTGATGTCGCTGTGGCGTGGTGTCGTTGTGGTCAAATCCTGCAGGCAGGCTAGCCCAGTGGTACGCCTCGCCCGCATCAGATAAATCGCCCCCGTGGCGGATGCGGCGGACTACGAGCTCTCGGCCGAGCAGCGCAACGGCGCCGCCACCATCGCCATCCGCGGGCGGGTGGCGGTCGGCAACGCCCAGCGCCTGCTCACCGACATCACCCGCGCGTTGCCGCCGCGCGCGCGCGACGTGCACCTCGATCTCTCCGGCGTCGAGTACTTCGACAGCGGCGGTGGCGCGGTACTGATCCAACTGCGCCGCCAGCTGGCCGCGCAGGGCGGCGCGCTGACCATCGATCGCTCGACGCCCGACATCGACGGCCTGCTGGGGCTGATCGACGACGAGGCGATCGAGCACGGCGCGCCGCCGGAGGAGGCCGCGGAGCCGTTCATCGACCGCGCCGGCACCTGGGGCCTGGATGCGCTCGCCAGCGCGCGCCGCTTCGTCGCCTTCACCGGCGAGGTGCTGCTCGGCCTGCTCGACGCCGCGCGCCACCCGGCCAAGATGCGCTGGCGCGACGTCTGGCTCTACATGCAGCGCGCCGGCTACGAGGCGCTGCCGATCGTCTCGCTGATCAGCTTCCTGATGGGCCTGATCACCGCCTTCCAGGCGGCGACGCAGTTGAGCCAGTTCGGCGCCGACATCTACGTCGCCAATCTGGTCGGCCTGTCGATCACCCGCGAGCTCGGCCCGCTGATGACCGCGATCATCGCCGCCGGCCGCTCCGGCGCCGCCTATGCCGCCGAGATCGGCACCATGAAGGTGAACGAGGAGGTCGACGCGCTGGAGGCGATGGGGCTCGACCGCACCCGCTTCCTGATCACCCCGAAGGTGGTGGCGCTGGTGGTGATGCTGCCGCTGCTGACGCTGTTCGCCGACCTGGTCGGCATCCTCGGCGGCCTGTTCGTCGCGGTCTTCAAGCTCGACCTGCCGGCGGTGGTCTACTTCCGCCAGATGCGGCTGTACATGGTGCCGTGGGACATCGGCCAGGGCCTGGTCAAGGCGCTGGTGTTCGCCGTGTTGATCGCCACCATCGGCTGCCTGCGCGGCCTGGAGGCGCGCGAGAGCGCCGAGAGCGTCGGCCGCACCACCACCTCGGCGATCGTCGCCGGCATCTTCGCCATCATCTGCGCCGACGCGGTGTTCACGGTGCTGTTCAATGTCTGGTGACGCGAGCGCGGCCGGCGCCCCGGTCATCCAGGTCGAGCACCTGGAGGCGCGCTACGGCGAGAAGACCATTCTGCACGACATCACCTGCGAGGTGCGGCGCGGCGAGGTGTTCGTCATCGTCGGCGGCTCCGGCTGCGGCAAGACGACGCTGCTGCGTCACATGATCGGCCTGCTGCGCCCGTACGCGGGCCGCGTCGTGATCGACGGCGACGACCTGACGCACGCCGACGAGGAACAGTTGCGCCGCATCCAGCAGAAGCTCGGGGTGACCTTCCAGGCCGGCGCGCTGTTCGGCTCGCTGACCCTGGGGCAGAACGTCGCCCTGCCGCTGGAGGAGTACACCAGCCTGCCGGCCGAGACGATCGCGCTGCTGGTGCGCATCAAGCTGGCGATGGTGAAGCTCGACGGCTTCGAGGACTTCATGATCTCGGAGCTCTCCGGCGGCATGAAGAAGCGCGCCGCGCTGGCGCGCGCGCTGGCGCTCGATCCCGCCATCCTGTTCTTCGACGAGCCGTCGGCCGGGCTCGATCCGATCACCTCGGCCGAGCTCGACGCGCTGATCGTGCAGCTGAACAAGTCGCTCGGCACCACCATCGTCGTCGTCTCGCACGAGCTGGCCAGCATCTTCACCATCGCCGACCGCTGCATCATGCTCGACCCGAGCACCAAGGGGATCATCGCCGAGGGGCCGCCCAAGCAGCTGCGCGACACCAGTGACGATCCGCGCGTGCACGCCTTCTTCAACCGCCAGCCAGCCGAGCACCCGCAACACCGGAGGTCCCCGCGTGGCAACCGAGGTGCGTAAATTCCGCGTCGGCCTGTTCGTCATCGCCGCCATCGTCATCGGCGTGTCGGCGGCGATCTGGCTCGGAGCCAGCCGCTACCTGGCCGACGAGTCGCTCGCCGTCTCGTACTTCTCCGAGTCGGTGCAGGGCCTCGATCCCGGCGCAGCGGTGAAGTACCGCGGCGTGCCCGCCGGCCGGGTGGAGAAGATCGGCATCGCGCCCGACGGCGACCTCATCCAGGTGACGATGAGCATCGACCGCCAGTACGACGACCTGCTGTTCAAGGATCCCAGCCTGCGCGCGCAACTGCAGCTCTCCGGCATCACCGGCCTGCGCTACATCGAGATCGACCGCCACAGCGGCGACGCGCTGAACAACGCGCCGGTGCTGTCGTTCACCCCCGACTACCCGCTGATCCCCTCGACCGCGTCGCAGTTCAAGGCGATCCAGGAGGCGCTGGAGGACATCTACAAGAAGGTGATGAGCGTCGATCTCGCCGGTATCTCGGCCGACACGCGCGCCACCCTGCAGGCCGCCGACCAGTTGCTGCGCGACGACCGCGTCCAGCGCGTGCTCACCAACCTGTCGGCGATCACCGACTCGGCGGCGCGCGTGACGCTCAACATCGAGGCGGCCACCGCCGGGGTGAAGCTCGAGCCGGTGGTCGCCGATCTGCGCAAGGCGACCGGCGAGGCCAACGCGCTGCTGCTCGACCTGCGCGAGGGCGAGACCGGCCGCGAGCTGCGCGGCGCGCTGCGCGAGGTGGACGGCCTGGCGCGCACCTCGCAGTCGTTCGTGCTCGACCTGCAGGTGCTGATGGAACGCCTCAACCGCACCACCGCCAACCTCGAGCAGCTCACCGGCTCGCTGCGCCAACAGCCGTCGCGCCTGCTCTTCTCCTCCCCGCCGGCCGAGCGACCGGCGCGCAAGGACTGAGGTCGCCATGCGCCCGCGCCATCTCCCGCTGCTCGCCGCATTGCTCGCCGCCGGCTGCGGCAGCCTCTCCTCCGGCCCCACCGCCCGCACCTACCGCATGGCCTACCAGCCGCCGACGCCGGACGGCGCGGCGGTGGCCGCCACCGTGCGCGTCGTCCCGTTCGGCATCGCCGCCGCCTACGACAGCCAGAGCTTCGTCTATCGCGAAGGCGCCTACGACATCGGCGTCGACCCCTACCACCAGTGGATCGCCGGGCCGGCGGCGATGATCACCGACCTGGTGGCGCGCGACCTGGCCGCCGCCGACGCCTTCCAGGCGGTGCTGCAGGCGCCCTCGGCGCTGCCCAGCGACTACGAGCTCAACGGCTGGATCGAGACGTTCGAGGAGCGCGACGACGACGGCTGCCTGGCGCACGTCCGCCTGCGCGCGCTGTTTGTGCGCGTGCCGCCGCGCGGCCCGCGCCAGGTGCTGTTCGAGGACTCGCTCACCGGTGACGAACCCTGCACCGCCGGCGACCCCGACGCCTTCGCCGCCGCCATGAGCCGCGCCGTCGAGCGCCTGTCCGACGAGATCCGCACCCGCGCCGTCGCCGCGGCGCAGGCGCAGCCGACGCCATAAACACAACGACACCACGGCACAACGACACGGCTTGGTGCCGTGGTGCCGTCGTGTCGTTGTGGTGAAACGGGAATGCCGCGGCGCAGCGGGTGCGCTAGACTGCCGGCGTGCGTACCGATGCCCGCGGCCTGGCGATCACCTGCGACGACGACGCGGCGCGCGCCGCGATCGACGACTTCGCGCATCGCATCGTGCGCGTCACCGCCGGCGCCGAGGCGGTGCTGGCGGCGGCCGAGCACTTCCCCGACGTCCCGCTGCTGCAGCTCGACGCCGCGGCGCTGCATCTGTTCGGGCAGACGCGCGACGGCGACCGCGAGGCGATGCGCTTCCTCACCCGCGCCGAGCTGCTGGCGCCGCGCATGCTGCCGCGCGAGGCGCAGCTCGACGGCGCCCTGCGCGCCTGGCAGCGGCACGACTTCTCCGCCGCCGCCGCGCGCCTGGAGGGGCTGACCAGCGAGTTTCCCGCCGACCTGCTGGCCGCCAAGCTGGCCGAGTTCCTCTACTACGTGCTCGGCCAGCAGCATGAGGGGCCGCGCTTCCGCGCCCACGTCCAACGCTTGCTGCCGCACCACCGCGACGACCCCGATCTGCTGGCGATGCTCGCCTTCGCGCGCGAGCTGTGCGGCGACACCGCCGGCGCCGAGGATGCGGCGCGGCGCGCCCTGGAGCTGGCGCCGCTCACGCCCTGGGCCGACCACGCCCTGGCGCACGCCTGGATCCGGCGCGGCACGGTCGCACCGGCCATCGCCCACCTGAGCGCGGCGCTGCCCAGCTGGGCGCAGAGCAATCGCGTCATCTGGGTGCACAACACCTGGCACCTGGCGCTGCACCACCTCGAACGACTCGACGTCGCGGCGGCGCGGCGGCTGTACGACGACGTCATGTGGAAGGCCGGCGAGGACCTCGGCGCCGTGGCGCTCGACGCCATCGCGTTGCACTGGCGCGCCGAGCTGGCCGGGCTCGACAGCGCGCCGGACTGGGCGGCGATCGCCGACCGCATCACGCCGCG
>JANRJF010000112.1:0-31240 GCA_033764095.1 Deltaproteobacteria bacterium | reverse complement strand
GGCGCAGCTCGGCCGCTCACAGGCGCTGTTCAACGGCGCCTTCAACCTCGGCGTCACCACCAGCGGCTTCGCCTTCGGCCTGCTCGCCGAGCACTACGGCTACCGCCCGATGTTCCTGGTCGCCGCGGTGACGCCGATCGCCGCGTGCTTGCTGTTCGGCTTCGGCACGCGCAGCGCCGAGCGGCGTCAATCGGCGGCAACGGTGTCGTAGCGTGGGCCCGCCGGACCGTGCGCGGCGAGCGGCGCCTGGCCCGCGCCGCTGGCGATTCGCGCCGCGACCAGGTCGGCGATCTGATCGGGCAGCCCGGCGGCGGCGCGGCCGAGCGCTTCGCGGGCGACGTCGCGGCGCGCTGTCTCGCTGTTGAGCGGGATGACGAAGCCGTCGCGCGCCTGACCATGACCGCTGGCGCAGCCGAGGAAGAGGCCGCTGCGTACGTCGATGGCGCAGGCCTCGGCGCTGGCCCAGGCGCCAACCTCGCTGCCCGGCACGAAGGCCATCGGCACGAGTGCGAAGTAGGTGGCCGACAGCAGGTTGGTCCCGGTGTCGACGTCCACGTCGGTGCTGATGACGACCAACACCTCGTCCTGCAGACGCGCCGCCGCACTGCGCATGTGCGAGAGCGACAGGCCATGGCTCGGCGTGAAGCTGACCGCCAGACTCTCGGGCAGGATCTGTACGCTGAGAAACGGCGAGCGTTGCAGGCGCCGCCGCAGCCGGTCGGCCAGCGCATCCTCCGCATCGACACTGCCAGCGTAGCGGCTACCGATCAGCAGCAGCGCCGCGCGCGGCGCCGCCGGCAGTTGCGGACTGGCGGCGAACAGGCGCTCGATCTCCGCGTCGTCTGCCGTTCCCGCATCGCCAAGCTGAGCGCGCGTGTTCAGACGGGTCGGGTAGCTTCCCTTCGCCGCACAACCGGCGCAGAGTGCCACGGCAAGCAACGCCGCCAGCGCGCGCGGGCTCATTCGATCTCCCGCTTGGCGCTCGGGCCGACGGTGGTGTCGTAGCGCACGCCGTCGGGCACCGGCACCGGGACGGCGACGGTGGTGCCGTGGTCGCCGGCGGTGCGGCGGCTGGAGTCGACGGCGAGGAAGGCGGTGTAGCCGGACATCAGCCCGTACTCCAGGGCGACCTGCTTGATCGCGGTGCCGTCGTTCGGCTCGACCGTGGCGCGGTCTTCCAGGTCGGCGATCTTCAGCCGCGCCCAGACGTTGGCGAGCGCCGGATGAGTGGCGCCGCCATCGCTGGGATCGGCGGCGACGGCGACCGTGCGCACGGTGCCGCCGGCGCGGCCGGTGACGCGCACCGTGGTCGGCGCGTCGCCGCGGAAGCGGCCGGTGATCACCACCGGGCGGCCGACGAACAGGTCGGGCAGGCGCTGCGGGTAGACGTCGGTGACCTGCAGCGCGCCCCAGTCGATCGACAGGTCGGTGAGCGCCGGGTGCGAGACGCGCTCGTAGAACTGATCGACGGCACGCTGCGAGCCCTCGTCGAGTCCGACGTAGGCGACCGCGCCGCGACCCAGCACCGCCATGCGGTCGAGCAGGTAGCGGTTCACCGATGAACCGATGCCGAAGCTGAACACGCGCGCGTCGCGCACCCGCTGCTGCACTTCGCCGAGAATCTCGGGATCGTTGCCGATGAAGCCGTCGGTCATGAACGAGACGACGCGCAGGCGCTGCGGGTCGTGCGGGAAGTCGAGCGCCGCCTTGACGCCCTCGATCATCATCGTGCCGCCCTCGCTCTGCAGCCCGCGCAGGTAGGTGAGGCCGCGCTCCAGGTTGGCCGGCGTCGCCGCCAGTGGCTGCGGGCCGAGCTGCGCGGCGCTCTCGCTGAACTGGATGATCTGGAAGGTGTCGTTGGGGCCGAGCCGGCGCAGGGCGCGCTCGGCGGTGCGCTTGGCGATGTCGAGCGGCGCGCCGCTCATGCTGCCGGAGCAGTCGAGCACGAAGATCAGCTCCATCGGCGCGCGCTCCGCCTGCGCCAGCTCGGCCGGCGGCTGCAGCATGAGGGTGAAGAAGCCGCCGCGCTGGTCGCGGTGGGTGAGAAAGGCGCCGCGCACGTCCTCGCCGCTCAGCCGGTAGCGCAGCACGAAGTCCTTGTTCGGCACCGTGTCGGCGGCGTGCAGCGTCACCTGGCGGCGGGTCGGCGCCGGGGCGGTGGTGTCGATGACGTGCGTCGGGCTCTCGATCCGCTCGATCGGCAGGCCGGCGTCGATGTCCACCGTCAGCGCGATGTCGTGGCCGCTGCGTTCACTCGGCGGCAGGTACTGCACCTCGGTCGCCTGCCCGGAGCTGCCATGCTGGCCGCGCGGCACCGCGCCGACGCCGTTGGCGGTGCCGGGCGGATTGAAGCGCGGCCCGACCACCATCGGGAAGACGAACTCGTACTCGCCGTCGTGCAGCGCCAGCGGGTTGAAGTAGGTGAGGGCGATGTCGATGCGCTTGCCGGGCTCGAGGTTGGCGACCGACTGGGTGAAGATGTTGGGCCGCTCCTGGGTGAGCAGCGAGGCGACATAGCCCTGCTGGCGCGCGTCGGCGTAGAGCTGCTCGGCCTGCTCGCGCTCGCGGATCAGGCCGCGGATCTTGCGCTCGCCGACGGTCATGACGAACTCCGACACCGCCGCATCCTGCGGCAGTGGGAAGACGTACACCGCCTCGATCTTCTCCTGATACGGATTCTCGTACTGCTGCGTCACCGAGACGCTGGCGATGTAGCCGGCGACGCTCGCCTTGACGTCGGTGTGGGTGAGCGGCAGCGGGATCTCCTGCTCGGAGCCGGGCGGCTTGGCGTTGAGCCCGCAGCGCGGCAGCGACTCCGGCTCGGGCGGCGTGGCGCCCTGGTTCCAGTCGGCGCGCGCGATCACCCACAGCTCCTCGCCGGCGCCGAGGCGCGGCAGGCCGGCGGCGCGCTCGTCGGCGCGCCGGCCGACCGCGCCGGCGAGATTCTTGTCGGCCTCGCCGTAGCCGAGCGCCCGCAGGCGCTCGCGCGATCCGTCGGCGGCCATCATCCCCCCGGCCCCGCTCGCTGATCGTTTGAAGGCTTGGGGAGCATACTGTGGTTGCGCGCCGCCGGGCGAGTTGCGTTGCGGATCCGCCATGTAGCTGACGTGGTTCTCCTGGTCGCGCGGCGGCTGTGGCGCCTGCGCCACCGGTGCCGACGTCTCCGGGGCGCGCGCCAGCGGCGCGGTCGGCGACGGAGGCGCGGCCGATTCCTTCTTGCTGGAGCAGGAGCTGCTGGCCAGCGCGACGACGAGCACGAGCAGGGCGAGGAGGAAGAGCTTCCTCATGATGGGTCTCCTTGCGCGACGAGGTTGACGGTGGCGGGGATCGGGCGTCCGTCGGCGCCGGCGGCGGCGACGACGGTGGCGTGATACTGCGGGGCGCGGTCGCCGGCTTCACGCACGTGCAGCGTCGCGACGCGCGTGCGGCCGCGCGGCAGGTCGGCGGCGGTGCTGAAGGTGGCGAGAATGATGCGGCCGCCCTGCAACGCGGCCGGGTCGTAGCGCGGTGGATCGGTGAACGGCGGCGTCGCACCGCCCTCGACGCCGACGATCACCGCGTCGCCGCCGGCGCTGATCTCCAGTTGATAGGCGGCCAGCGGCACGTCGCCGCTGTCGAGCCAGATCTCGACCGGGCGGAAGTGCCCGGGCGTCGCGCCGCGCCCGGCCAGCGGCGACAGCACGACCAGCAGCAGGGCGCCGAGCAGGCGCGTCGCGAGTCGATGGGTCATTGCCAGTTCTCCAGCGCCACCGCCCGATCGAGGACGGCGTCGACTTCCGCCGGGTCGGCGTTGGCGCGCGCCAACGCGAAGGCGTCGAGCACGGTGACGCGGCCGTCGGCAGCGCGATCGTGCAGACGCGCCGCCGGTGCGCTGGCGAGCTCGATGTCGGTGTGCGGGGCGGCCCGTCCGTTCAGCAGCGCGGCGATCGCCAGCACCGCGACGGCGGCGGCGGCGAGCGCCGCCGGCATCCAGCCGCGGCCGGTGCGGCGGACGCGCGCCGCGTGCCACCGCGCGTCGGCGAGGATGACGGCGTCGCGCGCGGCGGGGATGTCGATCGACCGCACCGCACGCAGCGCCAGGCCGAGCTCGTCGAGCTCGGCCAGTGCTGCGGTACACTCGGCGCACCACGCGGCGTGTGCCCGAGCGCTCGCCGGCAGCGGCTCGCCGGCGCGCAGCGCGTCGAGCTCGAGCAGATCGAGGTGGGCCTGCGGGTCGCGTCGGTCGTCAGCCATCATCCCTTCAGCGCAGCAGGCCGGCGAAAGGTTCACCGGCCGCCATCCGCCGCGTCTGTTTTTGCCCATCAGGAGGACGATGGGTCGGGCAGCGTGCGCTTCGCCACGGACTCTTCTTTGGGGGGCCGAAGGTTTCGGCAGAAAGGGCCTTCATCGGGCCTAAATTCATGCGGCGTAGGCAAAATCGCGGCGGATGCGGCTGCACCTTTGTGCTATCTCCGGCCTCGTTTTGAGGCCCTGATGCTGCCCATCCCGCAGATGGAAACCGGACTGGAAGGCGTGCTGATCGCGATCGTCCTGCGCCTGCTGTTCCGCTTCGACATCGAGCTGACCTTCACCATCCTGGCCGGGGTCGGCAGCCGCGTGATGACGGCGTACTTCGGGCCGAGCTTCGTGCCGCCCGACTGGTGGATCGCCGAGATGGTGGTCGCCTCGGCGGTGACGCTGGCGATCCTCGGCTCGATTCAGATCGTCCGCGCGACCTAGCCGCGTTCGGATGGCAGGCGGCGAGCGCCGCCGTCGTTCCGACCCGTCGGTGTTCCCGCCGTGCGGCTAGCGCTCGCGCTGGCACCCCGATAAAGCCCGGCCGCAATGCTCGAGGTGGAGGAGGGCGCGGCGCGGGCGATGACGCGGCCGACGCGGCTGGCGATCCTGGCGCTGGCGGTCGGCCTGGCAGTGCTCGGCTACGTCTTTCCGCTGCCGGAGATCTCCGAACCCGGGCGCCGCCTGACCGCGGTGATGCTGCTGGTGGCGACGCTGTGGGTGAGCGAGGCGCTGCCCCTGGCGGTCACCGCGCTGCTCGGTCCGGCGCTGGCGGTGCTGATCGGAGTCGCGCCGGCCGAGCAGGCCTTCGCCGGATTCGGCAACCCGATCATCATCCTGTTCATCGGCAGCTTTCTGCTCGCGCGCGTGACCTTCAAGCACCGGCTCAACGAGCGCATCGCCTACCGGGTTCTGTCGCTGTCGATCCTCGGCAACGACCCGACCCGCGCCTTCGTCTTCCTCGGTCTCACCACCGCCGCGCTGTCGGCGTGGATGAGCAACGTGGCGGTGACCGCGATGATGCTGCCGATCGCGCAGTCGGTGCTCTTGGCGATGAGCGGCGGCGCGCGCCAGGCGCCGGGGACCTACGCCGCGGCGTTCATCCTCATCGTCACCTACGCCGCCTCGATCGGCGGCCTGTTCACGCCGGTCGGCACGCCGCCCAACCTGATCGGCATCGGCCTGATCGCGCAGGCGACCGGCTACCGCATCGGCTTCGACGAGTGGATCGTCAAGGTGCTGCCGGTTACGCTGCTGATCCTCGTCGCGATGACGGTCTACCTCGCCGTCGTCTTCCGGCACGAGAAGCAGGCGCTGGTCTACGACCGCGCGCAGATGCTGGCGCGCTACCTGGCGCTCGGCGCCTGGCGGCCGGTCGAGCGGCGCATCGCGGTGGCGCTGGTGACCACCGCCGCGTTCTGGCTGGGGCCGCCGGTGATCGGCCTCGCCATGCCGGAGCTCGGCGCCTGGCTCACGCGCCACCTGGCGGAAGCGGTGGCGCCGGTACTGGTGGCCGGCGTGCTGTTCTGGGTCAGCGAGGGCGACGGCAGCCCGCGGCCGATCATGGATCTCGACGACCTCGCCGGCATCGACTGGCCGGTCGTGGTGCTGTTCGGCGGCGGCATGTGCCTCGGTCAGCTGATGATGCAGACCGGCATGGCCCAGGCGCTCGGCGCGCTGCTGGCGCAGTTCCTGCCGTCGCACAACGGTCCGGCGCTGGTCTTCCTGTTCGCGCTGCTGGCGGTCGTCGTGTCGGAGACGACCTCCAACACCGCCAGCGCCAACATGGTGGTACCGGTGGTGCTGGCGGTCAGCACGCAGGTCGGCGGCGATCCGATCGCCCTCGGCCTCGCCGCCACCGTCGCCTGCACCTTCGGCTTCATGCTGCCGGTGTCGACGCCGACCAACGCCATGGCGTACTCGACCGGCTACATCACCCAGCCGCAGATGATCCGCTACGGCATCGTCCTCGACGTGCTCGGCATCACCCTGTTGAGCGTCTGGTTCGGCTACGTGGTGCGCTGATCCGAAGCTGTCGGCCATCAGCTGTCAGCCATCAGCTGTCGTGTGCATCGGTGGATCTCCTTGCCTTGAGCACCGACAACGCGTGGTGCAGCCGCGACTTCACGGTGCCGAGCGGCACGCCGAGCGCGGCGGCGATCTGCGGCAGGCTGAGGTCGTCGGCGTAGCGCAGCAGCAGCACCTCGCGGTGCGCCGGCGACAGCGCCGCGATCAGGCGGTGCAGGTCGCTGCCGGTGCCGCTTGGCGGCGGAGCGGGGAGGGTGTCGGCGAGCGTGTCGACATCGACCGTGGGGCGGCGCCGGCGGATGCGGTCGAGCGCCAGGTGGCGCACCGCCGGATAGAGGTAGGTCTTGAGCTGTGCGGTCAGGACGAAGCCGGGGAAGCGGCCGAAGAACTGGGCGAAGACGTCCTGCAGCACGTCGAGCGCGTCGTCGCGGTTGCCGGTCCAGCGCTCGGCCAGCGCCAGCACCCAGTCGCGATGGCGGCGATAGAGCGCCTCGAACGCCGCCGCGTCGCCGCGATTGGCGCGCGCCACCAACTCGGCATCGTCCTCCATCGACGCAGCGGCAGACGTGAGCGCGCTAGAAAGTATTCAGAAGAAGATTCACCACAGATGAACACAGAGAACCGCAGATGAGCTCGGAGACCGTCATCTCGTGATGCGCGCCTCCGTGTTCATCTGTGGTTCTCGGTGTTCATCTGTGGCGATTCTGTAGCTCGCCTAACAGCGCACCGACATCGACCGGCGTGTCGAAGATCGGCAGCAGCGGATCGCCGAGCTTGGCGTAGCGCGGCGGCACCGTTTTGATGGTGAAGCGAGCCGGGTCGAGGCGGGCGGTGAGCTCCTTCCAGGCGAGCGGCGTGGAGACGGTGGCGCCGGGGCGCGGGCGGACGGAGTAGGGCGCGGCGATGAGCTTGCCGGAGCCGTTTTGCAGGAAGTCGACGTAGACCTTGCCGCCGCGGCTGCCGAGCGCGCGCGCGACGGTGGCGATCTGCGGCAGCTCAGCGACCACCAGGCGCGCCAGCACCTCGCCGAAGGTCTTCGCCTCGTCGTGCGTCAACTGCGCGCCGAGCGGCAGCATGATGTGCAGGCCGTCCTGGCCGGAGGTCTTGAGGAAGTGCGGCACGCCGAGCGGCTCGAGCAGCGCATGCAGGCACTTGGCGACGGCGATGACATCGGCGCGCGGCGCGCCCTTCGGGTCGAGGTCGATGATCACCCAGTCGGGCCGCTCGATGTGCTGGCGGCGCGCGCTCCAGACGTGCAGCGGAATGCAGCCGAGGTTGATGATGTAGAGCAGCGCCTCCTTGTCGTTGCAGAGGAAGTACTCGGTGTCCTCGACGCGCACCGTCGGCACCCAGTCGGGCACGAACTCGGGCGCGTGCTTCTGGAAGAACGACTTGCCGGCGATGCCGTCCGGGTAGCGCGTCAGCACCACCGGCCGATCGCGCAGGTACGGCGCGATCGCCGGCCAGATGGCGTCGTAGTACGCCAGCAGATCGCCCTTGGTGTAGCCGTCGTCGGGCCAGAAGACCTTGTTGGTGTTGGAGGGCGCGAAGCGGATGGCGGATCGGCGCGGCGCACGGGCCGGCGCGGGGGCGCCGCGCGGTACGTCGGTGGGTGACGCGTCCGCTTCCTGGAAGACCGACGGTGGAGACGCGGCGCCCTGGCCCGGCAGCGCGGCGCCGTCCGCCAGCGGCAGATCGGCCCGCACGCCGAGCAGCACCGGCTGGCGCAGCGCGCCGCGCTCGGTGACCTCGGTGTAGCGGACCTCGGCGAGGAAGTGCGGCTCGACGAAGACGGCGTTGCGCGGCAGCGGGTCGGCGCCGACCTCGAACGCTGGCGCCGGGCGCGCCGCCTCGCGCAGGCTGGGCAGGATGGCGTCGATGATCGCGTCGCTCAGGCCGCTGCCGACGTTGCCGGCGTGCACCAGCTGGTCGCCGCGCCGCCAGGCCAGCATCAGCGCGCCGAGCGGCGCGCGCGTGCCCTTGCCGGGGACGAAGCCGACGACGGTGAAGCGGTTGGTCTGCGGGCGCTTGACCTTCAGCCAGTCGGGGCTGCGCACGCCGCTGCGGTACGGCGACGCGGCGCGCTTGCCGACCACGCCCTCGACCTCGTGCTCGCTGGCGGCGGCGAAGAACGCTTCGCCCTCGCTCTCGATGTGGTCGGCATAGCGGACGACGCCGGCCGCTGGCACCAGGCGGCGCAGCAGCGCCTTGCGCGCCGTTAGCGGCAGCCCGCGCAGGTCGTGGCCGGCGGCGGCGAGCAGGTCGAAGGCGAACACCTGCACCGGGATGGCGGCAGCGGCGCGTTCGACGTCCCAGCTGTTGGTCAGGCCGAGGCGCGGCTGCAGCCGCTCGAACGAGCCGGTGCCGCGCTCGTCGAGCGCGATGACCTCGCCGTCGATGGTGAAGTCGTCGGCCGGCAGGCGTGCGGCGGCGGCGGCGATCTCGGGGAACGTGGCGGTGACGTCGCGGCCGCTGCGTGCCAGCAGGCGCGGTGCGCCGCCGCCGCGCCGGTCGATCAACAGGCGGATGCCGTCGTACTTGAGCTCGAACACCCAGCCGTCGCGCGAGAAGGGCTTCTCGGTCGGCGTCGCCAGCATCGGCTTCAGCGCGCCCGCTGGCAACGTGGCGCGCGGCGCGCCGGCGGCGGCGGCCTGCGCGGCGAGCTCGGCGTCGCGGCGGACGCCGTCGCGCAGCTCGATGACGGTGAGCCCGGAGAGGACCGACGCCGGCTGCGCCAGCACCGGCTCGGCGCCGCCGGAGGCCGCGTCGGCCTTCTTGAAGAACAGCCACTGGCGGCCGTCCTCGCCCTTGGTGCGCACCAGTGCCCAGCGTCCGCGCAGCTTGTGGCCGATCAGCTCCAGGTCGAGCTTGCCGGCGGCGAGCCCGTCGGCCGGCGCGACGCCGTCCACCGTGCGGTAGCGGCCGGCATCCCAGACGATCATCGCTCCGGCGCCGTAGTTGCCGGCCGGGATGAGGCCCTCGAAGCCGGCGTACTCCAGCGGGTGGTCCTCGGTCTGCACCGCCAGGCGCCGTTCTTTTATGTCCACCGACGGTCCGCGCGGCACCGCCCAGCTCACCAGCACGCCGCCGATCTCCAGGCGCAGGTCCCAGTGCAGCCGGCGCGCCGCGTGCTGCTGGACGACGAAGCGCTGCGCCGCCGCGGCCTTGGGCTGCACGCCGGCGAACGGCTCGGGGGTGCGGCCGGGGTGGCGCTTGCGGCGGTAGGGGTCGAGCGAGCGGGGCATGGGATTCAGCTCTCGGCTGTCAGCTTTCAGCTGTCAGCCGCGGCGGACGCAACCGACGGGTCGAGCGCGCGGCTGGCCATACCACAAAAAGGCTCGCCCCGACCGGGGTCTGGTGGTAAGGTCCGCCGCTGCGAAGACCGTTGGCCGGTGTCGATTGCGCAGGGTCCGGATCGACAAGACGATGTGCAGGACGACCACGACTTCGCTCTGGAGGTAGGCCATGGCGCCACGCGCGATCGCTTCGGGAACCATCAGTTTCGGGCTCGTCTCGGTGCCGGTGAAACTGTTCAGCGCCACGCAGTCGAAATCGCTCTCCTTCAACATGCTGCACGCCAAGGACAACTCGCGGCTCAAGCAGCAGTATGTCTGCCAGACCTGCGGCGAGGTGGTGGAGCGCGACCAGATGACGCGCGGCTACGAGTACGCCAAGGACCAGTACGCCGTGCTCAGTGCCGACGAGCTCAAGGCGCTCGACTCGCAGAGCGACCAGTCGATCGAGATCGAAGCGTTCATCCCGATCGACTCGATCGACCCGATCTACTTCGAGAAGACCTACTTCCTCGGGCCCGACAAGGGCGGCAACAAGCCCTACCGGCTGCTGCGCGAGGCGATGGCCAAGGCCGGCAAGGGGGCGATCGCGAAATTCTCGACGCGCGGCAAGGAGCAGCTGGTGCTGCTGCGCCAGGCGCAGGACGGCCTGATGCTGCATCAGCTCTTCTATGCCGACGAGGTGCGCGACTTCGGCGAGATCGAGCGCGGCGACGAGATCACGCCGAAGCCCGGCGAGGTCGAGCTCGCCGTCCAGCTGATCGAGCAGCTGGCGGTGCCGGCGTTCGATCCGACCCAGTTCACGGACACCTACCGCGCGCGCGCCGAGGCGCTGATCGAGCAGAAGATCGCCGGCCAGGAGATCGCGGTCGGCGAGGCGAAGCCGGCCAAGGGCCAGATCATCGACCTGATGGACGCGCTCAAGGCGTCGCTGGCGGCCCGCAAGGAACCGCCCGCCGCCAAGCCGGTCGAGGCGGAGCGCAAGCCGGCGCGTTCGAAGGGCGTCGCCGCCGTGCCCAAGGTGCGCAAAGCGAAGTGACCGCCCCGGCGCTGCGCACCGCCGACGTCGCCCGCGTGCTCGGCGTCACGCCGGCCAACGTGCGCGCCATGGTGTACGCCGGGTGGTGCCGCCCGGGCCGCGTCGGCCAGCGCTACCGCTTCGAGTTTCAGGACGTCGTCCTGCTGCGCACCGCGGTCGGCCTGCTCAAGGCACACGTGCCGCCGCGCCGCATCCGCCGCGCGCTGTCCGAGCTGCTGCGCCAGCTGCCGGCCGAGCGGCCGCTGACCGGCGTGCGCATCGCCGCGGTCGGCGGCCGCGTCGTCGTGCGCGAGGGCGATCACGTCTGGCAGCCGGAGAGCGGCCAGCTGCAGTTCGCCTTCACCGTCGACGAGCTGGCGCGCCGCGCCCAACCGCCGCAGGCGCTGTCGGCGAGCGGCAGCCGTGCCAAGCGCGCCGCCGCCGCCGAGCACGCCAGCGACTGGTTCGAGCGCGCCCTGGCGCTGGAGGACGAGGACCCCGAGGCGGCGCGCGCCGCCTACGAGCGGGTGCTCGCCGCCGATCCCGACCATGCCGACGCCTGGGTCAACCTCGGCCGCCTGGCGCACGAGGCCGACGACGCCACCACCGCCGCGCGCTGCTACCACGAGGCCCTGCAACGCGACGAGACCGACCCGGTGACGCACTACAACCTGGCGCTCGCCTGCGAGGACCTCGAGCGCACCACCCAGGCCGTCGCCCACTACCGCCGCGCCCTCGCCCTCAATCCGCGCTTCGCCGACGCCCACTACAATCTCGGCCAGCTGCTCGGCCGCCTCGGCGATCGCGCCGAAGGGCTGAAGCACATGGTGCGCTACCGGCAGCTGACGCGCGGCAAGCGCTGACCGGACGCTTGCCCGGGCGCGGTGGAGCGGCGAAGAAGCGCGCATGGTGAAGCTCATCTTCCTCTGCACGCGCCGGCCCGACATCAGCCACGCGCGCTATGCCGCGCTGCTGCTCGACGGGCACGTGCCGATCGCGCTGGCGCATCATCCGACCATGCGCCGCTACACGGTGAACATCGTCGAGCACGGGCCGGACGGCGAGGCGGCGCTCGACAGCATCGGCGAGTTGAGCTTCGACACGCTCGCCGACTTCCGCGAGCGGCTCTACGATTCACCCGAGGGCGAGAAGATCGTGCACCGCGACGTCGCCGGCTTCATGGGCGGCGCCGCCGCCTACGCGACCCGCGAGGTGGTGCAGAAGTCCACCGTCGATCGCCCGCTCGGCCGCCGCGCTGCCGGTGTGAAGATGTTCTGCCCGCTGCGCCGCCGCCCCGATCTCAGCCACGACGAATTCGTCCAGCACTGGCAGACCCGGCACGTCCCGCTGGCGCTGCAGCACCACCCGCACATGACCCGCTACGTCACCAACATCGTTACCGAGAAGCTCTCGCCCGACGCGCCCGACTGGGACGGCTTCGCCGAGATCACCCTCGCCGCCGGCCAGCCCATGTTCGCCTCGCCCGATGGCGAACGCGTGATCCGCGCGGACATCGGCCGCTTCATCGGCCACACCTTCGCCTACGTCGTCGCCGAGTGGCCGCAGAAGGAGTGAGGGCGCCGTCAGCGGTGTGGCCCGTCCAGCTTCACGACGGTAGCGGCTCCCCTTGACGCGCCCGCGCTTGCGCATGACGGCGGCACGTCGATGCATGCTTGCGCGGCCGATCCCAGCTCACGCATCTCGCAGCCTCAACGCAGCGCGGCAAACGCGCAGCCGGCGACGATCGCCACAGTGAGTCCGACCAGGATGTGCTGCCAACCGCGCGCGGGCGGCACGGGCAGGGCGAGTTGCGCGGCGCCGCCCAGGACGACGCCGGCGCCGAAGCCGAACAGGTGCGCCAGTACGTCGCTGCGCTCGGAGGAGCCGAGCATGCCGAGCAGTGCCAGGCCGGCGGCGACCGGCGCGAAGGCGCGCCAGGCCGAGGCGATGGCGCCGCGCCACAGTTGTACGGCGCGAATGGCGGCCAGCGCGCCGAGGCCGCCGAAGATGGCGGTCGAGGCGCCGATCGCGTCGTGCGGCGCGCCGCGCCATGCGTAGTTCAGCAGGTTGCCGGCGGCGCCACTGCTGAGGATCAGCGCCAGGCCCACACCGGGCCCGACCAGCCGGCAGAGCGCAGTGCCGAAGATGCTCAGCACGATGGCGTTGCTCAGCACGTGCGGAAAGTCGGCGTGCAGGAACAGCGCCGTCACCGGCCGCCACCACTGGCCGTCGGCGATGCGCACCGCGTTCGACGAGCCGGCGATGAACCAGGCGTGGCCGGAGTCGCGCGGACCGGTGACGACGAACACTGCGCAGATGACCACCGTGGCGACGATCGCGGCGAGGGTCGGACCGTACTCCGGCACCGGCGGCCGCGGTGGCCGCGGCGCCGTCTCGCGGTCGTAGGCATCGAGCGCCTCGCCGGCGCGCGCCGCGTCCTCCGCCGCGACCATCACTACGAAGCCGTGCTGCGGCGCCCAATCGACCCGCGCCGCGATGTCGAGCGCGGTGAGCGTCAGCACCCATTCGTCCGCGCGCGCGCGATTCGGCGTGTCGCGCAGCGGTGTCTCGTCGTTGCTCATCGCAGCGCAGGACAACACAGATGAACACAGACCCCACGCCACCGCCGCCCGATGAACACGGAGGCCGCCGGGCCTGCAAAGAATCCTTCTTCCTGTTCAGGAATCAAAGGATGGAAGGGCGGGGCTCTGTGTCCATCGGGCGGGGTCGTGGCGGGGTCTGTGTTCATCTGTGGCGATCTTGAGACGCTACGCCAGCAGCACCGCCAGAATACCGGTGACGAAGATGCCGTCGAAGGTGCCGGCGCCGCCGATCGACGCGACCGGGCCGCCGAGGCTGGCGAGCCGGCGCAGGTTGGCGAGATCGGCGCCGATCAGCGTGCCGAGCGTGCCGGCGATGTAGGCGACCGACGGTGCGGTATCGGGTGCCAGGAGCAACGCGGCGGCGGCGGCGATCAGCGGCGGCGCCAGCAGCGGCACGGCAATGCCGACGCCGGGCACCGGGCGCGCCAGCCGATGCACCGCCAGCGCCACGATCAGCACGCCGGCGAGCGCCGCGCCGGTCGGCGCGTGCGTCAGCAGCAGATAGAGCGACAGCCCGGTCGGAATGACGCCGCCGCCGAGGTTGACGGCGAGTACGGCGTCGCCGCCGCGCATGCGGCCGAGCGGCAGATTGATCGGACTTCCGAGCAGTGACGCGGCGAGCAGCGCGACGATCCAACCCGGCGCGATGCCGATGCGGGCGTACGCGTACTCGATCAGGTCGAGCGCCAGGAACGCCGCGGTGAGGCCGAGGACGAGCCCGAGCAGGGCGAGGACCGGCGAGCGCTGCGGCATGCGTCAGGCCGCGGGCTGCGACAGCGCCACCGGTGCGGTGCGCTCCGGCAGTCGGTGCGGCAGGCCGAAGACCACCAGCAGTACCGCCAGCCAGGCGAACACCGTCAGCCAGATCTGCGGCACGGTGTAGGCGCCGTAGTGGTCGTAGAGCGCCGCGACGAACAGCGGCGCGCTGGCGGCGGCGACGTCGTAGACGACCTTGTACGCGCCGAGCAGTGTCCCGAGGTGGGCGCGGCCGAAGAAGTGCACGGTGAGGATCGGCACCGACGGCAGCAGGCCGCCGTAGCCGGCGCCGAACAGGACCAGCGCCGGCACCAGGATCTGCGGATGGGTCGGAACCAGGAACAACAGCGGGTAGCCGACGGCGATCAGCACGATCTGCAGCAGCAGCAGATTGCGCCGGTCACTGCGATCGGCGAGCCAGCCGAAGGCGACGCGCCCGCACGCCGAGACGAGGAAGAAGAGGCTCTTGTAGTCGGCCGCCTCGACTTTGCCGTAGCCGAGCTCACCGAGGAACACGAGGATGTGCTTGTTGTAGGCGTAGCAGGGCATGCCGCCGAGAAAGATCGCGCCGGCGAACACCCAGAAGGCCGGGAAGGCGATCGCCTCGCGCAGCGTCAGCCCGCCGGCCGCCCGCGCCGCGACGACGGTGCCGGCGCCGTACGGCGCCAGCCCGGCGCTGGCCGGTGAGTCGCGCACGATCAGCAGCACGACCAGCAAGGGCGGCAGCGAAGCGAGCGCCGCCAGCACGACGAAGGCGCTGCGCCAGTCGAGCGCCTCGATCAGGCGCGTGATCAGCGCCGGCGCGATCGCCGCGCCGAGCGCGGTGGCGGCGAGGATGACGCCGTTCACCAGGCCGACGCGGGCGTGGAACCAGCGCGACACCAGCACCTGGTTGGGCAGGATGGTGACGCCCGACATGCCGATGCCGAGCAGCAGCGCCGCGCCCAGATACTGGCTCGCGGTCTGCACGTGCGAGAAGAGATAGAGCGCGGTGCCCTGCAGGACGATGCCGAGGATGAAGACGCGGCGGATCGAGAAGCGGTCGAGCGCCCAGCCGATCACCGGGCTCAACACGCCGACCACCAGGATGATCAGCGAGGTCGGCAGGAACACCATCTTGCGCGACCAGTCGGGGAACGCCTCGATGATGTACGGGTAGACGGTGGTGATCGCGAAGATGCCGAAGCCGAGCCCGAACAGCTCGATCACGATGCTCGCGCCGAGGATCCACCACGCGTAGTGAATCGCTTCCCCATTTGGGTCGTGTCCCCCCTTTGAAAAAGGGGGGCAGGGGGGATGTTCAGACTGCTGCATCAATCGAAGGGCAGAGGGTAGGTCGGCAAATCCCCCCTCACCCCCCTTTTTCAAAGGGGGGAGGGATGCTGCGTAGAAGTTCCGCGCACAGCACTTCATTGGCGGCGTGCAGCACGCTGCAGCGGCCCTCGCCGAGGCGGCGCTCGGCCATCGGCCGGCCGTCGAGCTGCACCGATACGCCGCCGGCGCCGAGCACGATCGGTACCGACGGGATGAGGTTGGCGAGGTTCTCGTTCACCACCAGGAAGGCGCCGCCCTGCGATTCGACCCACGGCCGCTCGCCGCGCCAGCCGAGCAGCATGCGCAGCAGCGCGCTCAGGTTGCCGTACTGGCGCCAGACGTCGAAGGCGCCGCCGTCGTGGCGATTGATCAGGCGGCGGTAGAGCTCGACGATCAGCGTTTCGTCGCCCGCCAGGCGCGTCTGCCGGTCGAACGCCTGGAAGCCGTCGAGGTAGACGATCGACTGCGCGAGCGTCGTCTGGGTCGAGGTGTACGCCCGCCGCGCGTGCCGCAGCGTGGCGCGCACCGCCGGCTGATCGCTGACGTCGTAGGTCGCCAGGCCGCCCTCGGCGGGCAGCGCGATCACCTCGTGCGGGTAGACCGGCACGCGCGGCGGATTGCCGTCCACCACCGCGGCGACGACGAAGTCGCCGATGGTCAGCGACTGCAACGGCACGGCGGTGGGCGCGGTGCAGGCGAAGGCAACGCCCCAGCCGCCGTCGTTGGCCAGCCGCACGGCGCTGCCGTCGCCGGCATTGCCGAGGCCGCCGACCTTGATGGTGCCGTCCACCGCGTCGAGCATCGCGACGACGCGCGTCGCGCCGTGCCGCGTGCCGACGCTCAACACCGGCTCGCTGGCGCCGTCGGCGACCAACTCGATCGGCTGTCCGAGCGCCGCGCTGAGGCGCTCGAGATGGGCGACGCCGACCGTCTCGGCGGCGGCGTCGACCGCCATCACCAGCTGGCCGCCGGGCTTGAGCGCCGTCGTCGTCCGAACGCCGCGCGCCGCCACCGGCATGGCGTGCACGGCATCGCGGATCGCGCGGCCGGCGTCGAGCGCGGCGAGGGCACAGTGTTGGAGGAGGGCGATGTCGGACATGGCGGTCGGTGTGAAAATCCCTCCTGCCCCCCTTTTTCGAAGGGGGAGCAATTCCCTCTTTCAAAGGGGGGAAGAGGGCGCAAGGCGCGTTGACAAGCGGCGGCGCGCGGTGGTGAATCGGCGCGGGGGATCAGCATGCGTCATCTGCACGTCGCGCTCGTCGCGTTCGCCGCTCTGCCGCTTGCCGCCGCGGCGCGCGCCGCGACCGTCACCGTGCCGGACGACTTTGGCACCATCCAGGCGGCGCTCGACGCGGCGCAGGCGGGCGACACGGTGCAGGTGCGCACCGGCGTCTATGCCGAGAAGCTGGTCTTCCCGCGCAGCGGCAACGCGGTGAACGGCTACATCACGCTCACCGCGCTGGCCGGCAACGCGCCGGTGGTCGACGGCACCGGCGTGCCGGGCGAGAACCTGGTGCTGATCGAGGACCGCAGCTACCTGAAGCTGATCGGCTTCGAGCTGCGCAACAACCTCGGCGTCAGCGACGGCTCCGGCGTGCGCATTCTCGGGGCCGGCACGCACCTGGAGATCCGCGGCAATCGCATCCACGACGTGCGCGGCAGCGACGCGATGGGCATCACCGTCTACGGCACCGCGGCCACGCCGATCAGCGACCTGGTCATCGACGGCAACGAGATCCACGACTGCGAGCCGTTCCAGAGCGAGGCGCTGACGCTCAACGGCAACATCACCGACTTCGCGGTGACCAACAACGTCGTGCGCGACGTCAACAACATCGGCATCGACTTCATCGGCGGCGAGACCGACATCCAGCCGAATGCGAACCTGGTGGCGCGCAACGGCATCTGTCGCGGCAACACCGTGCTGCGTGCCAATCAGCAGGGCGGCGGCTTCGCCGGCGGCATCTACGTCGACGGCGGGCGCGACATCCTGATCGAGCGCAACCTGGTGGTCGGCAGCGACCTCGGCATCGAGGTCGGCGCCGAGAACGCCGGCACGGTGACGCAGGGCATCACCGTGCGCGACAACGTGCTGCTCGAGAACCGCAAGACCGGCCTGGTGTTCGGCGGCTTCAAGGCGTCGGTCGGCCGGGTGCGCGACAGCCGCTTCCTCAACAACACCACCTGGCACAACGACCAGGACGCGGCGGGCTTCGGCGAGCTGTGGATCCAGTTCGCCGACGGCAACACGGTGCGCAACAACCTCTTCGTCAGCACGGCGCAGAACCGCCTGCTCACCTGCGAGGATGGCTGCACCGCCAACCACCTCGACTACAATCTGTTCTTCACCGGCGGCCCCGGCGCGGCGGAGTTCCTGTGGGACGGCAATGCGTCCGCCGGTCTTGTCGCCTACCAGGCCGCCTCGGGGCAGGATGCGCACTCGCTGCTCGCCGATCCGCTGCTGCTCGATCCGGCCCACGGCGACGTCCATCTGGCGGTCGGCTCGCCGGCGGTGAACGCCGGTGATCCGGCCTTCGTGCCGGCGCCGGGCGAGACCGACCTCGACGGCGCGCCGCGTCTCGATGGCGCCCGCGTCGACCTCGGCGCCGACGAGATCGCCGCCTGCGGCGACGGCACCACTGGTCCGGGCGAGCAGTGCGACGATGCCAACCCGATCGACGGCGACGGCTGCGACGGCAACTGCACGGTCACCGGCTGCGGCAATCGCGTCGTCACCGCCGGCGAGCAGTGCGACGACGGCAACGCCGCCAGCGGCGACTGCTGCTCGGCGACCTGCCAGTTCGAATCGGGCGGCGGCGCCTGCGACGACGGCGATCTGTGCACCAATGGCGACAGCTGCGACGGCGCCGGGCACTGCGCCGGTACGGGGACGCCGCTGCCGCTCTGCGCCGGCGCGCCGGCGCAGCAGGCGATGCTGCTGCTGAAAGATGCCGCCAACGACGCCGGCGATCGCCTGCTGTGGAAGCTGACCCACGGCGACGCGACGCTGCCCGCCGCGCTCGGCGATCCGATCGGCGGCACCGGCTACCGCCTCTGCCTCTACGACGCCGCGGCGCAGCCGCAGCCGCGCCTCGCCGCGACCCTGCTCAGCGGCTCGGTGTGGCGCGCCGCGGGCAGCGGCTTCATCTACCGCAGCGCCAGTGCCGCGCCGCAGGGCATCGCCAGTGCGACGCTGAAGCCCGGCAGCGCCGGCAAGACCAAGCTGCTGGTGAAGGGCAAGGGCAGCGGCCTGCCGCTGCCGGCGCTCGACACGTTGGTCACGCCGGTGGTCGTGCAACTGCGCAATGCCGCCGGCGGCTGCTGGGGCGCGACGTACTCGGCGCCGACGCGCGCGACGGCGACGCAGTTCAAGTCGCGGAACGACTGAGGAAGGCTGTTAGGCTGTTAGGCTGCTGGCTGTTAGGCTGTTAGGGGTTTGATTTCTCAGGCCTCCCCCCTAACAGCGTAACCGCCTAGCAGCCTAACAGCCTGTCCTCATCGCGGCGTGAAGGTCATGTGCGTCACGCCCCATTCCGTGCCGCGGCGGAAGTCGAACAGCTCGGCGCAGGCGAGGAAGAAGAGGCGCCAGCGCACCAGCCAGCGCGCCGCGTCGGCGGCGCCGTAGGTGTCGGCGAACAGCTGCAGCACGGCGTCGCGGTGGCGGTCGAGGTTGGCGAGCCAGGCGTTGGCGGTGCGCGCGTAGTGGGTGCCGCCGAGCCAGTAGTGGTCCTCCAGCAGCAGGTGGCGCTGGAAATGGGCGAGCAGGTCGTGCGACGGCATCAGCCCGCCGGTGAAGAAGTAGCGCCCCATCCAGTCGTCGGCTCCCTCGGTCTCGAACGGGTAGGCGTAGGCGCGGTGGGTGAAGATGTGGACGAAGAGCCGGCCGTCCGCCGCCAACCAACCGGCGACGCGCTCGAGCAGCCGCTCGTAGTTGCGCATGTGCTCGAACATCTCGACCGAGATGACCCGGTCGAAGCGGCCGGGCGCGGCGAAGTCGTTCATGTCGGCGGTGAGGATCTCCAGCGCGCCGCCGCCGCGCGCCGCGAGCTGCGCGCGGATGAAGTCGGCCTGTGGGCGCGAGTTCGACACGCCGACCACCTGGCAGCGCGGGTAGCGTTCGGCGATCCACAGCGACAGCGAACCCCAGCCGCAGCCGAGGTCGAGCACGCGCATGCCGTCCTGCAGCCCGGCGCGCTGGCAGGTGAGGTCGAGCATCGCCTCTTCCGCCTGGTCGAGGTCGGCCGTGCCGGGCGGCCAGTAGGCGCCGCTGTACTTGCGGCGCCGGCCGAGCACCAGGCCGAAGAACGCCGGCGGCAGCTCGTAGTGCTGCGCGTTGGCGGCGTCGGTGTGCAGGGCGATCGGGCTGCCGCGCAGCGCGGTGAGCAGCTCGCGCTGCGCGCCGGCGGCGGCGCGACGCGTCTCGTCGCGCAGCCGGCGGGCATTGAGCCGGCGGATGGCGGCGCGCAGCAGCGGATCGGGGACGCGGCCCGACTCGGCGGCGGCGACCGCCGCGTGCAGCAAGGCGTCGCGCATCATGTTCCTCCCTCGACTGCCACGCCGGTGGACGGCGCGGCGAAGATCGCCGCCGACGCGGCGCGGCGGAAGGCGAAGATGCGCGCCAGGTCGCGCGCCACCCATCGCCCGGCGATCACCTCGCCGAGCGCGCCGAACGGCAGCCGGTAGCGGATGCGGTCGCGCACCAGGGTCCCGTCGTTCGCCGCGGTGAACTGATGGGTGTGCTCCCACAGCGCGTAGGGACCGCGCAGTTGCCGATCGACGAAGCCGCGCTCCGGCTGCCAGCGCTCGATGACGCTGCGCCAGCGCAACGGCACGCCATGCAGACGCAGGCGGTAGTCGATCAGGGTGCCGGTGCCGAGCGCCGGCGTCGAGCTGCCGAGCACGCGGAAGTGCAGGAAGGGCGGCGTGATGCGCTCCAGGTTGGCGGCGTCGGCGAAAAACGCGAAGACCGCCGCCGGCGGCTGCGGTAGCCACTGCTCGACGTCGATCACCTGACTCAGATCGGCGCAGCAGTCGCGCAGCGCCGCCGCGACGTCGGCGAAGCGGAAGGCGAAGCCGTGCCGTAGCGCCGCCGCCGGCAGGGCGCGCTGGCTGGCGAGCAGCACGCCGCCGAGCTCGCCGAAGGCGAGGCGCAGTGCCGCGGCGGGGATCGGCAGCCGCGCCGGCCGTGCCAGCGCCTGACCGAGCGCCGCGCTGAAGTCGCGGTTGACCACCGGCGCCGGCGCCACCGCGTTGAGCACGCCCGCGACATGCGCCTGGCGCAGCGCGAAGCACACCAGCTCGACGAGGTCGTCGCGGTGAATCCAGCTCATCCACTGCCCGCCGCCGCCGACGGGGCCGCCGAGGCCGAGCCGGAACGGCGGCAGCAGGCGGCCGAGCGCGCCGCCGCCGGCCGCCAGCGCCATGCCGATGCGCAGCAGCACGACGCGCACGCCGAGCGCCTCGGCTCGCCGTGCCGCCGCCTCCCACTCGCGGCTGACCTCGGCGAGGAACCCAGCGCCGGGCGCCGAGGTCTCGTCGAGCCGTTCGTCGCCGCGATCGCCGTAGATGCCGATGCCCGACGCGCCGACCAGGACGCGCGGCCGCTCCGCCGGCGGCAGGGCGGCCATCGCCTCGACCAGCGCCCGCGTCGGCCCGACGCGCGAGTCGCGGATCACGCGCTTGTACGCCGCGCTCCAGCGCCGATCGGCGACTCCGGCCCCGGCCAGATGCACCAGCGCGTCCGTACCGCGCAGCCGGTGCGGATCGACCGCGCCGGCCGGATCCCAGCCCTCCACCGCACACGCCGCCGGCAACAGCGCGCGCGCCGCCTCGACGTCGCGCGACCAGGCGCGCACCGCGCAGCCGTCGTCCAGCAGACGGCGCACCAGCGGTCGCCCGATCATTCCCGTCGCACCGGTGACCGTGACCTTGAGCATCTGTCAGTACCTGTACCGGATAAAAAGCGGACAGGCCAGGAGGTGCCTCAAGAAACCCATAGTGTGTCAGGATTAACGTGCGACAGGTAATGTCAGGACAAGAGTTGACATCGCCGGAACTGTCGGCTATGAAGAACGCATGGCCGGGAGCTCGGAAGGCGAGGTGGCGAGCGCGCACGACGCGTTACCGCTGCGCACGGTGGCGCGTCTGACCGGTCTGTCGGCCGACCTCATCCGCGCCTGGGAGAAGCGCTACGGCGTGGTGCGGCCGACGCGCGGGCCGCGCGGCGCGCGGCTCTACAGCTCGGCGGATGTCGCGCAGTTGCGCTTGCTGCGCCAGGTGGTTGGCGCGGGGCGGGCGATCGGCGACGTCGCGCGGCTGGCGCGCCCCGAGCTGGAGGCCCTGGCGACGATGCCGGCTGCGGCGCCGGCGGAAGCACAGGCAGCACCGGCGGCGAGCGCCGACGCGGTACAGCGTGCGTTGGCGGCGTTGGAGCAGTTCGACGGGGTGGCGCTCGATCGCAGCCTCGGCGAGGCGCTGCTGGTGCTCGGCGGCCGCCAGTTCGTGGTCCAGGTCGCGGCGCCGTTGCTCGCCGAGGTCGGCGAGCGCTGGAACGACGGACGGCTGTCGGTGGCGGACGAGCACCTGCTTTCCGGCGTGATGCGCAGCCTGCTGCTCGGCCTGCTGCGCACGCGCGCGGCAAGTGCGACGCCGCGCGTGCTGCTGGCCACGCCGGCTGGCGAGCGGCACGAGTTCGGGCTGCTGCTCGCCGGTCTGCTGATCGTCGAGGCGGGGCTCGGCCTCTGTTACCTGGGGTGCGATCTGCCGGCGGCGGACGTGGTGGCGGCGGCGCGGCGCTCGAGCGCCGCGGTGGTCGGACTGGGACTGGTCAACGGAGACAACCAACGCGCCGCGATCGCCGAGATCCGGCGCATCGAGCGCGAGCTGCCGCCGCACGTCGAGTTGTGGCTCGGCGGCTGCGAGGCGGGCGCGGTGGCGGCGCACATCGGCGCGACGCGGGCGGTCGTGCTCGACCGGACGGCAGCAGTCGAGCAGGCGACCGCCCGTCTGCGCCTGCACGGCGCGCTGCCCGGTGCCTGAGGAGAAGACGACAATGGATGCGATCGACGAATCGACGCGGGCCGGTGAGTCGGCGAGCGGCCGCCGCGGGGCGCTGGCCGCCGACGGCATGGCGGTGATCGACGACCTGATGGCCGGTGGCGAGATGCTGCCGGCGCAGCTGCCGCGGCACACCGACTGGTCGGCGGAGAAGAAGCTCGCCGCGGCGGTGTTTGCCTCGGCGATGGTCGAGATCCGCGATCATCACGGCAGTCCGGCGCACCGGCGGCGGGTCGCCGAGGCGCTCGAATGGGTGCAGGGCGACGACGTCGCGTGGCCGTACTCCTTCCTGCGGCTGTGCGACCTGTTGGCGCTCGATCCGACCTGGGTGCGCGAGGTGGTGGCGCACTGGATGGGTCTGCCGCGCGCCGCGCGCAAGTCGGTCACCTTCCTCTATCGACAAGCCGCCTAGCACCGGCGCGGCGCCATTCGCCGCCGCCGTCTCCTTTCTTCCGCCGCCGCACGGCGGCGGCGCAGGTCCCTCACCATGATCGATATCTCCGTCTCACAGTCGGATGCGCGCGACGCGGCGCCGTCGCGCGCCGGTCTGCGCGACCGTCTGGCCGCCCGCCTGGTGCTGGCGCAGTTGGCGCGCTGGCAGGCGGGCGGGCTTCGGCTGCGGCTGCCCGACGGCAGCGAGCGGCGCTTCGGCCCGGCGGGCGCGGCCACGTGCCTCACCATCACCGTGCAGCGCTGGCGCTTCTTCTCCCGCCTGCTGCGCGGCGGTGATCTGGGCGCCGGCGAGGCCTACATGGACGGCGACTGGACCTGCGACGACCTGGTCGGGCTGGTCCGCGGCTTCCTCGCCGACCAGGCGGTGCTGGCGCCGCGCGCGCCGTGGCGCCAGCTGCGCCGCCTCACCGACGCGGTGCGGCGGTGGGCGCAGGCGAACACCCTGCGCGGCAGCCGCCGCAACATCCAGTTTCACTACGATCTCAGCAACGAGCTGTTCGCGCTGTTTCTCGATCCGAGCATGACCTACAGCGCGGCGCTGTTCGACGACCCGCGCGCGACGTTGGAGGCGGCGCAGCACGCCAAGCTCGATGCCGCCTGTCGCGCGCTCGACCTGCAACCGGGTCAGCACGTGCTGGAGATCGGCAGCGGCTGGGGCTCGTTTGCGCTGCACGCGGCGCGCCACTACGGCGCGCGGGTCACCTCACTCACCCTGTCCGACGACCAGCACCGCCTGGCGCGCGAGCGCGTCGCCGCGGCCGGCCTGTCGGAGCGCGTCGACATCCGCCTCTGCGACTACCGCCAGATGCGCGGGCGCTTCGACCACGTCGTCTCGATCGAGATGTTCGAGGCGGTCGGGCTGGAACACTACGACGCCTTCTTCGGCGCCTGCGAGCGGCTGCTGGCGCCGCAGGGGCGCATGTTCCTGCAGACCATCGCCATGCCCGACCAGCGCTTCGACGCCTACCGCCGCGAGCTCGACTGGACGCGCGTCTACATCTTCCCCGGCAGCCTGCTCGCCTCGCTGCACGAGGTCACCGCCTCGCTCAAGCGGGTGACGACGCTGCGCATCGAGTCGCTGCGCGACATCGGCCCCGACTACGCGCGCACGCTGCGCTTGTGGCGCGAGCGCTTCCTCGCCCGCCGCGCCGAGGTGCGCCGGCTCGGCTTCGACGAGCGCTTCGTGCGCATGTGGGAGTTCTACCTGGCGAGCTGCGAGGCGTCGTTCGCGGCGCGTTATATCAACGACCTCCAGCTGGTGCTGGCGCGCCCGCTGCCGATGGCGCGCGCGGTCGCCGCCTGAGCGTCGGATGCGCATCGCGGTGATCGGCAGCGGCGTCTCCGGGCTGCTCAGCGCAGCACTGCTGGCGCGTGCGCACGAGGTGACGCTGTTCGAAGCCGACGACCGGCTCGGCGGCCACACCCACACGCATCGCGTCGAGCGCTTCGGCCGCGTCTGGGACATCGACACCGGCTTCATCGTCTTCAACGAGCGCACCTACCCGCACTTCATCCGCCTGCTCGAGCTGCTCGGCGTCGAGTCGCAGCCGACCACGATGAGCTTCAGCGTGCGCGACGAGCGCGACGGGCTGGAGTACAACGGCACCGATCTCAACCGCCTGTTCGCGCAGCGCCGCAACCTGCTGCGGCCGCGCTTCCTGCGCATGGTGCGCGACATCCTGCGCTTCTATCGCGAGGCGCCGGCGTTGCTGGCGACGGCCGACGATGGGCCGCGGCTCGGCGACTGGCTGGCGCGCGGGCGCTACTCGCGCGCCTTCGTCGAACAGCACCTGGTGCCGCTCGGCGCCGCGGTGTGGTCGGCCGATCCGCGCGCCATGCTCGCCTTCCCGGCGCGCTACCTGGTGCAGTTCTTCGCCAACCACGGCTTCCTGCAGGTCAACGATCGCCCGGCGTGGCGGGTGGTGCGCGGCGGATCGCGGCGCTACGTCGACGTGCTGGCGCGCGAGCTCGGCGACCGCGTCCGCCTGCGGACGCCGGTGCGCGAGGTCGTGCGCCGGCGCGACGGCGTGCGCCTGCGCGTCGGCGGCGGCGAGCTGCTGCACGTCGACGCCGTGGTGATCGCGACGCACAGCGACCAGGCCCTGGCGCTGCTCGGCGACGCGCGTCCGGCCGAGCGCGAGATTCTCGGCGCCATGCCGTACCAGGCCAACCAGGCGGTGCTGCACACCGACGCCCGCCTGCTGCCGCGCCGGCGGCGCGCCTGGGCGGCGTGGAACTACCACGTGCTGGAGCGGCCCCCGGCGGCGGCGACGGTGACCTACAACATGAACCTGCTGCAGGGGCTCGACGCGCCGCAGCCGTTCTGCGTGACGCTCAACCGCGATGCCGACGTCGACCCCGGCCACGTCATCGCCCGCATGCAGTATCACCATCCGGTCATCACGCAGGCGAGCGTCGCGGCGCAGCGCCGCTGGGCGGAGATCAACGGCGTCGAGCGTACCTGGTTCTGCGGCGCCTACTGGGGCTACGGCTTCCACGAGGACGGCGTGCGCAGCGCGCTGGCGGTGGCGGCCTGTTTCGGGCTCGACCTCGAGGCGCTGGCCCGGCCGCCGCGGCGCGCCGTGGCGGCGGCCGGCGGCGCGGCCTGATGGCGCTCGCCAGCGCCCTCTACGTCGGCCAGGTCCGCCACCGCCGCTACGCACCGCGGCCGCACGCCTTCCGCTATCGGCTGTTCCAGCTCTATCTCGATCTCGACGAGCTGCCCCGCGTCTTCGCCGGGCGCTGGTTGTGGCGCCTCGAGCGCCGCGGCGTCGCCGCCTTCCATCGCGCCGACTATCTCGGCGACCCGCGTCAGCCGCTGGCCGACGCGGTGCGCGATCTGGTCGCGGCGCGGCTCGGCAGGCGACCGGCGGGACCGATCCGCGTACTCACCCACCTGCGCTACCTCGGGTACTGCTTCAACCCGGTCAGCTTCTATTACTGCTTCGACGCGCGCGCCGAGCGGGTGGAGGCGATCGTGGCCGAGATCACCAACACGCCGTGGAACGAACGCCACGCCTACGTGCTCGGCGCCGCCGACAACCTGGCGCGCCACCGCACCCATCACCACCGCTTCGGCAAGCAGTTCCACGTCTCGCCGTTCCTGGCGATGGACTACGAATACGACTGGCGCTTCACGCCGCCGGGCGAGCGGCTGGTGGTGCACATGCAGAACCGCCGCCCGGACGGGCTGCACTTCGACGCGACCCTCAGCCTGCGCCGACGGCCGATCACCACCGCGACGCTGACCGCCGCGCTGGCGGCCTACCCCTGGATGACCGGCAAGGTGTTCGCCGCCATCCACTGGCAGGCGGCGCGTCTCTGGTGGCGCGGCACGCCGGTGTTCGACCACCCGTGACGCGAGTGGTGGCGGGCGTCCCCGCCTGCCGTCAGGGTCGCGGCTCGCAGTGGTTGAGCGGCGGGACGCTGCCGTTCAGTTCCATCGTCAGCAGGCGCGGCGTGCCGGTTGGCGCGCCGACCAGGATGTGGCTGCCGGTTCGCGTGTTCGCCGTGTCGCGGCGGCAGTAGTCGAAGTACGACTCCTGGCAGGGATAGGGTCCGATGAACTGGTAGCCGATCGAGCTCTGCTGCGGGTCGGCGACGGTGATCGGGCAGGAGCAGATGATGTCGTTCGCCTTCAGCCGCGTCGCGAAGCCGGGGAAGCGGCGGGCGCGCGTGCTGGCGAAGCAGACGCCGCCGTCGCACTGCGCGTAGGCACCGTCGGAGGTCTCGCCGGGACAGGTGTAGACCGCCTGATCGCCGCCGGCGATCACCGCCTCCGGCAGGCTGTAGGTGCTCATCATGTAGCCGTTGCCGTAGCCGGCGCGGTTGACGTCGCAGATGTCGCCGCTGGCGATGGCGTCGGCCTCGCTGATGCTGTTGCCGCGCTCGACGTCGCAGTTGCAGTACGCGACTTGGTTGTACACCAGGCACTCGGCCGCGGCGCACAGGGCGTAGCGCTGCTTGGTGCAGATGGCGAAGGGGTCCGCCCCTTGCGCCCGCGCGACGCCGGCGCTGAGCAGCACGAGCAGAACTGCGAAGTGCAGCGCCCGTGTCCCGTCTCGCGTGCTCGACAACATCCCGTTCATGTCTCCTCCAGCGCCGGTCGGCGGCGGTCGGAGGCCGGACAGCAAGCACTGCGCCACACGTGTTCCGCTATGCGGGCCATTCAGTGCCTGGGCGGGTGAAATGTCAGATACGCGACGGATCGGGCGGGCCGGGCGCTCCGCCGACAGCGGCGCGCGCCTCGATCTCGCCCGCCGCTCCGCGCCGCATGTTACTGGCGGAGCGGCACAGGGCATGCTCCATGTCGGTGACGTGGCGCTGAGACTCATCGTCCTCGCATGCTGGGTGTTGATTGCCGTCCCGGCCGCAGCCCTGCAGCAGACCCTGGTCGCGCTCGACGCGACCTGGCGCTACCTCGACAACGGCGCGGCGCCGGGCGCCGGTTGGACGGCGCCGGAGTACGACGACCAGGCCTGGGCGAGCGGCCCCGCCGAACTCGGCTACGGCGACGGCGACGAGGCGACGGTGGTCGGTTACGGCGCCAATCCGAACGCCAAGCCGATCACCACCTGGTTCCGGCGCAGCTTCACGCTGCCCGACGCGTCGCCGTTCACGCGGCTCGACCTGCGCTTGCGGCGCGACGACGGGGCGGTCGTCTACCTGAACGGCGTCGAGCTGCGGCGCGACAATCTGCCCGCCGGGTCGCTCACCGCGGCGACGCTGGCGAGCGTCGCCATTGGCGGCGCCGACGAGTCGACGCTGTTCAGCAGCAGCATTGCTGCGGCGGCGCTGCGCAGCGGCGTCAACGTCGTCGCCGTCGAGCTGCACCAGGCGTCGGCAAGCAGCTCCGACATCTCGTTCGCGCTGGAGGTGATCGCGTCGGACGGCGCGGCACGCGTCACGCGCGGACCCTACCTGCAGCGCGCCACGCCCGGCGCGATGGTGGTGCGCTGGCGCACCGACCTGCCGACCGACAGCCGCGTGCGCTACGGTCCCTCGGTCGGCATGCTCAACGCCAGCGCCACCGACGCCGCGCTCACCACCGAGCACGTCGTCAGCCTGAGCGGGCTGGCGCCGGATGCGACGTACGTCTACGCGGTCGGCAGCAGCGCCGGCGACCTCGCCGGCGGTGACGCGACCACCAGCTTCCACACCCCGCCGCTGGCCGGCACGGCGCGCCGCACGCGCGTCTGGGTGATCGGCGACGCCGGCACCGGCGGCGCCGGGGCGCGGCGGGTGCGCGATGCGTACGCCGCGTTTGCCTCGGGCGCGGCGCCCGACCTGTGGATGATGCTCGGCGACAACGCCTACACCAGCGGCACCGACGCCGAGTACCAGACCGGCGTGTTCGATCCGTTCGGCGCCGTGCTGCGCAGCAGCGTGCTGTGGCCGACGCTCGGCAACCACGATGGGCAGAGCGCCGACTCGGCGACGCAGAGCGGCCCGTACTACGACATCTTCACGCTGCCGACCGCGGCGCAGGCGGGCGGCGTCGCGTCGGGCACCGAGGCCTACTACAGCTTCGACGTCGCCAACCTGCACGTCGTCTGTCTGGACTCGTACGACACCAACCGCGCCGCCAACGGCGCCATGCTCACCTGGTTGGCGGCGGACCTGGCGGCGACGCAGGCAGAGTGGGTGATCGCATTCTGGCATCACCCGCCCTACAGCAAGGGTTCGCACGACTCCGACAGCGAGACGGAGCTGCTGCAGATGCGCCAGAACGCGTTGCCGGTGCTGGAGGCCGGCGGCGTGGACCTGGTGCTGAGCGGACACAGCCACGCCTACGAGCGCAGCGTCCTGCTCGACGGCCACTACGGCCTCTCGACAACGCTCACCTCGGGCATGGTCCGCGACGGCGGTGACGGCCGCGTCGAGGGCGACGGCTGGTACGCCAAGCCGAGCGGTCGCAGTGCGCATCAGGGCGCGGTCTACGTCGTCGACGGCAGCAGCGCGCAGACCGGCGGCGGCGCGCTCAACCATCCGGCCCTGCCGTTCGCAATGGCGGTGCTCGGCTCGCTGGTGCTCGACGTCGAAGGGCCGGTGCTCACCGGTCGGTTCATCGACGACGCCGGCGCGGTGCGCGACGCCTTCACCATCGTCAAGGGCGCTGCGCCGCTGGCGACGCTGAGCGGCACGCTGCGCTACTACCGCGAGGCGCGGCCGGTGGCCGGGGCGGCGCTGAGCGGCAGTGTCGCGAGCGATGCACACGGCGCCTTCAGCCTGCCGGTGCCGCGCGGCGCGCCGGTGGCGCTGCGCCCGCAGCTGAGCGGCAGCGACACGGCGGTGACCGCGCTCGACGCCGCCTGGGTGCTGCAGGCGGTCGCCGGGACGCGCAGCTTCGACGCGACGCAGACGCTGGCCTGCGACGTCACCGCCAACGGCGCGCTCAGCACGCTCGACGCCAGCGAGATCCTGCGCCGCGCCGTCGGCGTCACCAGCCGCGTGCCGGCCGCGGTGCTGTGCGACTCCGACTTCCTCTTCGCCCCGGCAGCCAGCCCGGCGGCCGAGCAGCAGGCCGACGCCCCGCAGCTCGCCGGCGGCGCCTGCCGAGCGGGGGCGATCCGCTTCGAGCCGGTCACCGGCAGCGCCAGCGGGCGCGACTTCGTCGCCGCCGCGCTCGGCGATTGCACCGGCAACTGGCAGCCGGGCAGCGCGCTCGCCGGACTGCGCGAGCGCGGCAGCCGCGTCAAGGTCGGCCGCCCGCGGCGCGTCGCGCAAGGTGGCATGCGCCAGATCGTGCGCGTCAGCGGCGCCGGGCCGCTCTCGGCGGTCGAGCTGTCGCTGCGTCTGCCGGCCGGCGTGCACCTGCTCGGCGCGCGGCTGCGCTCGCCGGCGGTGAGCGGGCTGGTCGAGATCGCCCCCGGCGGCGATCAGCTGGCAGCGGCGCTGGCGCAGCCGACCTCGCGCCTCCGGTTGGAGCTGCTCACCGACGCGCCGCGCGGCGCCGCACCGGTCTACGTCACCGGCGCGCGCGTCGACGAACAGGCCGCCGCCGTCGAGCAGTGAGCCGCTGCCGAGCGCAGCAGTCGAGCGGTAGCGCGGCCCTCCGCGGCCGCGGTCGTGCGTCCCGTGTCGAGCCGGAAGGCGGCCACGGAGGGCCGCGCTACTATCGCTGTGCGCCGGCGGCGCGGCGCCGGTGAACCAGCAGATCCTTACTTGTGACCACGACCACGACACCAGTCGTTGTGCCGTCGTGTCGTGGTGGTGAACAAGTCCACCGCCCGGCTTGACCTCGCGCCGCGCGCGTGGCGTTTTGGCGCGCTGCCATGGAAGTCCTGCGCTCGCGCGTCGACACGCGCTCGGAGACCTATCGCGCCAATCGCGATGGCTTCCTCGCCCAGCTCGCCATTCTGGAGGAGCAGCTCGGCCTGCTGCGCGAGGGCGGCGGCGAGAAATACGTCCGCCGCCATCTCGAGCGCGGCAAGCTGATGGCGCGCGAGCGCATCGAGCTGCTGCTCGACCGCGACTCGCCGTTCCTCGAGCTCTGTCCGCTCGCCGCCTGGGGCACCGAGTTCGGCCTCGGCGGCGGCATCATATCCGGCATCGGCGTGGTGTCGGGGGTCGAGTGTGTGATCACCGCCAACGAGCCGACCATGAAGGGCGGCACGCTCAATCCCTACAGCGTGCAGAAGAGCGCCCGCACCATGGAGATCTGCGCGCAGAACCGGCTGCCGATCATCAACCTCACCGAGTCGGGCGGCGCCGACCTGCCGCAGCAGGCGCAGATCTTCGTGCCCGGCGGCAAGGGCTTCCGCGAGATCACGCGGCGCTCCGCCGAGCGCATCCCGACCGTCTGCCTGGTGTTCGGCTCGTCCACCGCCGGCGGCGCCTACGTGCCAGGCATGTCGGACTACGTGGTGATGGTGAAGGGCGGCGCCAAGGTCTTCCTCGGCGGGCCGCCGCTGGTGAAGATGGCGATCCACGAGGACTCGACCGAGGAGGAGCTCGGCGGCGCCGACATGCACAGCCGCATCTCCGGCGTGTCGGATTACCTGGCGCAGGACGAGCGCGACGCCATCCGCATCGGCCGCGAGATCGTCGCGCAGCTCAACTGGCGCAAGCTCGGCTGGTCGAAGCGCGTCGCGGTCGAGGAACCGCGCTACGACCCGGACGAGATCCTCGGCATCGCCTCGATCGACATCCGCAAGCCGTTCGACGTGAAGGAGATCATCGCCCGCGTCGTCGACGGCTCGCGCTTCCACGAGTTCAAGCCGACCTACGGCGCGACGCTGGTGACCGGCTTCGCTCACCTGCACGGCTACCCGATCGGCATCCTGGCGAACAACGGCATCCTCTTCTCCGAGTCGTCGGAGAAGGGCGCGCAGTTCATCCAGCTGTGCAACCAGACCGACACGCCGATCCTGTTCCTGCAGAACATCACCGGCTTCATGGTCGGCCGCCGCTACGAAGAGGGCGGCATCATCAAGGACGGCGCC
>JANRJF010000111.1:0-5053 GCA_033764095.1 Deltaproteobacteria bacterium | reverse complement strand
GGGCTCTCGAGCACCACGACGCAGGCCTACGAGCTGTTGATCGGCGCCATCGGCGTCGAGGGCCCGACCACCGAATCGTTCACCAAGGGGCCGACCTACACCGTGCTGGATCGTTCCGGCACCTCCGGCGGCACCGCCGATCAGAACATCAACATCAACACGGAATACGACATCGTCAGCCTCACCGGCGCCTACGCCGCCGATGGCACGCTCGGCTCCAGCCGCGACTGGGCGGCGGCGCTGGCCACTTACAAGGGCGTCTTCATCCCGCCGGCGCTGACCACGACCAAGCAGGCGGAAGCGCTGGCGCAGTGCCAACAGGCGAAGGTGACGCTCAACACCAGCGGCACCGGCGATCCGCCGAGCCAGCACATTCCCATCGACCTGCAGATCGTCTTCGACCGCTCCACCTCGATGGCCGGCGCACCGCTCACCAACGCCAAGAGCGCCGCCAACATTCTGATCAATCAGCTCTCCGCCGCCACCGACCGCGCCGGCCTGACGTCATACAGCGACACCGCGACGCTCAACGCGGCGCTGACCAGCACCTTCTCGACGGTGACCAACGCGGTCAACGGCCTGGTCGCGAGCGGCTTCACCAACATCGGCGGCGGCGTGCTGAACGGCCAGACGCAGCTCGCGACCAACGGACGCGCGGCGCCGGTGGTGCCGATCCTGATCGTGCTGTCGGACGGCGTCGCCAACCGAACCGCCAGCGGCACCACCTGCCCGACCTCGCCGACCACCGAGAACGTCTGCACCCAGGACGCGATCGACCAGGCCCAGGCGGCAAAGGACGCCGGCACCATCGTCTTCACCGTCGGCCTGAACATCACCGACATCTCCCCGTCGTCCACGCAGACCATCGCGCGCGAGACGCTGCAGGCGATGGCGTCCGACTCGAGCAAGTACTTCGAGGTGCCGACCAGCGGCATCGAGGCGGCCTTCGCCGAGATCGCCGAGGCGGTGACCTCGATCGCCGGCTCGACCGCCATCATCACCGACATCCTGCCGCCCGGCGTGTCCTACATCGCCGGCTCCGCCAACCCGGCGCCGACCAGCATCAACGGCCAGACGCTGACCTGGGATCTTGGCATCATCAGCCTGAACGAGACCCGCACCGTGACGTTCAACGTCACGCTGACCCCCGGCGGCCCGAACCAGCTGGTCGACGTCTATCCCGATTCGCGCGTCGATTACGTCAACTACCTCGACCAGGTCGCGTCGACACCGTTCCCGCAAACCTTCGTCACCACCTCGGTCTGTCCTACCAGCACGCCGACCGCCACGCGCACCGCGACGGCGACGAGTACGCGAACCTCCACCGCCACCGGCACGGCCACCGGCACCGTGACCTCCACCGCGACGCGCACCGGTACCCCGACTTCCACCGGCACCGCCACCTCGACGCGCACGAGCACCGCGACGGCGACCGCGACGCCGACCAACACCGGCACCGCCACCTCGACGCGCACCAGTACGGCGACGGTGACCGCAACGCCGACCAACACCGGCACCGCGACCTCGACGCGCACCAATACCGCGACGGTCACCGCGACGCCGACCAACACCGGCACCGCGACCTCGACGCGCACCAAAACCGCGACAGTCACCGCGACGCCGACCAACACCGGCACCGCTACGTCGACGCGCACCAATACCGCGACAGTCACCGCGACGCCGACCAACACCGGCACCGCGACCTCGACGCCGACCAACACCGCGACGGCGACCGCCACGCCGACCAACACCAGCACGGTCACCGCAACGCCGACGCAGACCAACACGTTCACGGCGACGGCGACGGCCAGCGTCACGAATACCCCGACCGCCACCTCGACCGGCACGCCGCCGAGCACCCCCACGTCGACGGCGACGGCGACCGCCACGGTCACGCAGACGCCGACGAATACCGCGACGGTGACGTCGACGCCGACCAGCACCGCCACCGCGACGAGCACGGCGACGCCGACCGATACCGCCACCTACACGGCGACGGCGACCAACACCCCGACCAATACCGGCACCGCGACCTCGACAGCGACGCCGACCCACACCGCGACGCCGACGGCCTCGTCGACGCCGACCGATACGGCGACGCCGACGAACACGGCGACCTTCACCGCCACCGCGACCAGTACGCCGACCAATACGGCCACGCCGACCCACACCGCGACGGCCACCGTCACCGACACGCCGACCAGCACCGCGACGCCGACCGCCAGCGCGACCGGCACGCTGCCGAACACGTCGACGCCGACCTCGACCCCGACCGCGACGCAGACGGCGACCTTCACCGCGACCGCGACTCCGACGCCGACCAGCACCGCCACGTTTACGGCGACGCTGACCAGCACGCCGAGCTCGACGGCGACCGCGAGCAGCACGGCGACGCCGACCGCGACGGCGACCACCACCGCCACCGGCACCGTCACGCAGACGGCGACGCCGACGCAGACCGCGACGCCGACCGAGACGTTCATCGAGCCGACGCTGGAGCCGCTGATCGTTCCGGCGCTCGGGCTGGAGAAGGCGTTCACCGGCCAGTGCGGCCCGGGCCGCACCACGAACATGCAGCTGTCGCTCAGCAACATCGGCGACGGGCCGACCAGCGGCGCGACCGTCATCACCGATCCGATGCCGGCCGGCATGACGTTGCTCCTGCCGGTCACGGCGATGGGCTGGGATTGCAGCCAGTCCACCCCGACACAGCTCAGCTGTTCGTACGCCGGCATTCTGGTGCCCGGTTCGGTGGCGCCCGCCGTCGTCGCCAAGGTGCAGGTGGCGTCGAACGCGAAGACGGCGATCCTCAACATCGCCTACGCCGAGACCGCCGGCACCCTGGAGCCGATCACCGCCAGCGCCAGCAAGCTCTGCGTGCCGGCGGCCCCCGCCCCGGCGGTTTCGCCGCTCGGCCTCGGGCTCGGCATCGCCGGCATGATCGGCGCTGCCGCGCTCGCCTTCCGTCGCCGTCGCTGACCTCCCGCACACGCCGCCCGCGCCCTGACCCGGCGCGGGCGGCGCGGATCGCGGGGTTGATGCATCGGCGCGGCGATTCGGCTAGCTTCCGCGCATGGCGCTGCGCCGCATCCTCAAGTTCCCGGAAACGCAGTTGAAGGAGACTGCGGCTGACGTCGCCAACATCGACGCGGTGGTCGACGCGGCGCTGCAGGACATGGCCGAGACGATGTACGCCGCTCCCGGCATCGGCCTGGCGGCGCCGCAGGTCGGCCTCGGGCAGCGCATGATCGTCGTCGACGTGAACACCGAGGAACCGGGCAAGCAGCTGCTCAAGCTGATCAATCCGGTCATCGCCGAGCGCTACGGCGAGATCCTCTGGGAAGAGGGCTGCCTGAGCGTCGTCGATTACACCGCCGAGGTGAAACGCAGCGCGCAGATCCTGCTCAGGGCCTGGACGCCGGAGCAGAAGGAAGTCGCAATCGAGGCCGACGGGCTGCTCGCCGTCTGCCTGCAGCACGAGCTCGACCATCTCGACGGCAAGCTGTTCATCGACCGCATCAGCGCGCTCAAGCGCGACTCATATCGGCGCAAGATCCGCCGACTGCTGCGCGACGGCATCGATCTCGACAGCTACGCCCGCAGGAAGGCGTCCGAGGATCGCGAGCGCGCCGACGAGCGCGAGTAGGCGCCGCGCGTCGCCACCATTTGCCGGCTGACAGCCGAAGGCTGAAAGCTGACAGCTCTCGTCATGCGCTTTCGCATCGTCTTCTTCGGCACGCCAGCCTTCGCCGTGCCGTCGCTGCAGGCGTTGCTCGATGGGCCGGACGCCGTGGTCGGCGTCGTCTGCCAGCCCGATCGCCCCGCCGGTCGCGGGCAACGTCTGCAGGCGCCGCCGGTCAAGCAACTCGCCGAGCGCCACGGCCTGCCGGTGGCACAACCGGTGAAGTTGAAGAGCGGCGAGTTCCCCGCCCAGCTGCGCGCCTGGGCGCCCGACCTCGCGGTGGTGGCCGCGTACGGCCGCATCCTGCCGCCCGACATCCTGGCCACGCCACCCCTCGGCTGCATCAACGTACACGCCTCGCTGCTGCCGCGTTACCGCGGCGCTGCGCCGATCCAGTGGGCCGTGCTGAACGGCGACGCTGAGACCGGCGTGACGATCATGCAGATGAACGCGCGCATGGACGAGGGCGACATCCTGCTGCAGCGCCGCACGCCGATCGGCGCCGACGAGACCGCCGGGGCGTTGCAGGAGCGACTAGCCCTGATCGGGGCCAGCGCGCTGACCGATACGTTGAACGTGCTGGCGGCCGGGACGCTGCTCGCCATCCCGCAGGATCATGCCGCCGCGACGCTGGCGCCGATGATCCGCAAGGAGCAGGGCGCGATCGACTGGGCACGCCCGGCGGTCGAGATCGCGCGCGCCGTGCGCGGCTTCCACCCCTGGCCGTCGGCGTACACGACGCTGGGCGGCAAGCTGCTCAAGCTGCATCGCGCGCACGCGGTCGATGCGGCGTCCAGCGTGCCCGCCGGCAGCGTGATCGGCACCGACCAGGCGATTCGCGTCGCCACCGGCGCCGGCGTGTTGGTGATCGAGGAGCTGCAACTGGAGGGGCGCAGGGCGCTCGACGCGGCGACTTTTGCGCGCGGCGGCGGCATCGCGGTCGGAGACCGGCTTGGCGGCGCGCCCGGCTGATCCGCGCCGCCTCGCCTGGCACGTGCTGCTCGCGGTCGAGGACGGCGCGTTCGCCGATGCCGCGCTCGGCACCGCGCTGCGCGGCGCCGGGCTCGACGCGCGCGACCGCGGCCTGGCGACCCAACTGGTCTACGGCACGCTCGCCTGGCAGGGGCTGCTCGACCACGTCCTGACGGCGCTCGGCCGGCCGGCCGCCAAGCTCGACGCGCCGATTCGCGTCGTGCTGCGCCTGGCGCTCTTCCAACTCGTCAAGCTCGACCGCGTGCCGCCGTTCGCCGCCGTCGACACCGCCGTCGAGATGGCGAAGACGGTGAAAGGCGGGGTCGCCAGCGGGCTGGTGAACGCGCTGCTGCGCCGCTTTCTGCGCGAGGGCAAGCCGCTGGCGCTGCCGCCCGTCGA
>JANRJF010000110.1:0-10962 GCA_033764095.1 Deltaproteobacteria bacterium | reverse complement strand
GCCGCCCGACTTGATCACCCCCGCCGACGCGTCGGCGGCGCGCATGAACGACACCGGGCCCGAGGCCGTGCCGCCGCCGGCCAGCGGCTCCTTCGAGGAGCGGATGCGCGACAGGTTCACGCCGGCGCCCGAGCCGCCTTTGAAGATGATGCCCTCGTTGCGATACCAACCGAGGATCGACTCCATCGTGTCCTTGACCGACAGGATGAAGCACGCCGAGCACTGCGGCTGGCGCTCGATGCCGACGTTGAACCACACCGGGCTGTTGAACGACGCCTTCTGCTCGACCAGCAGGTGGGTCAGCTCGTCGGCGAACGCATCGGCGTCGGCGCCGGTGGCGAAGTAGCCCTGCGCCTCGCCCCACCCGCGGATCGTGCGCACCACGCGGCCGATCATCTGCCGCGCGCTGGTCTCGCGCTCCGGGCTGCCGAGCGCGCCGCGGAAGTACTTGGAGACCACGACGTTGGTCGCCAACTGCGACCAGGCGGCGGGCACCTCGACCTCGTGCTGCTCGAAGACGACCTTGCCCTTCTCGTCGCCGATCACCGCGCTGCGGCGCTCCCAGCCGACGGCATCGAACGGGGCGACTTCAGGGGTGGTGAAGTGGCGGCGGATGACCAGTCCCGCCCCGACGGCGGGGACCGGCGCTGCCGTTGCCACCGCCGTCTCCGCCTTGACCCGCTTGGTCGCCCGCTCCGCCATCGCCGCGTCTCCCCCAGTGCTCGTTGCGTGGAAGGCGCTCATACCACAAGATATAGGGCAGTCAAGTTTTTTGTTCCACTAGGGCTAGGTTGGCGGTGCGCGAGTGGACGCGGCGCGCGGCGCCGGCGTATGACCAGCCGCGTCATGGCGCGTCGCCGCACCGGGCCCGATCGCGTGGCTGACGCGTTGCGTCAGGTGGTGCAGCGCATCGACCCGGACCGGCGGCTCGGCGCCTATCGCGTCTGGACGTTCTGGGCGGAGGCAGTCGGTCCCACCGTCGCGGCCCGCGCCGAGCCGGCGGCGTTTCGCGACGGCGTGCTGTCGGTGCGTGTCTCCGGCGCAGCGTGGATGCAGGAGCTGCAATTCATGCAGGAGGAGTTGCGCGAGCAGTTGAACGCGCGCCTCGGCGCGCCGCTGATCCGCGACATCTACTTCGTCTCCGGCCGCGTCACGCCGCGCGCCGCGGCGCAGCCGCCGCCGCCACGCGACGAACCGAGCGAGCCGCCGATCGCGATGCCGGCGCTGAAGGATGCGCGCCTGGCGGCGCTGATGGCCCGCCTCGCCGAGGCGGCGCGCACGCGCGGCCGGCGCTGATCAGGCGCCCGGCGGCGGCTCGGGATCGCCCGGCGCCTGCACCAGCTCGATCAGCGTCCCGTCGGGATCGGTGACGAACACCGCCGCGGCGCCGAAGTCGGGCAGGTCGATGGCGCGCGACTCCAGCACCGTCGCGCCGAGCGGGCGCAGCGCCGCCACCGCCTCGGCGACGCTGTCGACGCGCAGCGAGAGATGCGTCAGCCCGCGCCGGTTCATCGCGCGCGGCGCGGTGTCGCCGATCGCCCCCGGCACGACGTAGTGCAGCAGCTCGATGCGCGTGCCGTCGCGCTCCAGATAGACGGCGTGCAGGTCCACCTCGCCGATGCCGAGCAGCGTCTCGGTCGGCTCGCCGCCGATGCGCAGCTCGGAACGCTGCACGAAGCCGAGCCCGTCGCGATAGAAGCGCAGCGCGCGCTCGAGGTCGGCGACGCACAGGCCGACATGGGTCATGCGCAGGACCGCCATCGTCACTCCTCGCCGCCGCGCCGCTTGCTGACCCGCACCGCGCCGCTGCTCGGATCGAGCGACACCGAGGCGCGCCCCTCCAGCAGCGCCAGCAGGTCGCCGCCGGCGATGGTCTTGCGCCAGCCGCTCATGATCGGCAGCTCGGCCGACTCGCCGGCGGCGTGGCGCGCCACCAGCACCTGCAGATCCGCATTGGTCGCCAGCAGGCTCGGCGCAATCCCCGCCTCCTCGGCACGCAGCCGCAGGACAGCCTGCAGCAGCTCGGCGACGCCGGTGGACGGCGCCGCGTGCGAGGGCGGCGGCGGTTGCGGCCAATCCTCGCGCGGCGTGTCCAACGCCGCGGCGACGCGGGCGACGACGTCGCCGGCGTGCCGCTCGAGCTCGCGCGAGCGCACCGCGCGCAGCCCGCGCAGCGCCTCGACCGTGGTCGGCGCCTTGCGCGCGATCTCCACCAACACCTCGTCGCGCGCGATGCTGGCGCGCGGCTTGTCACGGCTCTTGGCCATGGCCTCGCGCCAGGCGGCGAGCGCGCGCAGCACCACCAGGCCGCGGCTGCGCAGCGAGCCGCGCCCGCGCACCCGCAGCCAGGCATCGTCGGGCTCGATCGGGATGCTGCGCGCGGTGCGCTCGAGGCGGCGGCACTCCTCGACCAGCCACTCCCAGCGGCCGAGCTTGGTGAGCTGCGCGCGCAGCTTGCCGTAGACCTCCAACAGGTAGCGCACGTCGTCCACCGCGTAGGCGAGCTGCGCCTTGGTGAGCGGGCGGCGCGACCAGTCGGTCAGCGTCTCGCTCTTGTCGACCACCACGCCGACCAGGCGCTCGACGATCTGCGCGTAGCCGACCTGCGCGCCGTAGCCGGCCATCGCCGCCGCCACCTGCGTGTCGATCACCGGCGTCGGCGCCTTGCCGGTGAGGCTGGTGAACAGCTCGAGATCCTGCTGGCCGGCGTGCAGCACCTTCTCGACCTTGGCGTCGGCGAGCAAGCCGAACACCGGCTCCAGAGACGGCACGGCGCGGCAGTCGATCAGCGCCACCAGGTCGTCGGTGGCGACCTGGATCAGCTCCAGCGCCGGCACGTAGGAGCGCTCGCCGACGAATTCCGTGTCGAGCGCGAAGCGGGTGGCGCGCGCCAGCTGCGCGCACACCTTGCGCAGCCCCTCGGCGTCGTCGACGTACGTGTAGGCGCCGCTGGCGGTCGCTTTGCCCTGCGCGGTCATGCCGTCCCTTCCACGCGCGCGAGCAGCAACGCGAAGGCGTCGTCGGGCGACGCGTACCAGTCCGTCAGCCGCCAGCCGCTCGCCGCCAGCATCGTCTCCAGGCTGGCGCGGGTGAACTTGCGGCTGGTCTCGGTGTGGATCGTCTCGCCAGCGGCGAACTCGACGGTCAGGTCGAGCGCCGCGATGCGCACCCGCTGCGCGCCGTCGGCGCGCAGGTACATCTCGATCTGCGCCCGCTCGGCGTCGTAGCGGGCGACGTGCGTGAAGCGGTCCGGCGCGAAGTCGGCGTCGAGCTCGCGGTTGATCACGCGCAGCACGTTGCGGTTGAACGCGGCGGTGACACCGGCCGCGTCGTCGTAGGCGGCCTCGAGCCGCGCCGGCGCCTTCACCAGGTCGGCGCCGAGCAGCAGCCCGTCGCCGGGCTGCGAGCGCGCCGCCAGCGCCGCGAGCAGGCGCACGTCCGCCGGCGGAACGAAGTTGCCGATCGAGCTGCCGAGAAAGGCGACCAGGCGGCGCGCCGCCGGCGGCAGCGGCGGCAGGCCCTGCTCGAAATCGGCGACCAGGGCGTGCACGCCGACGGTCGGGTAGTCGGCGCGCAGGGCAGCGATGCTCTGGCGCAGCATGGTCTCGTTGACGTCGACCGGCACGTACCAGGGATCGGGCTGCGTCGCGACCAGCGCATCGAGCAACTGGCGCGTCTTGCGCGAGGCGCCGCTGCCGAGCTCGACGAGCTGGGTGGGCGCGGCGGCGGCGATCACCTCGCCGGCGATGCGGGCGAGCAGCGCGTCCTCGGTGCGCGTCAGGTAGTACTCCGGCAGCTCGCAGATCGCCTCGAACAGGCGCGAGCCCTCGTCATCGTAGAAGTATTTCGGCGGCAGCCACTTGCGCGGCGCGGTGAGGCCGCGGCGAACGTCGGTGGCGAGCTGCTCGCGGTGGTGGGCGGTGGCGAGATGGCGATCGAGGCGCGCCAGGGGATCGCTCGAAACAGGCGCGGCGCGGCTGGCCAGGGTCATGGGGTCACCTATCGGGTCGGCGGACGCGCGCGCGCCGTCGCCGGAACGGTCGGCTCTCAACATGAAGGCCTGCCCGAAGTCAACGTCGGCCGGTTGCCAGCCGCCGCGCCGCCCGATATCGGCCGCGCGGTGCGTCGATGATCGAGTTGCAGGGCGTGCGCAAGGCGTATGCGGACGGCTTCGTCGCACTGCACGCGCTCACCCTGCGGGTCGAAGCGGCCGCGACGCTGGCGCTGGTCGGTCCGTCCGGCTGCGGCAAGACCACCACCCTGAAACTGATCAACCGGCTGCTCGACCCCTCCGGCGGCCGCGTGCTGGTCGGTGGCCAGGACATCGCCGCGGTCGACCCGATCGCGCTGCGCCGCGGCATGGGCTGGGTGGTGCAGGAGGGCGGCCTGTTCCCCCACCTGACCGCGCAGGCCAACGTCGAGCTCGTCCCGGCCCTGCTCGGCTGGCCGGCGGCGCGCCGCACCGCGCGCGCCCGCGAGCTGCTCGACCTGGTCGGTCTCGACCACGACCAGCACGCGACCCGCTACCCGGCGCAGCTGAGCGGCGGCCAACGCCAGCGCGTCGGGCTCGCCCGCGCGCTCGCCGCCGACCCGCCGATCCTGCTGATGGACGAGCCGTTCGGCGCCCTCGACCCGCTCACCCGCCGCCGCCTGCAGGGCGAGTTCCGCCGCCTGCAGGCGCGCCTCGGCAAGACCGTCGTGCTGGTCACGCACGACATCGACGAGGCCTGCCGGCTCGCCGACCAGATCGCGGTGCTCGACGCCGGCCGCCTGGTACAGGTCGGCACGCCGGCCGAGCTGCGCGCCAACCCGGCCTCCGACTTCGTCGCCGCCTTCCTGCGCGGCGCCAGCGCACCGGACGCCCCGTGATGCGCATCGCGTCCGGCGCCGTCGCGCTGCTGCTCGCGCTGGCCGTGCCCGGCGCCGCCGAGGCCCCGCCGCCGCGCGTCGTCGTCGGGGCGAAGAAGTTCACCGAGAGCGCGGTACTCGGCGAGCTGATGGCGCAGGTACTGGAGACCACCGCCGGCGCGCGCGTCGAGCGCACCTTCAACCTCGCCGGCACGCAGGTGTGCTTCGAGGCGCTGCGCAACGGCGCCATCGACCTCTACGCCGAGTACACCGGCACCGGCCTGCGCAACATCCTCGGCGACAGCACCGCATCGGGCAGCGCCGCGGCGGTGTTCGCCACCGTCAGCGCGACCTTCAAGCAGCGCTTCGACCAGGTCTGGCTAGCGCCATTCGGCTTCGACAATACCTACGTGCTGATGATGCGGCCGGATCGCGCCGCGGCGCTCGGCATCACCCGGCTGAGCGACCTCGCCGCGCACCGCCTGCGCTACGGCGTCTCGCACGAGTTCCAGGCGCGCCCCGACGGCATGCCCGGCTTGCGCCGCGTCTACGCGCTCGACGAGGCGCAGAGCGTCGGCATGGAGCACGACCTCGCCTTCCAGGCGCTCGCCGACGGCGCCATCGACGTCTCCGACGGCTACTCGACCGACGCCAAGATCGTCGCCTTCAAGCTGCTGGTGCTCGACGACGACCGGCATTTCTTCCCGCCCTACGAAGCCGCGCCGCTGGCGCGCGCCGACCTCTTCACCCGCGTGCCCGGCGCCGCCGCGGCGCTGCGCCTGCTCGCCGGCCGCATCGACGCCGAGACCATGCGCCGACTCAACTACGCGGTGGAGGGCGAGCGGCGCGACCCGGCCGCGGTGGCGGCGGACTTCCTGCGCGAGCTCGGCCTGGCGACGGCGCGGGTGGCGCCGCCAGCCCGCGCCGAGGGCTTCTGGGCGCTGTTCTGGCAGCGGCGCTGGGCGACGCTGCACCTCACCGGCCAGCACCTGCTGCTCACCGGTGTCGCGGTGCTGGCCGCGGTGCTGATCGGCGTGCCGCTCGGCATCGCCGCCAGCCGCCGTCCCGCCCTCGCCACCGCCGCGCTGTCGGGCGCCGGCATCGCGCAAACCATCCCCTCGATCGCCCTGCTCGCCTTCATGCTGCCGCTGTTCGGCATCGGCGTGCGGCCGGCCATCGCCGCGCTGTTCCTCTACGGACTGCTGCCGATCCTGCGCAACACGGTCGCCGGCCTGCGCGGCGTCGACGCCCACCTGGTCGAGGTCGGACGCGGTCTCGGCATGCGCGCCCGCGATCTGCTCTGGCGCCTGGAGCTGCCGCTGGCCGCGCCGGTGATCCTCGCCGGCGTGCGCACCGCGGCGGTGATCAGCGTCGGCACCGCGACGCTCGCCGCCTTCATCGGCGCCGGTGGCCTCGGCGACCCGATCGTCACCGGGCTGTCGGTCACCGACACCAACCTGGTGCTGAGCGGCGCCCTGCCCGCCGCCGTGCTCGCCATGCTGGTGGACGGCGCATTGTACGGCGTCGAGCGCGTGGCGACGCCGAAAGGACTACGGGAGCAGCGACGAGCGACGAGCGACGAGCGATGAGTGCGCGGCCCTCATCGCTCGTCGCTCATCGCTCGTCACTGGTACTGCCGGGCCCGATGGCGGTGAGGAAGCGCTCGAGCACGATCTCGCCGGCGAGCCGGTACAGCTGCTCGCGATCCTTGTGCTGGCCGAGGAAGCCGAGCGGGATCTGGAAGCCGCCCTTGTTGCGCACGTTGCCGCCGCCGTAGGGCGCGCCGCGCTCGTCGTCGCCGCCGAACGCCTTCTTGAGGAACGCATCGGGGTTGAGCGTATCGGCGCGGGTGCGCAGCGAGCCCTCGATGGTCTTGCCGTCGACGATGCCGAACACCAGCACGGTGTCGATGCCGGCGCGCATGAGCAGGAAGTCGGCCGCCTGCGGGATGCCGTCGCGGTGCTCCTTGCGCACCACGCCGACGTCGCTGACCAGGTAGTTGTCGAACACCTTGCGGCGCTCCAGCGCCGTCTGGATCATGTCCATCACCGCCGGGCTCAGCGACTGGGCGGAGATGGTGCGCAGCAGCGGCTGATCGACCGCCGGCGCCAGGTAGGCGGCGCCGAGGAAGTCGATGGTCTCGCCCTCCAGCAGGCCGCGCGTGTCGGCGCGGATGCCGTGCATCAGCGCCGTCGCCAGCTTGCCCTGCTCGGCATCGTCCGCGTCGAGCCCGTCGGGCTGCGCGTGGCGCAGGTACTCGGCGAAGATCGCCGCCGTCGAGCCGGCGTCCTCGCGCACGTCGACGAACTCGGCGGCGACGTCGGCGATGCGCTTGTGATGGTCGACGAAGGCGAGAAAGGTCTTGCGCGCCAGCTGCTCCTGGATCGGCGTCTCGACGCGCGGCGTGTCGACGAAGGCATAGAGGGTGTACGGCTCGAGATCGCAGCGCGATTCGTAGAGCCAGAGGTCGAGCTCCAGCTTGGTAACCAGCGCCTGGTTCTCCTGGTGGCTCACCTCGTGGAAGGAGAGCAGGCGCGACTCGATGCCGTGCATGCGGGCCAGGTGCTGCAGCGCCAGGCCGGACGCGATGCTGTCCGGATCGGGGTAGCCGGAGAGCAGGATCAACAACCGCTCGCCGCGGTGCCGCTCCAGCGCCGCCGCCAGCTCGGCGTACTTGCTCGCCGGCTCCGGCTTGCGCAGCGACCGCAACGAAACGGTTTCGAGGGCTCGATCAGCCATGCCTCCCGGCTACCACCGGCCAGTGCGGTTGCCAATCCCCGCTTGACCGTCCGCGGCGCGCCCGCCGGGCGCTTCGACCACAAAGTCGCAAAGGCACCAAGTCCCTGATTTTCCTGGTGTCTTCGTCGTTTGCAGTCAGGGCGCCTCAGCCGCCAATGCGCTCCATCCCGCCCATGTACGGCCGCAGAACGGCGGGAATGACCACCGAGCCATCCGCCTGCTGGAAGGTTTCCAGCACCGCGATCAGCACCCGCGGCAGCGCCAGCCCCGAGCCGTTCAACGTGTGCACCAGCTCCGGCTTGGCGCCGGCCGCCGGCCGATAGCGGATGCGCGCGCGGCGCGCCTGGAAGTCGCGGAAGTTCGAGCACGACGACACCTCCAGCCACTCGCCGCAGCCCGGCGCCCACACCTCGACGTCGTACTTGCGCGCCGCGGTGAAGCTCAGGTCGCCGGTGCACATCTCGACGACGCGGTGGCGCAGGCCGAGTCGCCGGCAGACGTCCTCGGCGTCGTCGAGCAGCGCCTCGAGCTCGGCGTCGGAGGCTTCCGGCGCGACGAACTTCACCATCTCGACCTTGTCGAACTGGTGGCCGCGCTTGATACCGCGCACGTCGCGTCCGGCCGACATCCGCTCGCGCCGGAAACACGGCGAATAGGCGACGTGGTGGATGGGCAGCTGCGCCGCCTCGAGGATCTCCTCGCGATAGAGGTTCGTCACCGACACCTCGGCGGTGGGGACGAACCAGAAGTCCTCCTCGACGTCGCGATACATGGTGTCGCCGAACTTCGGCAGCGACCCGGTGCCGACCAGGCACTCGCTGCGTACCATCGCCGGCGGATAGACCTCGCTGTAGCCGTGCTCGGCGACGTGCAGGTCGACCATCCAGTTGATCAGCGCGCGCTGCAGCCGCGCCCCCGCGCCGTTGAGGACGTAGAAGCGCGAGCCAGCGATCTTCACGCCGCGCTCGAAGTCGATGACGCCGAGCGCCGGACCGAGATCCCAGTGCGCCCGCGGCGTGAAGCCGAATTGCGGCTCGGCGCCGACCTCGCGCACGATGCGGTTGGCATGCTCGTCGGCGCCCACCGGCACCGCCGGGTGCGGCAGGTTGGGCACCTCCAGCATCGCCGCCTCGAAGGCCGCCTCGGCCGCCGCGACGTCCTGCTCGGTGGCGGTGATGCGGTCGCCGAGCTCGCGCATCTCGGCGATCACGCGGGCGCGCTCGTCGGGCGGCAGCTTGCCGACCGTCTTCGAGGTCTCGGCGCGCTGCGCGCGCATGCGCTCGATCTCGGTGATCAGCGCCCGGCGCCGCACGTCGGCGTCGAGCACCGCGTCGATCAGCGCCGCCGCCGCGCCGACCGTCGCGAGCCCCCGCTTCACCTCGTCGGGGCGTTCGCGGATCAGCTTGATGTCGAGCATGCGGCTCGGGTAGCACGCGCTGCGACGGCGAATCCAGCCGCCCGCCGGTGCCGTTGTTCTCGCGCTGGACTGGGCGACTTCGTCAGTCGCGGAATTGGTGGTAGAAGACCACTTTGTGACTGCCATCGTCTCTGCAGCTTGCTCACATGCGATTTCGATGGCTGCTGACGGCCGACTCACAAACACCTTCGGCGATCGCAGTGAAGCATCGACCGCGGCGAAGATGCATGTCGTGGACGGCGTTGGCGTTGTGATGCAGTGGGGGAACTGGGTCGGTCCCCTATTCGTACATCATCTGTTTCGACGGTCCGTTTGTAACATCGACGACCTAGCCTACCTGACTCTCGACTACCTGACGGAACACTACCGTCCTCAAGACGGTGAGACCGCAGACATCGGCTTTCACGTTGGTGGCTTCACCCCCACCGGGGTAGCGCGCCTTTACCACATCTACTTTGGCGTCGCCCGGCCGTGGGATGGCAATAGTCCGCAAGACTTCGACCTTCGCGATCACAGCCCACAGAACGACTCGATCTCGTTCCTGTACAACGGTCGTAACGATATCTTGCACGAGATTCTCCAACGCCCCGCCGGAGTCGATCGCTTCAAACAAAGCACGCCGACTGTCGCCGACCTCGCCAAGAGTGCCCAAGGATGGGTGCAGCAGGCCGCTGTCGAGTCCTCCGAGGTGGGACCGCCCTTCCGCGCGAGAGTTATCTTGCCCGACAACAGGATCGAAATCCCTACCGACGGAACGCGACTCTATGGGGGAGCGATGGAGTATCTCCACTCCTCTGCAGAGTACCAACCTTCGGGCAGGAATATCGTGCCGTCGGCAGTCGCGCGCGGAACCGCGTGCGTCATTCGGCGCACGCGGTAGATGCAACTCATTCGACGCCGTCGAAGGCGCCGCGGATGAGCTCGCAACGCAGCCGGCCGTCGTCCATCCACACGCCGACGACGTCGAAGCGCACGGCGCGCTCGGCCAGGTGGTGGCGCAGCAGGAAGTGCTGGGCGGTGCGCGAGATGCGCCGGCGCTGGCGCCAGGTCACCGCCTCGAAGGGGGTGCCGAACTCCTCGTTGCAGCGCGTCTTCACCTCGACGAACACCACCGTCAGCCCGTCGAGCGCCACCAGGTCGGCCTCGCCGCCCGGCCAGCGGTAGTTGCGCGCCAGCACCACGTAGCCCTCGCGCGCCAGCAGCGCCTCGGCCGCCTGCTCGCCGGCGGCGCCCAGCACCTGCCGCGCGGTGCGCGGCATCGTCAGAGCTCCCACTGCAGCGGCCGGTCGGGCGCGTAGACGCAGAACGTACCGGTCTTGATCGTGTTGACCAGGTGCCGCCACAGGCACTCGTCGTGCCGGCGGATGGTGCGCAGCGCGGCGGTGATGCAGTTGCGCACGTTGACCCGCGCCCGTTCCTGCGGCTCGGCGGCGCTGCGCGTCCGCCGCGTCGCGCCGCGCAGCGCCTCCGCCAGCATCTCCAGCTCGGCGCGGGCGCGCGCCGCGCGACCGGGGTCGTTGTCGTGCGCCGCCTCGGCCACCTCCGCCGACAGCTCCTGCCAGCGCGCCCGGTAGGCGGCGCGCGCGCGGTGGTCGAGCGACGCCTCGGCGGTCGCCCCGCCGGCGATGCGCAGGCCGTGCGCCAGCGCCTCGGCGCTGCTGAGCGTGGCGGTGGCGCCGCCGCCCAGACCGGCGAGGTCGAGCACGTACACCTGCTGGTGCGGATGGCGCAGCAGCTCGGCGAGGTAGTCGAAGCCGCGCACGCCGCGCACCCGCGCCGGCGCGCCGCCGGCCGCCAGCGCCCAGTAGTCGCCCTCGCGGCGGAAGAGGTAGCGCGGCAGATCGCTCTCGTCGGCCGGCGCCGGCGGCGGCACGGCGCGCACCGCCAGCAAGAGCCCGACCAGCAGGCGCTCGGCGCGCGCCGCGTCGCCCGGCGCGCCGCGCCCGAGCAGCGCGCGC
>JANRJF010000109.1:0-11060 GCA_033764095.1 Deltaproteobacteria bacterium | reverse complement strand
CAAGGCGACGCCGCAGGACCTGCTGGTGCGCATCACCGTGCACAACCGCGGGCCGGTCGCGGCGCCGCTGCACGTGCTGCCGACGCTGTGGCTGCGCAACACCTGGTCGTGGGGGCCGCCGGAGGTGCGCGGCGCGCTGCGCGCGGTCGACCGCGGCGACGCCGCGAGCGTGGCGGTCGAGCATCCCGACCTGGGAACGCGCTGGTGGAGCGGCGACGGGCGCCCGGCACTGCTGTTCACCGAGAACGAGAGCAACGCTGCGGCGCTGTGGGGGCAGCCCAACCCGAGCCCGTTCGTCAAGGACGCCTTCCACCGCTACGTCGTCGGTGGCGAAGTCGGCGCGGTGAACCCGGCTCGCCTCGGCACCAAGGCCGCCGCGTACTACGCGCTCGAGGTCGCGCCGGGCGCGTCGGCCGTGCTGCGCCTGCGCCTGAGCGACGTCGCGCCGCAGGACGCGCCGCCGTTCGGCGACGCGTTCGATGCCGTGCTGGCGCAACGGCGCGCCGAGGCGGACGCGTTCTACGCCGCGGTCGCGCCGGCCAGGGCCGGGGAGGACGAGAAGCAGGTGCTGCGCCAGGCGCTGGCCGGCATGCTGTGGAGCAAGCAGCACTACTACTTCGACCTCGACCGCTGGCTCGACGAGCACCAGGGCCATCCGCTGACGCCGAACAGCAAGGCCGGCATTCGCAATCGCAACTGGTTCCACATGCTCAACGACGACGTCATCTCGATGCCCGACAAGTGGGAGTACCCGTGGTTCGCCGCCTGGGACCTCGCCTTCCACTGCGTCGCGCTGGCGTCGGTCGACATCGACTTCGCCAAGCAGCAGCTCGATCTCATGCTGCGCGACATCTACCTGCATCCGAGCGGGCAGATGCCGGCCTACGAGTGGAACTTCGGCGACGTCAATCCGCCGGTGCACGCGTGGGCGACGCTGACCATCTTCCACACCGAGCGGGCGCTGCGCGGAAAGGGCGACATCCCGTTCCTGAAGAGCGCCTTCCAGCGCTTGCTGGTCAACTTCACCTGGTGGGTGAACCGCAAGGACCCGACCGGGCGCAACGTCTTCGAGGGCGGCTTCCTCGGTCTCGACAACATCGGCGTCTTCGACCGCAGCGCGCCGCTGCCCACCGGCGGCACCCTGGAGCAGGCCGACGGCACCGCCTGGATGGCGCTGTTCGCGCAGAACATGCTGGAGATCGCGCTGGAGCTGGCGGTCGACGACGCCAGCTACGGCGACCTGGCGCTCAAGTTCGCCGAGCACTTCCTGTGGATCGCCGCCGCGATGGATCGCCCGGGCGTGAACCACGACGAGATGTGGGACGAGGAGGACGGGTTCTTCTACGATCTGCTGCGCTTCCCCGATGGCCACGCTCGGCGCCTCAAGGTGCGCTCGATGGTCGGCCTGCTGTCGCTCTGCGCCACCACCGTCTTCGAGGCCGACCTGCGCGAGCGCTTCCCGCAGCTCGCCGAGCGGCTGCGCGGCTTCCTCTGGCGCCATCCCGAAGTGGTCAGCACCATCGCGCCGGTCACCACGCCGGGCGTCGCCGACCGCCGCCTGCTCGCCATTCTCGACGAGACCAAGCTGCGCTCCGTGCTCCGCTACCTGCTCGACGAGAACGAGTTCCTCAGTCCGTTCGGCATCCGCGCGCTGTCACGCGTGCATCGCGATCATCCCTACGCCTTCGATCACGGCGGCCACGAGTGGCGCGTCGCCTACGAGCCGGCCGAGTCGTCCTCGGGCCTGTTCGGCGGCAATTCCAACTGGCGCGGGCCGATCTGGATGCCGGTCAACCTGCTCATCCTGCGCGCGCTGACGCAGTTCTACGCCTTCTACGGGGACGACTTCCGCGTCGAGTGTCCGACCGGCTCCGGCAAGCTGATGACCCTGTACGAGGTCACCATCGAGATCAGCCGCCGACTGATCTCGATCTTCACCCGCGGTGAGGATGGCCGCCGGCCGGTGTTCGGCGGCGTCGAGACCTTCCAGCGCGATCCGCACTGGCGCGACCATCTGCTCTTCTACGAGTATTTCCACGGCGACAACGGCGCCGGGCTGGGCGCCAGCCACCAGACCGGCTGGACCGGCGTGGTGGCGCGTCTGATCCAGGCCGTGTACGACCACGACCGCGTCGCCATGCTGGCGGCCGGCCCGCGCGAAGGCATCGGAGTGCTGCGTTCCAGACAGAAGGGGAAGCGATGACACCGCAACAGCGCAAGCGCGTCAAAGAGCTCATCCGCCGCTACCGCATCGAGTCCGGCAAGGGCTTCAAGCTCAAGCAGGTCCACCCCAACGACACGCACGGCATCAAGGGCAAGAAACAGGCGACCGGGCTGCTGCAGCTCGGCGTCGAGATGCTCGCCGAGATGCAGGACAAGCTCTACGCGCAGGACCGCTGGGCGGTGCTGCTGGTCTTCCAGGCGATGGACGCCGCCGGCAAGGACGGCACGATCAAGCACGTCATGTCGGGCGTCAATCCGCAGGGCTGCCAGGTGTTCTCGTTCAAGGCGCCGTCGTCACAGGACCTCGACCACGATTTCCTCTGGCGGACCAATCTCTGCCTGCCGGAGCGCGGCCGCATCGGCATCTTCAACCGCTCCTACTACGAGGAGGTGCTGGTGGTGCGCGTGCACCCCGAGATCCTCGACCGCCAGAAGTTGCCGCCGCGGTTGATGACCAAGAAGATCTGGGAGCAGCGCTTCGAGGACATCAACGCCTACGAGCGCTACCTGACCCGCAACGGCGTCCTCATCCGCAAGTTCTTCCTGCACGTGTCGAAGGAGGAACAGCGCAAGCGCTTCATGGAGCGCCTCGAACAGCCGGACAAGAACTGGAAGTTCTCGATCGCCGACGCGCAGGAGCGCGGCCACTGGAAGGACTACCAGCGCGCCTACGAGGAGATGATCCAGCACACCGCGACGCCGCACGCGCCGTGGTTCGTCGTGCCGGCCGACAACAAGTGGTTCACCCGCGTCATCGTCGCCGGCGCGGTGGTGGATGCGCTCGCCGACCTCGAGCTCGCCTACCCGACCGTCGACGCGGAGAAGAAAAAGGAGCTGGCGAAAGTGCGCACCGCCCTCGAGTCGGAGTAGCCGCCGCCCGCCACCCTGGCGGGCGGGCCTCCGGTGGCCTGCGAACCGAGCTCTTGGGCAACGCCGGCCAAGGCCGACCCCTACGGCGCCGGCAGCGAGAAGTGGAACTCGCTGCCGTTCACCGTCTTCTGGTCGTTCTGCAGCTCGAGGAAGCAGGCCTGCTCCGGCTTGCCGGGCTCGATCGGACCCTGCGCGCGCACCGCTTCGCCGTCCTGGTCGCCGGCATCCATGCCGGCGGTGATCACCAGGTCCACCGTGCATTGCGTGATCGTGCCGCCGCCGGAGATCGGCACCGGGCCGGCGAAGTTGACCTGCAGCGTCGTGGTGAAGTCGGCGTCGTCGCCGCCGCTCGCGTTCGACGGCTTGCCGGGCAGGGTGATGTCGCTGATGCCGTTGTCGACCGGCGGCGTCAGGGTGAAGGCCTTGCCGTTGGGCAGCGTGAAGACCAGCGACGCGATCGGCGAGGTGAGACCGACCACCGGGTAGTCGACGCTGAACTTGCCGAGCGTCTGCCAGTCGGTGCTGCCGCTGGTGACGGTGACGAGTGGGAACTCGATGTCGATGGCGTCGACCGATGGGATGCCGCCGATCGGTTGCACGCGGAACCAGTAGACGCCCGGCGACAGGCCGGTGGGGAAGTCGGCGTTGCCGCAATACGTGTACTGCGCGCTGACCTCGCGCGTCGCGTCGTCGAGCGTCTGGTCGCCCTGCGCGATCATGACGATCGGTGCCTGCGCATAGGTCGCCTGCTTCATGCCCGGATCGGGCGGCGGCGCTTCCAGCGTCTGTAGTTGCCAGCCGGTGGTCTGGGCGTAGCCGGTGCCCTTGGCGGTCCAGCGCAGGGTGACGCAGTCGGTCGGCGCCGGGGTTGGCGACGGCGGCGGCGAAAAGCTCTGGTACCACACCTGGTCGCAGGAGAAGCCGGAGTTGGCGTTCGCCGCGCCGTTCTGCGCGTCGGAGACGCCGACGCAGACGAGCGAGGGGATCAAGCTGCCGCTGACCGGCGCCGGGACCGGATCGCCGGCGGTGAGACCGGGCGTGTCGTAGGTCTGGGAGTATGGCCACTGCTGCCAGACGACGCCGAGCGAGTAGGCGCCGTCCTTGTTGGCCACCGCGACGTTGTAGAAGCTCGCCGGATCGGCCTTCGAGTAGGTCACCGCGCGACGCGGTGGCACGCTCAGCTGCGGCTGGCTGTCGGCGGGCAACGTGACGTTGCTGAGGAAGGGGAAGAAGGTCGCCGGGTAGTCGGTCGAGTTGGTCAGGCAGAGGCAGGCCGGCTGCGGCTGGCCGCCCGGCGTGACGCTGCCGAAATCGGGTGCGCACTGCGGCGGCAGATCCTGGGTCAGCGGCGGCCCCTGCGGATCCTGCGGGTCGAGCGGCGGGATCGGGTAGACGTGCCCGCAGTCGGTGCCCGGCATGCCGGCAATGGTCGGGTCGAGCCCGCGCCACGGCTGGTCCTGATACTCGTCGACGATGACGTCGTAGCCGAACTGCTGGATCTGGCCGATCACCGGGCTGGCGAGGAAGTCGGCGATCGCGTCGCCATACCAACCGGTGACGATGCTCGCCGTCGGGGTGTTCTTCTCCAGCGCGGTGAGCGTCGCTGCGAGCTGCGCCGTGGCGGCGGCGAGTGTCTGCGGCGGATCGGTGACCAGCTCGACGCGTACCACCGGCTGGAGCGCGATCTTGCTGCCGGTGATGTCGCTGACGAAGTGCGTCAGGCCGGTATTCGGTGTCGAGCTCGGCAGGCTCCAGTAGCCGATCAACTGCATTTCGGTGTCGACGCTCGGTGACTGGTTGCTGACCGTCGAGTTGAGGAACCAGTTGGCGTCGGTCTGCACGGCGCCAAGCATGATGACGCGCGTGATGGCGCTCGACTGCTCGACCTGTGCGGCCAGGTAGCTGAGCAGCCAGTAGTAGTCCTCGAAGGTCAGCGCGGTGGCGTAGGCGCCACAGGCGTTCTTCAGTTGCGGGGTGGTGAAGTTGAAGCCGTTGCAGGAGGCGAGGAAGCCCTTGATGACCGCATGCTCGCCGCTGCCGACGACGATGCCGCGCAGGTTGGAATAGCGACCGGCCGCGGCGACGGCGTAGTCGAGCAGCTCCTTGTTCGCGGAGACGATCGGCGCCTGCTGCGAGGTGCCGTCGTTGTCGTGCTGGATGAACAGCGGCACCGCCAGGGTCACCGGCACGCCGGCGGCGGCGAGCGCGTCGAGCACGCTGTCGTTGATGTCGTGGTTGCTCGCCGGGGTGCTGCCGTAATCGACGTACACCGGGTTGGCGTTGAGCGTGTACAGCACGCCGGCGAGGCCGTCGGCCCGCATGCGCGTCGCGTCGGCCGCTGCCCTGGTGTCGCCGTGGTCCGCGTAGAAGAGCGCCGCGGGGCTGGTGCTGCCGGGGATGTACACCGTGTCGGCGCTCAGCGGTGGCGTCGGCAGCGCGACCGTATACGGCTCGTAGACGAACGAGAGCTGGTCGAGCGCGCCGCCGTAACGCTTGTTGCCGGCGTCATCGTAGAGGCCGCGTTGCGCGAACTGGCTGGCGCCGACCGCCGCCTGCAGCGGCGCGCCGTCGCGCAACTGGCTTACCAACTCGCCGAAGAGGTCGTTGTAGATATCGAGGTCGACGCCGGTGAGCAGGTTGATGCCGCTGACGTCCGACCCCGCCGGTACGCGTGTCAGCAGCGCGAAGGCCCAGCCGCCGCCGCCGACGCCGAAGGTCTGCTGATAGACCGGCGGCGCGCCGGAGTTGCTCGGCAGGCTCTGGAAACCGAGCCCGCCGCCGGCGCCGCACGACAGGTAGAGTTGCGACGCGCTGGTCAGCTCGTCGCGGTACTCGCCGACCAGGGCGCTGTCGAACGCGCCCTGGTCGCCGTCGGTGTCCTGATTGGTCTGCGGCGTCGCGCCGGTGATCGTCGGGTTGTTGACCCCGCCGCCGCCGCCGAAGAAGTTCACCGCGTCCTCGGCGCAGTCGGTCACCGACGCACTGGTGCACAGGTTGATGCCGGCGCCGTAGCCGATGTCGAGCCCGTCGGCCTCGCTGACGCCGAAGCCGAAGCCGCCGCCGTACTGGATGCGCGGCGGGTTGAGCGTGCCGTCGGCGGCGACCGAGCCGATGTAGCAGCCGAAGCCGCCGCCGCCGCCAAACTGCTTCGACAGGATCAGCGGATCGCTGCCGGCGATGAACGAGGCGGGGAAACCATCCGGCGTGTTGGCGAGCAGGTCGGCGTAGATCGGCTGGATGAAGTCGAGCGGGTTGGCGACCAGCGCGTCGGTGTATGGCGTCAGCACCGGGGCGCCGACCAGCGGCTCGCCGAGGCGGGTCGAGTAGTTGACGTTGGCGGTGTCGAACAGCGCGAAGCGCGAGCGCAGGCTGTCCTGCAACGCCTGCGACGGCTGTGCGTAGAACGGCGCGAACTGGGCCGGGATCGGTGCGGTTTCGTCGACGCCGAAGAACTGGAAACGGCCGTAATAGCTGAAGTGGTCGCCGCCCTGGGTCAGGATGTCGAGCAGGTTGAGGACGCGGCCTTGCGCCGCGGTCTCGAAGTCCTGGCAGAAGGCGGTGACGGCCGGCGACGGCTGGCCGGCGCAGGCGCTGTTGGCGTTCGGTGCCGTCCAGGTTGCGCCCCAGAAGGCGTCGCGCGCCGCGGCCGCGGCCGCCGTCTCGCCAGCCGGCGTCCCCGGCTTGCAGATGCCGCCGCCACAGACCTGGGCGCCGCTGCAGTCGGCGGTGGTGGCACAGGCGCGGTAGCGGCAGCGCGTGCCGTCGCAGACGGTGGCATCGGGACAGTCGGCGTCAGCGCCGCAGAGCGTATCGGCGATGCAGTGGTCGAGATCGCAGAGACCGATGCCGCAGTCGGTATTGGCCGTGCACGTTGTCGGACGGCAGACCGCATCGGCGTCGCAGGTCATGCCGCTGCCGCAGTCGCTGTCGGTCCGACAGCCGCTCGACGACAGCAGCGGCGCGTCGTCGATCATCACCCGGACATCGACCACGTCACCGAGCGGCAGCGTGCGTCCGCCGCCCGGCCGCGCCAGCGGGTGGACGGAAAACTGCAGCGCGCCGCCGGCGATCAGGCGCGGCGTGCGCAGCTCGACCAGTGCCACTTCACTGCCGGCGGCAGTGCCATCGCGCGAGTAGACCAGCGCGGCGTTGGGCGGATCGGCGTCGAAGCCGCGCGCCGACCACTCGCGCACGAAGGCGGCGGCGGTCTCGCTCTGCGTCCGCCGCAGGCCGGGATGCGCGAATCCGAGCACCGGTGAGGGATCGGCGATGGCGAGCAGATAGCCGGGCGTGCCGCCGTCGCCGATACGCCCCTGCGCGCCGGCGACGCCGAACAGGCCGCTGGCGTCGTCGTTCGGGATGCCGCTCTCGTCGTCGACGAACAGATCGACGGTGCTCAGCGCGACGGAGGGAAACCACCGCGTGTTGCGGCCCGAGCCGTCGAGGATCTGCGCATCGAACGCCAAGCCGACCTCGCTGACGGTCGGGGCGGACAGCGCGACGACCGCGATCTGCGGCGTCGCCCCGGCGCCGCTCGACAGCACGGCGGCGGGTGGATCGGCGTCGCGGCCGCGTCGCGTCCAGTCCGCCACCCAGCGCCGCAACGCCTGGTCCCGATGGGTGCGAAACGGCCGGTCGGCGAACGTGGCGACCTGCGGACGCGGCCGGTTCAGCGTCAGTCGATAGCGTGTTCCCGCGATCCACTGCAGGCTGGCGCCGTCGGCGCTCAGGACGGCGAACTGTCGTTGGTCCTGCACCGGCGTCGCGCCGCCGCCGCCGTCGCTGCCGCATCCCGCCACGAACAGGCCGAGCAGCGCGACACCGGCCAGCGCGCCGCCAACTCGGGTGGATCGCAGGGGGCGGAACGGGTTCGGATGCGGCACAACGACCTCCACGGCGCGCCTCGCGCTCGCCGTCGAGGATACCGGCGCAGCGGCGCGGTTGAAGGTCGAAACTGGACCCCGGGAGCGAGATTCCGCTTTGTGTCTTCGCGGCCGGATGGTTAGTTCCCTGCATCCATTCCCCGAGGTGACCGATGCCCGAGCTGAAGCCGCTGGCCGACGAGCTGCTGACCCGCATGGACGCATGGTGGCGGGCGGCGAACTACCTGAACATTGGCCAGATCTACCTGATGGAGAACCCGCTGGTGCGCGAGCCGCTGCGCGCCGAGCACATCAAGCCGCGCCTGCTCGGCCACTGGGGCACCTCGCCGGGGCTCAACCTGATCTACGTCCACCTCAACCGGCTGATCCGCGAGTACGACGCCAACATCATCTACATGGCCGGGCCCGGCCACGGCGGGCCGGCGCTGGTCGCCAACGTCTACCTGGAAGGCACCTACAGCGAATTCTTCCCGGCCATCACCCAGGACACCGCCGGCCTGCGCCGCCTGTTCCGCCAGTTCTCGACCCCGGGCGGCATCCCGAGCCACGTCAGCGCGCCGACGCCGGGCTCGATCCACGAGGGCGGCGAGCTCGGCTACGTGCTGGTGCACGCGTTCGGCGCGGTGTTCGACAATCCCGACCTGATCGTCGCGGCGGTGGTCGGCGACGGCGAGGCGGAGACCGGTCCGCTCGAGGGTTCGTGGAAGGGGGTCAAGTTCCTCAACCCGACGCGCGACGGCGCGGTGCTGCCGATCCTGCACCTCAACGGCTACAAGATCGCCGGCCCGACGGTGTGGGGGCGCGAGAGCGACGAGAACATCGCCGCCTTCCTGCAGGGCAACGGCTACGAGGCGCACTTCGTCGAGGGCGACGACCCGATGGTCGTGCACCGCACCTTCGCCGCCGCACTGGAAACCGCCTACCTGCGCATCCGCGCGATCCAGGATGAGGCGCGCGCGCACGGCTTCACCCAGCGCCCGCGCTGGCCGGCGCTGGTGCTGCGCACGCCGAAGGGGTGGACCGGACCGAAGGTCGTCGACGGCGTGCAGGTCGAAGGCACCTGGCGTTCGCACCAGGTGCCGTTGTCGACGGTGAAGGAGAACCCCGAGCATCTGCGGATGCTGGAGGAGTGGCTGCACAGCTACCGTCCGCACGAATTGTTCGACGACGGCGGCCGCTTTCGCGCCGAGTACGCCGCGCTGGCGCCGGTCGGCGACCGCCGCATGAGCGCCAACCCGCACGCCAACGGCGGCCGCCTGTGCGTGCCGCTCGACCTGCCGAGCTACAGCGATCTCGCCGTCGAGGTGCCGCGGCCGGCGACGGTGAAGCTGGAGTCGACGCGCGCGCTCGGCGCCATGCTGCGCGAGATCTACCGCCGCAATCCCACCAACTTCCGGCTCTTCTGCCCGGACGAGACCAACTCCAACCGGCTCGGGGCGGTGTTCGAGGTCAGCGACCGCTGCTTCGTCGGCGCGACGATTCCGATCGACGACCACGTCGGACCCGCCGGCCGGGTCATGGAGGTGCTGAGCGAGCACAACTGCCACGGCTGGCTGGAGGGCTACACGCTCACCGGCCGGCACGGGCTGTTCGCCACCTACGAGGCCTTCGCCATGGTGGTCGACTCGATGGCCATGCAGCACGCCAAGTGGCTGGAGCACTGCGGCCACATCCCGTGGCGCAAGCCGGTGCCGTCGCTCAACTACCTGCTCACCTCGACCTGCTGGCGCAACGACCACAACGGCTTCAGCCACCAGGGGCCGGGCTTCATCGACAACATCGTCAACAAGAAGCCGAGCGTGGCGCGCGTCTACCTGCCGCCCGACGCCAACTCGCTGCTGTCGGTCGCCGACCACTGCCTGCGCAGCCGCAACTATTTGAACCTGATCGTCATCGACAAGCAGCCGCAGTTGCAGTGGATGACCCTCGAGCAGGCGCGCGCGCACTGCGCGCGCGGCGCCGGCACCTGGGAGTGGTGCAGCACGCCGGGCGAGCCGGAGATCATCCTCGCCTGCGCCGGCGACATCGCCACGCTGGAGACCGTCGCCGCCGCCTGGCTGCTCAGGCAGCATCTGCCCGAGCTGCGCTTCCGCGTCGTCAACGTCGTCGACCTGATGAGCCTGCCACCGCCCGACCGCCATTCGCACGGCATGGACCCGGCGAGCTTCGAGGCGCTGTTCACGCGCGACAAGCCGGTGATCTTCGCCTTCCACGGCTACCCCGGCGTCATCCACCAGCTCATCCACGGCCGCCCCGACACCGACCGCTTCCACGTGCGCGGCTACGTCGAGGAGGGCACCACCACCACCCCGTTCGACATGGTGGTGCTCAACCGCATGAGCCGCGTGCACCTGGCGCAGGACGCGGTGCGCTACGCGCCCAGCCTGCGCGACCGCGCCGGCGCGCTGCTGGCACGCGGCGACGAGCTCCTCGCCCGCCACCGCGCCTACATCGGCGAGCACTTCGAGGATCTACCGGAAGTGCGCGACTGGGTGTGGAGCTGAGGGATTTGCGCGATGCTCGCAGTGAGGCTTGAGAGCTCACCACAGAGGCACAGAGTCGCAGAGTGAACGGCGGAGCGACTTCCCCTTCGACACCGGAACAGAAGCTGGCCTCGAGCCACCTGCCCGTCCCGCAGAGAACATGCCCTCTCTGTGCCTCTGTGCCTCTGTGGTGAATCCTCACGCCGTGCGCAGCACCAGGAAGCCGAGCAACGCGCAGGCGAGGATGAGGTAGGCCGGATTGACCTTGCGCCACAGCAGGACGGCGGTGACCGCGGCGGCCATGGCGATGGTGCGCGGGTCGGTGACGGCGATCTTGGCGATGGTGATGGTGCCGGCGAGCATCAGGCCGATCGAGATCGGCGCCAGGCCGCGCTGGATCGACTCGCGCCACGGCCAGCCGTCGAGCCGGTCCCACAGCTTGCCGGTCGCGTAGGTGAGTGCGCTGGCCGGCAGGAAGAAGGCGAACAGCGCGACGAAGGCGCCGGGGATGCCGGCGACGCGCTCGCCGATCACCTGCACCATCAGCATGTTCGGTCCGGGCGCGAGCTGCCCCAGGCTGTACACCTCGACGAACTGGTCG
>JANRJF010000108.1:0-2437 GCA_033764095.1 Deltaproteobacteria bacterium | reverse complement strand
GCCGCACCGCTGGCGGCGCCGCGGCGCGGCGGCGACGCGGCGCATCCGTATCCGATCGTCGGCGGCGCGGCCGGCAAGGCGTTCATCGACTTCGACGAGGACGTCAAGCTCGACGACCTGCTGCACGCGGCGCAGGAGGGCTTCGACTCGATCGAGCTGATGAAGCGCTACGCGACGGTCGGCATGGGGCCGAGCCAGGGCAAGCACTCGCACCTCAACGCGGCGCGCGTGCTGGCGCGCTGGCGCAACCAGCCGCTGGCAGCCACCGGCATCACCACGGCGCGGCCGTTCGTGCAGCCGGTGTCGCTCGGACATCTCGCCGGTCGCGGATTGCACCCGCATCGCCAGACGCCGCTGCAGGCGCAGCACGCGCAGGCCGGCGCGGTGTTCTTCCACGCCGGCGATTGGCTGCGGCCGGAGTACTACGCGCGGGGCGGCCGGACGAAGGCCGAGCTGGTGCGCGACGAGGCGCTGCGCGTGCGGCGCGGCGTCGGACTGATCGACGTCGGCACGCTCGGCAAGATCGACTGCTACGGGCCTGACGCCGCCGAGCTGCTGGAGCGCGTCTACACCGGCCGCTTCCGCGACCTCGCGGTCGGCGCGACCCGCTACGCGGTGATGTGCGACGAGTCCGGCGTCGTCGTCGACGACGGCGTCGTCGCGCGGCTCGCCCCCGAACACTTCTACTTCACCACCACCACCACCGGCGCGGCCGCGGTGTATCGCGAGCTGGCGCGGCTCAACGCCTTCTGGCGACTCGACGTCGGCCTGGTGAACGTCACCGGCGCGCGCGCCGCGATCAATCTCGCCGGGCCGCGCGCCCGCGCCGTGCTGGCGCCGCTCACCGACGTCGACTGCTCCGCCGCTGCCTTCCCCTACCTCGGCGTGCGCGAGGGGGTCGTCGCCGGCGCGCCGGCGCGGCTGCTGCGCGTCGGCTTCGTCGGCGAGCTCGGCTTCGAGATTCACGTCGCCGCGGCGCATGCCGGGTTGGTGTGGGAAGCGCTGCTCGCCGCCGGGCGCAGCGAGGGCATCGCGCCGTTCGGCGTCGAGGCGCAGCGCCTGCTGCGCCTGGAGAAGGCGCACCTGATCGTCGGCCAGGACACCGACGGGCTGACCAACCCGCTCGCCGCCGGGCTCGGCTGGGCGGTGAAGATGGACAAGCCGTTCTTCGTCGGCCAGCGCAGCCTGCGCATCGTCGGGGCGCGGCCGCTCAAGCAGCGCCTGGTCGGCTTCGCCCTGCCGCTCGACCTCCCCGTCGCGGCGCCGCAGGAGTGCTGTCTGATCATCCGCCAGGGCGCGATCGTCGGTCGCGTCACCAGCATCGCGGCGAGCGAGACGCTCGGCCAGCGCATCGGCCTCGCCTACGTCGCGCCGGCCCTGGCGCCGGCCGGTACGCGCCTGCAGATCAAGAACGCGCACGGCCAGCTGGTCGACGCGACGGTGGTCGAGACGCCCTTCTACGATCCGCGCCACCTGCGGCAGCGGGAGGCGGCGTGAGCGCGCCGCTGCGGCTCGACGCGGTCGAGGGACTGTGGCGCGTCGGCCTGAAGGGGCGGCGCGCGGCGGACTGGCTGGCGGCGCGCGGCGTGCCGGTGCCGGCGGCGCCGAACCGCTGGCTCGCCTATGGCGACGGCGCCTGCCTGCGGCTCGGCCTCGGCGAGTACTTCGTCGAGGGCGGCGCCGCGGTGCGCGTGCTGGCGGACGAGCTGCGCTACGAGTCCGGCGTCTACCCGGCGCTGCGTCAGGACGGCGCCTGGCGGCTCGCCGGGCCCGAGGTCGGCGCGCTGCTCGAGCAGATCTGTGCGCTCGACCTGTGCGCGCGTGCGGCGCGCGAGCCCGACGCGGTGGTGCTGACGTCGGTGCTCGGCGTCGCCGCGCAGCTGATCTGGCGCGGCGACGCCGCGGCGCGCGTCTTCCATCTGTGGTGCGACGCCTCGTACGCCGCGTACGTCGGCGAGGCGCTGCACGAGATCGTCAGCGAGCTCGGGGGGCAATCACACAAAGCGGGCGGGAAGGGGTGAGTCGGATGACACCCGACGCAGCCAAGGCGCTGATCAAAGAGCACGGCATCAGGTTCATCCTGGCGCAGTTCGTCGACATCCACGGCGCCGCCAAGGCCAAGGCGGTGCCGGCCGAGCATCTGGAAATGGTGCTCACCGACGGAGCGGGCTTTGCCGGCTTCGCGCTGTGGGGCTTCGGCATGGGGCCGCACGGGCCGGACTACATGGCGGTCGGCGACCTGGCGACCTTGCAGCCGCTGCCGTGGATGCCGGGCTTCGCCTGCATCCAGACCGAGGGCCACGTGCGCGGCGCGCGCTACGGCTACGACACGCGCGTCGCCCTCAAGCAGCAGCTCGAACGCCTCGCCGAACGCGGCCTGACGCTCTACACCGGCATCGAGCCGGAGTTCATGCTGCTCAAGCGCCTGCCCGACGGC
>JANRJF010000107.1:0-14195 GCA_033764095.1 Deltaproteobacteria bacterium | reverse complement strand
CGTCCGCGCGCTCGACGACCTGCCGGAGACCGCGCGCCGCTATCTCACCGCGCTGGAAGAGCTCACCGCCACGCCGATCTTCATGGTGTCGGTCGGCGCCCGCCGGCAGGACACGATCATCCTGAAGAACGCGTTCAACGCCTGATCCGCCGGATCAGGCATCGAACGCGTCGTGGCGGCGGGCGCCCCCGCCCGCACGACACTACCGGCGCCGCCGCGATTGCCACTGCCGACGCGGTTGGTCGTCGTCAATTCCAGAGCGAGTGCCGATCACCTGCCTGATTGGGTAGCCGGCCGACCTTGTGTCGGCCGGCGATGCGCAGCAACGCCGCCTGCCGTGTCCGTCCGAGCACCCGCGGCGTCGCAGCGCGACGCCGACCGACAAGAGGTTGGCCAGCTACCAGGACGGGGTTCAGTCCCGCTGTGAACCTCGGCGGGTCGCTGGTGCGACTCGAGATTCCCTGTTCCGAAAGTCGGGCTGCGTTGCGGGGGCCAATCCTGATGGGCATTCTCCACGGCACGATCCCCCTGGGACGAGAAGGGATCCCCAGACCATCAAACTACGCAATCTGCTCCAGCCTTAGCGCCGCCGCGACGTACGGCACCATCACGACAGCAGACCCGACCACCGCGCAGTGCCTCGAGGTCACTCCGGTCGTGTCGATGCGCTGCGACTGCCGCGCGTGCTAATCGTTCAATACGCGTTTATCCCTATTGACTGCGTTCGAGCGCGCTGCGTATGCACGCGACATCGTGGCATTACGTCGCGTAATCAGCGGCGGCCAGCGTCGCCTCACGGCACGCGTGTGCGGTCAGGGTGCCGAAGGCACCCAGCGCGTCGGCGTCGGTCGGCGACGCGCGACGGCGGGCGGAGTCGGGGACGCGGGCACGTGAGCGACGGCGAGACGACCATGCCGCCGCGGCTGGGCGGTCAGCGCGGCTGGCGCGACGATGGATCTGGAACGCGCTTCGTCGGACGTCGGGACGTCGTCGCGGCGGTGCTGGATGCACTGGCGCGCGCCGGGGGATACGAAGCCCGGGTAGTCGTGCTGCATGGCGAGCGGGGGATCGGCAAGACGCGCACCGCGGCGGAAGTCGCTATGGTGGCCGAGCGCGGCGGCCGCCATGCCGCCTGGGGGCGGGCATGGGATGATGCTGGCGGACATCCCTTTCACCTCTGGGAGCAAGCCTTGCGCGCTGTCGCCGTGCGCGTGCCACGCGTCGCGCGACGGCTTGGCGCGGTGCTCAAGCAACTCGTTGCGGCCGGTTCATCAGGCCCAGCGGGCGGTGCGGCGCCGCTGGCGCTGTGCGAGGCGGTCACCGCGCTGCTGTCTACGGCGTCAAGCCAGGCACCCCTGCTCGTCGTGCTCGACGATATTCACTTGGCCGACGCCGGGACGTTGTCGCTGCTCCAGTTCGTCTCGCGGCAGGTCGGGGAGGGGCGATTCGTCGTCTTGGCGACCTGTCGTGATGAAGCCGTCGTGCATCGGCCCGAGCTGGCGGCCGCCCTTGGCGGGCTCGATCAGCGGACTCGCCACGTAACCCTGACGCCGTTGGGGCGAGAGGAGGTGCGCGAATACCTGCGGCATGCGATCGGGGCAGACCCGGACGTGGCGTTGATCGACGCCGTCTGGGAGCGGAGCGGCGGCAACGCGTTCTTCCTCGATAAGCTCTCTGTCCTGTGCGCCACCGATCCCCGCGCTGCCGCGGTTTCCGCGGTGCCACCCGGGGTCCGCGAAGAGGTGCTCGGCTACCGCCTCTCCGGGCTTTCCGACGCGTGTCGCCGGCTGCTGCACGTCGCCGCCGTGCTCGGTCGGGTATTCGCCGGCGACGTGCTCGAGTCGATGCTCGCCGCGTCTGGACAGCGCGCGGATGCCGCATCGCGCCAACAAATGCTTGGCGCGCTGGACGGGGCGCTCGACAGCGAGCTCATCCGTCCGGTCAGCTCGGCCGCGGGCGGGCAGTTCACCTTCGTCCACGGGCTGGTGCGCGACGCGCTGTACGACGGCGTGTCGTGGCCCGATCGCAGTGCGCTGCACCGCGCCGCCGCTGACGCGCTGGCGAGGCGCGCGGAACCACGCGATGCCGCAGCGCTCGAGCAACTGGCGTATCACTTCGAGCGCACCGGCGAGCGCGCCGGCGCTGCCGCCGCTGCCGGCTACGCGGCGGCGGCGGCGGACCAGTATGCCGGCATGCGGCAGGATGGACGGGCCGCGGCAGCCTATGAGCGCGCATTGGCCGACCTGGATGACAGCGGCGAGACTGCGGCGACGGTGCAACGGGCCACCTGGCTCTTGGCGCTGGCGGCGGCGCGGCGGCGCGGTGGCGATCGCCACGCCGGTCGTCTCATCGCCGCGCGCGCCGTCGACTGTGCCCGCCGCGTCGCCGCGTTCGCTGACCCGGAGTCGAGCGCTCGCCTGCTGATCGCTGCGGCGGTGGAGATCGGCGCCGAGCGCGCCTGGGCGCGCACTGGCGTGGTCCAGGACGACGTCATCACCCTGTTGCAAGATGCCATGCGCTTGCTGCCGGAAGGCGACGGAGCGCTGCGCGCGCGCGGGCTCGCGGCGCTCGCCACCGAGCTCTACCATTCGGAATTCGACTCTGGCGCTTGGCGCGCCAGCGCCGCGGCGGAAGCGGTGGCGATGGCCCGGCGCGTCGGCGATGCCGAGACATTGGCGCACGCGTTGCGCAGCCGCCACGTGGGGGCCTGGTTTGCCGAGACCCTCGAAGGTCGCCTGCAGACGTCGGCCGAGCTGATCACGTTGGTACGCCACTTGCCCGACTTGCGGCTGCGGGCCGAAGCGCACCTGCTGCGCGGTCTCGATCTGCTCGAGTCGGGAGACATGGTGCAGCTGGGGCGACAGCTCCACTTCTGTCGCGAGCTGGCGCGCGAGGGCGGCGGCGACCTGATGCTCTGGCACGCCGACGTCGTGCGCGCCACGCACGCCACGTTCGAGGGTCGTATCGCCGAAGCCGAGCAGCTCTCGCAGCAGGCGCTCGAAGCCGGGCAGCGCATTCAGCCCGAAGACGCCGGGCTGTTCTTCGGTGTGCAGACCTACACGTTGCGCCGCTTACGCGGGGATTTCGAGGTGCTGCTGCCACTGGCGCGGGATTTCGCCCAGCAGTTTCCCACCATTCCCCTGTGGCGTATCGGCGTCGCCGATCTGTACGCCCAACTGGGGCGCCAAGCGGAGGCGCGGGCCGAATTCGAGTACTTCGCCGCCACGACCTTCAGCGAGCCGCCGCGCGACTGGAACTGGCTGCTCGGCATGGCGCTGCTCGGCGAAGTCTGCGCGTTCCTCGGCGATCGCCCGCGCGCCGCGATCTTGTACGAGCACCTGCTGCCCTTCGCGGCGCAAAACGTCACCGCCGTCCCTGGCCTGGCCTGCATCGGCTCGACGGCCTATCAGCTCGGACTGCTCGCGACCGTGCTCGATCGTCCCGCCGAGGCCGCGGCGCATTTCACCGCTGCCGCCCAACGCAATCTGGAGATGGGCGGCTTGCCCTACGCGGCGCATGCGCAGCGCCAGCACGCGGCGATGCTGGTGCAGCGTCTGGAAGATGGGCACGCGGAGGCGGACGCTGCGCAGGCGGCGGCGCTGCTCGATGCCTGCACGGCGCTGTACGCGCGTCTCGGTCTTCAGACCTACGATCCACAGCTGCATCAGCTTGCGGTCCGCCTGGCCGAGTGCCGGCGCCGCGCCGACCGGGGAGGCGCGGAAGCGTCCGCTACGGTAGACAACGTCTGGCGCCGCCAGCGCAATGGTTGGCTGATCGTCTGGCGCGGCCAGCGGGCCGAGTTCCCTGATCTGATCGGGTTGCACCTACTCGCACAGCTGATCCGGCACAGCCCCGTCGCCGTACCCGTCGCCGAACTCGAATCGGTGTGCGGTGTGATCGAGACGGTCGCTCGCGCCGCGCTCTCGCCGCGGGCGCTGCGCGACGACGGGCTGACGATCCGCCGCGCGCCAATTGAGAGTTCGGCGCTGGATCCACGGGTCCGGACCGAGCTCGGTGAGCGCCTCGGCGATATCGAAGCCGAACTTGCGGAGGCCCAGGGTCATCACGACCTTGGCCGCATCGAACTACTCTGCGACGAGCGCGAGCAGATCCTTCACGCCTTGCGCGGCTCGCGGCGGATCCCCGCCGACGAAATGGCTCGCAAGCGCGTTTTCCGCAACATTCGGAAGACGGCGATTCCCCTCATCGCCGCGGCGTTGCCCGATCTCGCCGATCACCTGGCGACGGCACTGTACACCGGTCGAGAATGCCACTATCGGCCCACGCCTGCGGAGCGGTGGGCGGTCCATACGCATCCCGAGCCAGCCGCGGCGACCGTAGCGCAAGCGTAGCATTCGCGCCGCCGGCGTAGCGCACTTGTGAAGTGGGGGGGTGCACCGTGTTCAGAATCGCGAGCGTGAGGACGAGGCGGCTGTCGATGCGAGCGGCGGTCGTGTGTGCCACCTTTGCCAGCGTCCTGGCGTGCGCCGGCATCGCTCTCGCGACCGCGCCGAGGTTGAAGGCGTGGTCGGGCGATGAGGACCCGTTGGGAGCGCGGACGCCGATCATTCTGATTCACGGCATGTCGTACCGGGGCGCGCAGGGGTACGAGAGCATCTGGGATCACGTGGTCGAGGGGCTGGGAAGCCGGGTGATCGGCCTGCGCGCCGACTACAAGGTGTACTTCTTCTCCTACGAGACGGTTTTGCCGGGGAGCGGCGGCGCGTTGGTATCACCCGACCCCGACGCGATAGAGCCGCTTGGGCGTGAGCTGGCGCTGAGCATTGCCGCGAGCGATGGCGGGACGAATCCCGAAGGCCTCGCTGGGCGGCCGCTCATTCTGGTCGGACACTCGCTGGGCGGCTTGGTCGCGCGAGCGTTCATGCAGAGAAGCGGGTTTCCCGGAATGAAGGGAGGAGAACGCACCCTGCGGTTGATTACGTTGGCGACCCCACACCATGGAACTCCGGTAGCCAACACCGGTCACGCACTGTCGATCCTGCAAACGCTGCTCTTGGGCGTATCGCCCGATTTCATCCGCGACATGCAGTGGGACAACTACGACAACGGTTTTGGTTTCGCGCCGAACGACTGGCTTCGCTGTCTGAACAATCACTCGGCGATGCATCGCTTCGATGACACCAGCCCTACCTGCAACAATGCCGAAGGCTTCTTCGACAAGATCGTCGCCTACAGCGCGCGTACGACGAACCTTGACGGCGTCCTGGCCTACTCCGGTGCGTTGCTGGGAAGAGGCCTGTACCATCCCGGTCTGGGATTCATTGACGGATACGACCGGCCCGACAATGACGGCATCGTTCCGGTCGGCAGCGCCAGCTTCGCCGAGTGGCCGATAGCCGGCCGGCGCGAGTTCCCGGGTTGCGACCACAATAAGATCGTTTCTCAGGATTGCCCGAACGTTTCTCCCGCCCTCAAGGAGGACATCCAGAGTGCGGCGCCCCTGACGTGGCGAACGCGTCCGCCAGCCTACAACATGGTCGGCGGCCAGTCGTACAACGTCGCCTGGAAGGTGAGCTGGGGTACCGCGATCACGCACGCGGATGTGCACTGGGCGCTTGACGACCCGGCCGAGACCCAGCTGCCGTGCGCCGACACGCTCAACTCGACGTGTCGCGGCGCGGCGGTGATAACGCCGCGCGGGCCTGGGGCGTTTGAGGCGGCGATCACCGCGCCTGGCGTCAGCCAGCCGACGCAGTTCAAGTACCGCGTGCACGTCGTCGCGGACGGCGTCGATCTGTGGAGCCCGGTCACCTCCGCCTGGTCGTATCCCGCTCCGCCGACCGGCCCGGCGACGCCAGCGCTGCAATTCGATCGCAGCGCCATCGCCTTCGCGGCGCAGCCGGTCTACAGCGCCAGCCTCGCGTCGGCGGTCGAGGTGCGCAACGTCGGCGCCGCCGACCTGCAGATCAGCGGCGTTGCCGTCGGCGGCGATTTCTACGTCTCCGAGGATGAATGTTCCGGGCGCACGCTGGCGCTGGACGAGCGCTGCCGCATCGCCGTGCTCTTCGTGCCGGCGGCGACCGGCTATCGCAGTGGCGCGCTGACCGTCGTGAGCAACGCCCCCGGCAGTCCACATCACGTCGCCTTGAGCGGCAGCGGCATCGCGCCGGCGGGGCCGCAGATCAGTTTCAGCGCCGCGCAACTCACCTTTGCGGCGCAGGCGACGGGCGTGCCGAGCGCTGAGCAAACCGTCGTGGTGCGCAATCTCGGCACGCTGCCGCTGGCGATCGGCAGCGCCACGATCGGCGGCGCGCACGTCAGCGACTTCCAGAAGACCTTCGATACCTGCAGCGGCGCCAGTATTGCGGTCGGCGCCGCCTGCGCGGTGGGCGTCACCTTCATTCCGACCGTCGCCGGCAGTCGAACGGCCAGACTCGACCTGTCCGACAATGCGCCGGGCGGCAGTCATCACGTGAGCCTGACGGGCAGCGGCACCAGCCCGAGCGGTGCGGCGGTGACCATCTTCCCCACCAGCCTGGGATTCAGCGACCAGGAGGTCGCGACCAGCAGCCCGACGCAGACGGTGACGCTGCGCAATATCACCGGCGCCAGCATGACCATCATCAACATCTTCCGCGGCAACGGGGATCCGGACTTCAGCGTGACCGGGGCGGGGGCGCTGCCGTTGTTGTTGCCGTCGGGCGGCGCGAGCACGTTTGGCGTCCAGTTCACCGCCCAGGCGAGCGGTGTGCGCAGCGGCTACATCACGGTTGCCTACAACCTCGGCGCAGGGCCGCTGACGGTGAGCCTGCCGGTGCGCGGTACCGGCACGCCGGCACCGCCACCACCGGCGCCGGCATTGGAGCTGAGCAGCGCTAGCTTCGCGTTCGGTGCGCAATTGGTCGGCAGCACCAGCCCGTCGCAGACGCTGACCCTGCACAATGCCGGCAGCGCCGAGCTGCGCATCACGAACATCTATTTCGGCGGTGCGCAGCCGACCGACTTCGATCGCGACTCGAACTGCTTCGGCAACTTTGCCGCAGGCGCGACATGCAGCATGGGGGTGCGCTTCCGGCCGCAGGCGGGCGGCACGCGCAACGCGACGCTGCTGGTCGAGAGCAACGCCGCGGGCAGCCCGCAACCGGTGTCGCTGAGCGGTGTCGCGACTCTGGCGGGCAATCCCGCCGCAACGCTGAACCCGCCGGCGATGAGTTTCGGTCCGCAACCGAGCGGTAGCCTCAGCCGCGTGCAACGCTTCACCCTCACCAACAACGGTCTGTCACCGCTGCACATCAGCAGCATGACCGTGACCGGCGCCAACCCGCCCGACTTCTCGCTGTCGCTTAGCACCTTCGACTGCGGCACGATCACCCTGCCGGCGACCTTCGGCGTCGGCGTATCCTGTTCGTTCGACGCCCGCTTTACACCCACCGGGCTCGGGACGCGCAGCGCCACGGTGACGATCGTCGACGATGCGCCCGACTCCCCGCAGCACCTGCTTCTGAGTGGCGACGGAACCGCCGCGGTCACCATCGCGCCCATCACCGAGTTCCCGGTGCTGACGCCGAATGCACGCCCGTTCGGAATCGCCGCCGGTCCGGACGGGAATCTCTGGTTTACAGAGGCCGATGCCGGCCGCATCGGACGCATCACGCCAGAGGGCAATATCGTCGAGTTCCCACCCCTGGCCGCATGTCCGGGACGCGCCAGCAGTCCATTCCCGGCAGGCATCACCACCGGCCCGGACGGCAACCTCTGGTTCACCGATGACAATTGCGCCCAGATCGGGCGCATGACGCCGAGCGGCGACGTCATCAAATACAACCTGCCGGTGGCCGGGAGCGGGGCGCGATTCATCGTCAGCGGCCCCGATGGCAACCTGTGGTTCACCGAGGGCACCGCCGGCCGTGTCGGGCGCATTACGACCGCGGGCGTGATCACCGAAGTCACCCTCCCCAGCGGTGGGAATCCGCAGGGCATCGCGGTCGGCGGCGACGGCAATCTTTGGTTCGGCGAGCTGTCGGGGAAGAAGCTCGGCCGCCTCACGCTTCTTGGCGCGCTCACGGAGTACCCGCTGCCGAGCATGGTTGGCGCCTACGGTGTCACCGCCGGACCGGATGGCAACGTCTGGTTCGCCGAGAATAGCCAGTTCGCCGGTCAGATTGGGCGCATCAGCCCGAGTGGCCAGGTGCTCGAGATGCCGATCTCGCAGGTGCCGTTCGTGCGCAACGGTCCGGCCGGAATCGCGATGGGGCGCGACGGTGCGCTCTGGTTCACCGAGCTGGAGGCGGGCCTCATCGGGCGCATGACGCCCGATGGCGGGCTCGCAGAGTTCACCATCCCCACCGCCAACAGCAGTCCGTTGGGCATCGCCAGCGGCCCGGATGGAAATATCTGGTTCACCGAAGGGAGCGGCAAGATCGGCCGAATTCGATTGCCGCTGACACCCGGCGCGACGCTGAGCACGACGGGCTTGCAGTTTGCCGCACAGCTCCTCGGCATTGCCGGCGCGGCGCAGCCGCTGACGCTGACCAATACCGGCAACACCATCCTGACGGTGAGCGCGGTCGCTCTCGATGGTGCGCAACCGGGCGATTTCGCATTGCTCAGCAATGGCTGCGCGGGCGCCCAACTGGCGCCTGGGGCAAGCTGCGCGCTCAGCGTCAGATTTCAGCCGACCGGCATCGGCGTGCGCAGCGCCAGCGTAACGATCACCGACAACGCCCCCGGCAGCCCGCACTCGGCGACACTCGCTGGCACCGGCTCCGCGCCGTCGCCCTCTCCGACGCCGACCGCGTCGTCAACTGCGTCGCTGACGCCGACACGCACCGCGACCAGCTCGCCGAGCGCTACCGCAACGCGCACCGTCACGCGTACGCCGACGACCACTGCGACCGCGACGCCGACATCCTCCGCCACCCCGAGTCAGACCGCGACGCGCAGCGCAACCGCGACGCGCACGGCGACCGCCAGCGCCACCAGTACGCCTACTGCGACGGTGACCTCGACGCGCACCAGCAGCGCCACTCCGACATCGAGCGCCACGGCCAGCGCGACGCGCAGCGCCACGGGGACGGCAAGCGGCACCCCGACCCGCAGTGCGACGCGCACCCAGACCGGCACGCCGACGCAGAGCGCGACGCGCACGCCGACCGCGTCGGCGACCAGCAGTTCGACCCCCACTGCCACGCTGACCAGGACCGCTACCGTGACGCGCAGCGAGACGCCGAGTGCCACACCGACGAATACCGCCAGCCCGACCGCCAGTCCGAGCGCGACGCGGACGGCCACTCCATCGCAGAGCGCGACGCCGTCGCCCAGCCCGTCGGCCACGGCGCCGGCAACGTCGACGCGGACGGTCAGCGCAACAGCGAGCGCCACTCGCACGCTGACACCGGGCGCGACGGCGTCGTTGAGCGCCACGGCTTCGCCGAGCGTGACTGCCTCGCCAAGCCCCAGCCCAACGCGCTCGGCGACACCGAGCGCGACCGCGACGACAACCGCTACGACAACGAGCACGCGCACCGCCACCGCGTCGGCGAGCACGACCCCGACCGCTACCTCCACCGTGCCGAACTCCGCGACGCCGACTTCGTCACCGACCGTGCCGCCTTCCAACACTCGCGCGCCGACCGACACCTCGACGCCAAGCCCCACCGCCACGGCGCCCTCCTCCGCTACTGCCAGCCGCACCCCGACACCGACCAGAACGTCGACCCAGACCGGCACCAGCACGGCCAGCGCGACGGTGACGCGCACCGCCACCAGCACCTTCACCGAGACGGCCGAACCGACGTCGAGCGCGAGCCCGACGCCGACACCCACAGCGATCCCCACTGCGACGACAAGCCCGACGTCAACCGCCACACTGACGAGGAGCGCGAGCCCGACACCGACGACGACCCCGACCGCGAACCCGACCCTGACCGCGACGATGAGCGCGACGCCGACCGCAACGCGCACGTCGAGCGCGAGTCCGACACTGACGGCGCCCCCGACCGCGACGCCGAGCGCCACCGCGACTGCGACAAGCTCGCCCAACGCGACGCCGTCCAGCACCGCGCCGCCTCCGACCGCCAGTGCGTCGCTGACCCAGACCCCCACCGCTGACGCGACCGCAACTCGCACCGCCGCCGCGTCGTCGACTGCGACGGCCGAGCCCAGCGCTACTCACACGGCGGGCGACACCGCCACGCCGAGTCCCACCCCAAGCCGGCCGGCGCCGTCGTCGACTGCATCCGCCACCGCGACGATCGAGACGGCGACGCCGAGCCCGACCCCAACCGCAACCGCGCTGCCGACCGACAGTGCGACTCCGCTCCCATCCGCCACCGCCACCGCCACCGCGACCGAGACGGCCGCGGCGACGGTCTCGTTCTCCCCGAGCCCGACCGAGACTGCATCATCCTCGCCCACGCCGACGTCGCGCGCGACGCTGGCGGCGACCGCGGCGGCAACCGCTAGTCGCACGCCTTTGCCGACGCTCTCGGGGCGCCCGTCTCCATCCCCGACATCGACGGCGACGGCGGAACCGACGCTGTCGGCGACACTCGCGCCGACTCCGATCGATTCGCCCACACCGTCGCCGACACCGACCCCTCAGTCCAGCCCGGTCCCGACCGCGACAGCGCCCCCGACCGTTGGCGTCGACTGCGCCGGAGATTGTGACGCCAGCGGCGCGGTCACGATCGATGAGCTGGTGGCGATGGTCGGAATTGCCCTGCAGGGAACGTCATCGACGCGCTGCGGCGCCGCCGATCGCAACGACGATGGGCAGCTGACGATCGATGAGCTGGTCCGCGCAGTCGATCGAGCCTTGCGCGGCTGCGACGCGGCGGAGCCCGGTGCCGGTTGACCGTCGATGCAAGTGCGCCTATCGGGGGGCTCGTCCACGACTCGGACTGCTGCGGACCGGTGGCGCCGTGAGCCACCCGGTGAGGCGTGCCAAGCGGGTGCGGAGGAGGTCCCATGCAGATCGGATTCCTGGCGTTGCTGGCCTTGCTGCTCCTCGCCGGATGCGGCGGGTCGTCAGACGCGACGGAGCCGCCGGCTCCCCCGCAACTGCCGCTGAATTTTCAATGGAACGGGCGCTGGGTCGTGCGCGACCTCGCTGCGGACGTTCCGTTCACCTGGCGCGGCAAGGACGGCGACATGCAGATGATCGCCGGGGGCGAGCAGCACCCGATTCACTTCACGAATCTCATCTACGACCACAAGCTGTACACCCTGACCTACAAGTGGCCCCACACCGTGCCGCCGCTCCCAGACGACGACTGCGTCTGCCTCGGGGAATTCACCGTCGACGAGCTGAACCGCTGCCTGGCCGGCTCGCGCTATGTCGGCGCCGAGACCTTGAAGGAAGCGAAACCTCGGCAGGTGAATCATTTCCGCATCAGCGTCGTGTTCGGTGATCCGACGCCGAAGCCGAATGCCTTTCGGGTGCCGATCATGGAGGGCGATTTCTACGTCGATCGGAAGGATCCCGGCATCTTCTGGAAGGTGCTGCAGTTCGGCTGGCAGAATGCCCTCGACCCGGCACTGGACGAATGGGCCGTGCTGCAGACGCACGACGACAGCGCTGGTGAGGTGGCGCTTCCCGACGTGTGCAAGGGCAAATGCAAAGACGATCACCCCGCCTTCCCGGCGGGCTTCTACTGCCGGTGACGTGGCGCGCCGGTCGCCCGCCCGCTGAATGGTGCACCGACCGGCGCGCAGGTCGGCTGCCGTCGGCGGTTGCGCCTGGCAGGCCCGGGCAGGTCACGTTCGGTGTCCGTCGGCGCCCGCCGGCAGGACACGATCATTCGGTTTGAACCGGCAGCGGCGGTGCGCGTCCTCGCCCGCACCCCAATTGCCGGCGCCGGCGGCCTCCTCGCACGGCGCGAGCCCCATCGGGCCGTGCGCAGCGCAAGGTAGCGGCGCAGCCCAACGTGATCCACCGACCTGTCGGGCAGCAGCGAGCAGCCGCTCCGGCAGAACCAACCGCAGCGGCGCGCCGCGCCAGGAATCAGGATGCGCCGTTGCGCACGCGTACCCAGGGCGCGGGATATTCCGGCGGCGAGGGGTTGTCGCCGTCGGCCGCGCCGCGATGCGGGTCGGTCCACCGCATCGCAACGCTGCCGCAGTACTGCACCGTCGGCGTCGCGTAGTCGCCGGGCGTCGCCGGCCAGGTCACGGCGAGGGGGAAATCGCCGATCTCGTCGTTGGCCAGACCGTCCCCGGTCGCCGTCCAGGTGACGATCCACGCGCCGCGTCGGGCTCGTTCGACCGTCGCCTGCCAGCCGTCGACGTCCTGCGGCGCCACTGACAGCCAGCTCGAGTTGAACCGGACCACGATCTTGTCGGTGGCCAGACCACCCGTGCAGCCGTGTGGAATACGCAACGTGATCGTCCCGGGCTCGCCGGCATACGCGTGCGCGCCGAAGAGAAAGAGCGTGGCATGTGCCGCGACGGCCCGTGCCGTCGCCAGCGCTGCCACCCCGCCCAGCAGGATCGCCGCCATCCGTACAAGTACTCGCCGCCTTCCGCGCATGATTCGACTCCTGGTGCCGCAGCCGACGCAGCGGTCAGCAAGGGGCGTACCGGCCCCGAGAGGGGGGCCGTGCAACAGCGCCAGCGGTCCGCGCGGTGTCACCGGTCGGTCTACTTTCGGATGATTTCGCGCTATGCGCTGCGCCCGCCGGCAGCCGCTTCGCACGCGTACCCAGGCGCTGGAGGTTCTGGCGGACAGGGGTAGTCGCCGTCCGCCGCGCCTTGATGCGGGTCCGGCGGCTTCCCGTCGGTATCACCGGTCCGTCTACTTTGGAGTCCGTTGTCGCCGTCTCTGCCGGCCCGCGGACGTTCAGACCGCCACCAGCGTGGCTGGCTGTGCGTGTCGAGCGCATTTCGTTGCCGTGACGGTGGTCTGCGCGTACTGTGGCGTGCACGCGGGGAGATGCGAATGAAACAGCGGGTCGCGATAGTCCTATCGTTGGCATTCGCGGTGGGTGCGCACGCGCAGGACGGCTTCACGGTGTCGACCTGCTTTTCGGAGTTTCCCGGCCATTCGTGCAGCCCGGTCGAGCTCGGATACCAACACGGCGTCACGCTCGAGGGGCCGGTGCCGGGGACCAGGACGTACGAGCGCGAGATCGTTCCGGCGGCGTTCTACTATTACAAGTTCCACGGCATCCTGCCCGGCAACTACATTTTGCGCGCGAGCGGCTGTAACCCCTTCGGATGCTGGCTGGATACCCCAATCACGGTCGTCGACCGGGATGTCGAGGTTCCGGTTCGCCAGATCAGCGATCGCACGCCAACGCCGCTTGCGTCTCCCACCGAAGCCGGCAATGTCACGCCGCCGTGCGTGGGTGACGGCAATCGAGACGACGTCGTGACGATCGACGAGCTGGTCGAGGCGGTAGGCAACGCGCTCAGCGGCTGTCCGTCGCAACCGGCTCCGACGCCGACGGGAGCGGCGATCCACGGCATTGATCTGTTTCCCTCCGACGCGACCGGCATCGGCGAGTATCAATCCGGCTGTCGTGGGCCGCTGGCGTATCTGTCGGTGTGCATCGCGAACGCCGGAGACGTGACCTCCGGTCCGTTTGCGGTGTTGGTGAATCCCGGCAGCGACCAGTTCGAGATCGATGACCTCTCGGGCGGCGCGCAGCGCTGCTTCGTGCGCCCGTTCAACAACTGGCAGGCAGAGGGCTATCACGAGTTTCAAGTCGTCGTGGACGGCGCCGGCGCAGTCGACGAAACGGATGAAGTCAACAACAGCCAGCAGTTCTCGGTTCTCCGCCCGACGATCCCCGCGACCTGCACCTCGACACCCGCAGCGACGCCGACGCCCTGAGCGACGAGCAGGGATCCCTCGGTGTTTCAACGCCTGCCGGTGGTGGCGGCCGCCGTTGCGGGGGCGTTCGTCGTTGCCTGGAGCGCCGAGGGCGATCGCGCCCAGCCGCATCACCAGCGTGGTCGGCATCACCAAGGCCTACACCACGCGCGTCGGCAGCGGCCCGTTCCCCACCGAGCTGCTCGACGACCTCGGCGCCAAGCTGCGGCAGGACGGCGAGGAGTTCGGCGCCACCACCGGCCGGCCGCGCCGCTGCGGTTGGTTCGACGCCGTGGTCGCGCGCCACGCCGTGCGCCTCAACGGCTTGACCGGACTGGCGGTGACCAAGCTCGACGTGCTCACCGGCATGAAGACGATCCGCGTCTGCACCGCCTACGAGCTCGACGGCAAGCGCGTCGAG
>JANRJF010000106.1:0-14371 GCA_033764095.1 Deltaproteobacteria bacterium | reverse complement strand
TGGCTCTCGGCGCGCGGGGCGAGTCCAGTCGAATCGGGCGGAATAGATGCACCCGGTTCATCGCAGTGTGCGGATCCTACGCAACAGCGGATCCTTTCGCCAGATGAGACGCGGCGAGAGGCTTGTCGGTTTACATGTGAGACAGGGGGTTGGGGGTTGGGGGTTAGCGATCGGATTACGTATCGGTTTCACTAAGCCGCGGTCCGATACGATCCCCCTTTCCTCCGCAGCCCCCAACCCCCAGCCCCCAGCCGCCCCTCCGTAGCCGGCGCCGCGGAGCGCGGCTATGCTCCGCCCGCCGGACAACCAGGGGTGTGCACATGACCGACCTGAGCGAGATCGATTTCGTCAGCAACGAGGTCTACGAGAGCGGCTACCCGCACGAGGCCTGGACGCGGCTGCGGCGCGAGGCGCCGGTCTACCGCTTCAGCCGTCCGGGCATCCGGCCGTTCTGGGCGATCACCAAGCACGCCGACCTGATCACCGTCTCGAAGAACCCGAAGGTCTTCCAGAACGCGCCGCGGCTGGCGGTCTTTCCCGGCCTCGAGCCCGAGGTGCCGACCGACGAGCCGCCGCCAGCGCGCCACCTGCTCAACATGGACCCGCCCGAGCATGGCCGCTTCCGCAAGCTCGCCAGCGCCCGCTTCGCGCCGCGCCAGTTGATCCCGATGATCGAGGACGTCGAGGTGATCTCGCAGGAGATCCTCGACCAGTTCGCGCGCGACGGCGGCGAGCACGAGGCCGATTTCGTCACCGGCATCTCGGCCCGCCTGCCGTTGGCGGTGCTCGCCGACATGCTCGGCGTGCCGCGCAGCGACTGGCCGCTGCTCTTCCAGTGGACCAACGAGACCATCGGCGCCAACGACCCGGAGTTCCAGCAGGAGGGTGAGACGCCGCAGGAGACCGCCGAGCGCTCGCGCCTGGAGCTGTTCCAGTACTTCTGGCGCATGATCGAGGCGCGCCGCGCGCAGCCGACCAACGACATCGTCAGCGTGCTGGCCAACGCCAGGATGGACGGCGAGTACCTGCCGCCGTTCGAGCTGCTCTCCTACTGCTACGTGCTGGTGGTCGCCGGCAACGAGACCACCCGCAACGCCACCACCGGTGGCCTGCTGGCGCTGATCCAACACCCCGGCGAGCTCGAGAAGCTGCGCCGCAACCCCGGCCTGCTCGACAGCGCGGTCGAGGAGATCGTGCGCTGGACCTCGCCGGTCATCCAGTTCTGCCGCACCCCCAACCAGGACGTCGAGCTGCGCGGCCAGACGATCCGCGCCGGCGAGAACCTCTGCCTGTTCTACCCCTCGGCCAACCGCGACGAGGAGGTGTTCGAGGCGCCGTTCGAGTTCCGCGTCGACCGCACCCCCAACCCGCACCTCGCCTTCGGCATCGGCGAGCACTTCTGCCTCGGCGCCAACCTCGCCCGCATCGAGCTGCGCGTCGTCTTCCGCCAGCTCATCCAGCGCCTCGAGCACGTCGAGCTCGCCGGCCCGGTGTCGCGCCTGCGCTCGTCGTTCGTCGGCGGCATCAAGGCGATGCCGATCCGCTACCGCATGCGGCCGGCGGCGTGAGCCTCAGACGTACCCGAGCGCGTCGATGATGTTCATGTTGGCCGCCTTGCGCGCCGGGTAGAGCCCGAAGAACAGGCCAACCCCGACCGAGACGGCGAAGGCGACACCGACGCTGATGCCGGAGACCGGCACCTCGACGCCGTAGAGGAAGCCGACGTAGAGCGGCAGGCCGGCGCCGATCAGCGTGCCGGCGATGCCGCCGGCGAGGCTGAGGATGCTCGCCTCCATGAGGAACTGCAGCAGGATGTCACGCCGGCCGGCGCCGAGTGCCAGGCGGATGCCGATGTCCTGCGTGCGCTCGGTGACCGTCACCAGCATGATGTTCATGATGCCGATGCCGCCGACCAGCAGCGACACCGCCGCGATCGCCACCAGGCCGAGGCTGACCGCGGCGGAGATCTGCTGCACCAGCACCAGGTACTGGTCGAGCGACTCGATCTTGAAGCTCGACAGCGAGCGATGGCGCGACGCGATCACCGCGCTGGCGGCATCGACCACCGCCGGCACCGCGGCCGGGCTCTCGGCCTGGAAATAGACGACGTCGACGAAGCGCACCCCGGACAGGTTGCGGAAGGTCGAGAACGGGATGATCCCGACCAGGCCGGCGGCCTCGCTCTTCTGCAGCGCCGCGGCGCTCTCGACGCCCTCGCGGAACACGCCGACCACCTGGAAGCGCAGGCCGAAGATGCGCAGCCACTGCTCGCCGACCAGCGCCGTCGTGCCCCACAGCTTGAGCGCCAGCTCCTTGGAGATCACCACCACCTTGGCGCCGTTCGCCTCCTCGTTGGCGGTGAGAAAGCGGCCGTCGACCACCACCAGGTTGCGCACCGGCGCGTACTCCGGCGTGACGCCCAGCACGCTGATGGTCTCCGGCTGGTTCTTGATCGAGATGAGCTCGTTGCCGCTCAGCACCGGGGCCATCGCCGCGACGTACGGCACGCGGGTGCGCAGCGCGTCGACGTCCTCGAACGCGAGCTCCTCGGGGTTGACGCCGCCGCCGGTGCCGTAGGCGAACACCAGGTTCGAGCCGACGCCCTCGATCAGCGAGATGACGTAGTCGCGCCCGAGCAGACCGATCGACACCACCGCGACGACGCTGGCGGTGCCGATCGCCATGCCCAGCATGGTGAGCAGCGACCGGCCACGCTGGCCGGAGAGGCCGTCGAGCGCGAAGCGGAAGAGGAGGCTAAGCCACTCCGTCGTCGGTCGTTCCATCTTTGATGTGGATGATGCGCTCGGCCGACTCGCCGACCTCGTGATCGTGCGTCACCAGGATCACCGTCGCGCCGTCGCGGTTGAGGTCGCGCAGGATGCCGAGGATCTCCATCGCCGTGCGGCTGTCGAGCGCGCCGGTCGGCTCGTCGGCGAGCAGGATGCGCGGCTCATTGACCAGCGCGCGCGCGATCGCGGCGCGCTGCCGCTGGCCGATCGACAGCTCCATCGGCTTGTGGTCGAGGCGCGCGCCGAGCCCCATGCGCTCGAGGTGACGGCGCGCCGCGGCGCGACACTCGCGCGGCTGGCCGCCGGCGTAGAGCGCCGGCAGCGCCGCGTTCTCCAGGATGGTCAGCTGCGGCAGCAGGTGGAACGACTGGAAGACGAAGCCGATCTTGCGGTTGCGCAGGCGCGAGAGCTGGTCGGCGGTGAGGCCGGAGACCAGCTCGCCGTCGAGCCGGTAGGTGCCCTCGTACTCGTCGTCGAGCAGACCGAGGATGTGCAGCAGCGTCGACTTGCCGGAGCCCGAGCGCCCCATGATGGCGGTGAACTCGCCCTGCCGGATGACCAGGTCCACCCCCTGCAGCGCCAGCACCTCGGCGCCGTCGCGCCGGTAGGTCTTGCTGATGCCGCGCATCGCAACGACCTCTTCGAGCTCCCCCCTTTGAAAAAGAGGGGTCGGGGGGGATTTTTCGAGGGCGCGGCGCATCAGGAAATCCCCCCTGGCCCCCCTTTTTCAAAGGGGGGAACCGGGCGGGGTGGGAGTGGGGTCACCTTCATACCGTCGGATAGCCCGGCGGGCGGGCCGGCCACCACCACAGCGCCATCCTCCAGACCGGCGGTGATTGCAACCTCGGCGACGCTCGACAGGCCGGTGGTCACCGGCGTCCTGCGCAAGCGGCGGCCGTTGAGCACGAACACGTAGCTTTCGTTGCCCTCGCTGATCACCGCCTCGTTGGGCAGCGTCAGCACGTCGGGGGCCTCGGCGACGACGATCTCGACGTCGACGGTCATGCCGGGCACCAGCCCGTCGGTGGGCGGATCGAGCTTCGCCAGCCCCTCGGCCACCGAGCGGCTCTCCTTCACCACCACGTTCGGCACCAGCTCGCTGATCGCGCCGCTCCAGGTGCGGCCGGGAAAGGCGTTCGCCTTGATCACCACGTGCTGGCCGGGCTGCACGCGGCCGAGATCGACCTGGTCGATGTTGGCGCGCACGCGCAGGTGGTCGAGGTCGGCGAGCCACAGCACCGGCTCGCCGAGCTGCACCATGGCGCCCTTCTTCACCTGCGTCTTGTAGATCGTACCGGCGAACGGCGCCCGCGCGACGCTGGCGTCGAGCTGGGCGCGCCGCTCGGCGATGCGCTTCTCCAGGCCGGCGACGCGCAACGGCACCTCGCGCTCGAGGAAGGCCACCTGCGCCTCCGCCTCGGTGGCGGCGCGGGCGCTCTGCTCGTAGGTGTCGCGAGTCAGCGCGCCCTCCTTGAACAACGCCGCGTCGGTGTCGAAGCGCTGGCGGCGCTCGGCGGCGGTGGCGCGCGCCACGCGCAGCGACTCCAGCGCACTCAGCCGCTCCGACTCCGCCGCCGCCACCTCGCCGGCGACCGGGCCGGCGTCGAACTGCACCATCGGCTCGCCCGCCGCGACCCGCTTGCCGGGATCGGGGATGTCGGTGACGCGGCCGTCGAGGCGCGCGCGCACCTCGATGTCGTCGACCGGCTCGACCTTGCCGTTGGTCGACACGATGACGCGCAGCGGCTGGCGGCGCACCGCCACCGTCTGCACCGCCGGCGGCTCGGCGCGCCCACAGACGAACGGCACCAGACCGAGCGCGAGCAGCAGCGGCGCGATCCACAGCAGACGGCGAACCAGCGGCGGCATACGGCTCAGGGCTCCAGACCGGTCGCGTCGGCGCGCGCCCCGGGCGCCAGCAGGTCGGCGAGGCGGCCGGTCTCGCGCTGCAGCGCCGCCCACACCCGCACCGGCGCCAGGCGCGCATCGACCGCGGCGCGCCCCTCGCGGATCGCATCGCTGCGCGCGGCCAGCGCCTGCGCGACGGTGCCGCGCTGCCCCTGCAGACTCAGATCGGCGAGCCGCTGGCGCTCCGCCGCCATGCGCGCGCGCTTCTCGGCCAGCGCCGGTTGCTGCTGCGCGGTGCGCAGCTCGCGCAGCAGCGCACTGACCCGCGCGCGGGTCTCCTCGCGCAGCACGTCGTAGCGCAGCTTGGCCGCCTCCGCCGCCTTGCTGGCGCCGTCGACCGTGTTGCTGGTGCGGAAGCCGTCGAACACCGGGATCTTCAGATCGACGCCGACCGCGAGCTCGGACTCGAAGCTGTCGAAGCGCTTGGTGCCGTAGTGGAAGTAGCCGCCGCGCAGCGCCAGCGTCGGCAGGTAGCCGGCGCGCGCCGCCGAGACGCCGAGCTCCTCCATGCGCTTGCGCAGCTCCAGGGTGCGCAGCGTCGGCGCCGCGCTCATGCTGTCCTCGCGCTGCGGATCGAGCGCGCCGGGATCGACCGGCGGCAGGCTGCCGGCGTCGACGCTCAGCTCGGCCGCGTCCTCTGGCGGCGCGCCGATGGTGCGCGCCAGCGCCAGGCGCGCGTCGCGCAGCGCCGCCGCGTCGTCGTCGGCCGCCAGCCGTGCCTCGTCCACCGCCAGCGCCGCCTGGTCGCGCTCGCCGGGCAGCGCGCGGCCGGCGTCGTGCAGCAGCGCCGCCTGGCGGTTCAGCCACTCGGCGTCGCTGACGCGCTGGCGGTCGAGCGCCGTGTAGGCCTCCAGGCGGACGACGTCGAGGTAGCTCATCGTCGTCGCGTAGCTGACCGTCTCTCGCTGTTGCGCCTCGCTCACCGCCGCCACCTCCGCCTCCAGCTGCTGGCGCTCGGCGCTGCGCCACTCGCGCAGGTCGAACACCATCTGCTCCAGCACCAGCGACAACCACGGCTCCGAGGAGCCCAGCGAGGAGAGCGGGTAGCGCTTCAGCACGCCCTGCCCGTCGATGGCGTTGACCGTGTCGTCCTGCCGGTTCGACCAGCCCGCCTGGCTGCTCACCGAGGCGCGCGGGTAGTAGATGCTGCGCGCCGCCGCCGCCTGGTCGTCCGCCTGGCCGGCCTCGAGGCGCGCGATCTTCGCCTCCGGCGCGTCGCGCAGCGCGCGCGCCACCGCTTCGTCGAGGCGCAGCGCGCCCGAGGTCGCGGCGGCCGGGCCGGCCGCCAACGCGACCAGCGCGGCGCCCGCGAGAACGGCGCGCCGGCGCGCGGGCTCAGGGCGAATCCAGTCCATCGCGGTGCGGCTCTGCCATCGCATGGCGACGGCACCGAGACAATGCGCCGCCGATCAGTGCGGCGCCGCCGCCGCTCCGTTGGTCAAGGACGCCGCCGCCGGCTGCCGGCGCTGCGCCATGAAGGCGAAGAACTCGCGCGCCTCGCGCAGGCGGCGCTTCATCACCTCGCGATCGCGCAGCATGTCCTTGACGATGCGCAGGATCGGCCGCGGCCGCAGGTAGTAGGCGCGATAGAAGCGCTCCAGCGCGTCATTCATCTCTTCGCTCGACAGCCCGTCGTACTTCAGCACCGCCTGCTGGATGCCGGCCTGTTGCACCAGGCCGCCGGCGCGCTCGCTCGGCAGCCACCCCTCGGCCTGCGCCTGGGCGTAGAGCTCGGTGCCGGGATACGGCGCAGCGAGCGAGACCTGCAGGCTGTAGGGATCGATGCCCTTGGCGAACTCGATGGTGCGCTCGATCGTCTCGCGCGTCTCGCCCGGCAGGCCGACGATGAAGGTGCCGTGCACCAGGATGCCGAGCGCGTGGCAGTCGCGCATGAACTGCTGGGCGCGGTCGATGCGGGTGCCCTTCTTGATGTTGTTGAGGATGTGCTGGTTGCCGCTCTCGAAGCCGACCAGCAACAGGCGCAGGCCGTTGTCCTTCAGGACCTTGAGCGTCTCGTACGGCACGTTCGCCTTGGCGTTGCACGACCAGGTGATGCCGAGCTTGCCGAGCCCGCGCGCGATCGCCTCGGCGCGCGGCCGGTCGTCGGTGAAGGTGTCGTCGTCGAAGAAGAACTCGCGCACCTGCGGGAAGAGCTTGCGGGCGTGCGCCATCTCGGCGATGACGTGCTCGGCGGAGCGGGTGCGGTAGGCGTGCCCGGCAATGGTCTGCGGCCACAGGCAGAAGGTGCAGCGGCTGCGGCAGCCGCGGCCGGTGTACAGCGACACGTACGGGTGCTGCAGGTAGCCGATGTAGTAGTGCTCGATGGTCAGGTTGCGGGCGTAGACGTCGGTGACGAACGGAAAGGCATCGAGGTCGGTGATCGGCGGCTGCGGCGGGGTCTTGACGATGCTGCCGTCGGCGCCGCGGTAGGCGATGCCGCGAACGTCGGCGAGCTCGGCGCCGGCGGCGATGTCGCGCACCGCGTAGTCGAACTCCCCGGTGGTGACGAAATCCGCCGCCGGGGCGCGGCGCAGCGTGTCGTCGGGCAGCACCATGGTGTGCGCCCCGACCAGGCCGATGCGCACGCCGGGCAGCGCCGCCTTGAGCCGCGCCGCGGTCTCGGCGTCGTGCGGCACCGACGGCGTCGAGGTGTGCAGGATGACCAGCTCGTGCCCGGCGGCGCGGCGCAGCACGTCGTCCAGGCTGAGCTCGTCGGCCGGCGCGTCGATCAGCGTGCTGTCCGGCACCAGCGCCGCCGCCTGCGCCAGCCAGGTCGGATACCAGAACGAGCGCACCTCGCGGCGCGCCTGGTAGCGCGACCCGGCACCGCCGTCGAAGCCCTCGAACGAGGGCGGGTTCAGGAACAACGTCTTCATCATCAGCCGCCTGCTCTCACCAGCCGGCCGCGTCGGCCACGTCGGCCAGGGCTCTGCTCCCCGGCGGACCCCCTTCGCGGCTTGCGCAACGGAGCGGGACAGTATCGCAGCCCCCCGGTCAGTTCAACGCGGCGGTCGGGCGCGCCGCGGCCTGCGCGCCATTCCCGCGTACCGCCGCCCGTGCTAGAGCCTGCGCCCACCATGGACCGGATGCGCCGCACCGAGCGCGCATGAGCCAACGGGTGCGCCGCATCGCGCGCCGCCTGGCGCTCGGCGGACTGATCGTCCTGCTGCTCGCGGCCGTGGCCGGGTTCTGGCTGCTGCGCGCGCAGAAGTCGCGCGAGTGGTTGGGCGAGCAGCTCGCCGCCCGCCTGGGGCCGACCGTGCGCTTCGGCGACGCCGGCCTGACGCTGTGGCCGCCGCTGTCGGTGACGCTCGACGACGTCGCCTGGCTGGGCGAGGACGGCACGCCGGCCGCCACCGCCCAACGGATCCGCGCGCGGATCAGCTTCCGCGCCCTGCTGCGCCGCCAGCTCGCCGTCAGCCTGGTGCAGATCGATCACCCGGCGGCGACGCTGGTGCGCGACGACGACGGCACCCTGCGTCTCGGCGGCCGCGCGCTCGGCGGCGCCGCGGGCGGCGACGATGCCGTCGCCGCCGACCTCGACGCGCAGCTGCCACGCCTGCGCCTGTCCGGCGGCGCGGTGTTGTTCATCGACCGCAGCGTCGCGCCGCCGCGCCGCATCGCGCTGACCGACCTGCGCGCCACCGTCGAGCCGCTGCGCCCCGGCGCGCGCATCGCCATCGACGCCAGCGGTCCGGGCAGCAGCGCGCTGCGCGTCGGTGCCGTGCGCCTCGATCGCCTGTCGGGCGAGGCGACGCTCGCCGCCTGTCGCGCGCCGCTGCGCGGCGAAGCGCGCTTCGAGGCCACCGAGGTCGAAGCCACCACGCTCGCCGCGTGGCTGCCGGCCGCGCTCGCCGATCTGACGACGGAGGGACGACTGCGCATCGGCGGCGACCTGCGCGGCACGCTGGCCGGCGGCGAGGTGCGCGCCTTTGCCGAGCTCGCCGACGGCCGCCTCGCCTGGAAGGACTGGCAGGCCGGCTCGCCGGCGGCGCTGCGCGGCGCCGCCGCCTGGCGCGACGCCGCACCGACCTCGGCCAACGCCGAGCTCGACCTCGGCGCCGTCCACCATCCGCTGCTCGACGCCACCGCGCTGCACGCCGCGCTCAAGTGGGACGGGCACACGACGACCCTCAGCCAGGCGCGCGCCAGCGCCTACGGCGGCACCTGGACGCAGAGCGGCACGCTGACGCTCGCCGATCCGCCGACGCTCGACGGTGGCGTGCGCGGCGAGGGGATCGACGGCGCCGCCGCGGTGCGCGCGCTGATCGCTGCCAATGCCGATCTGCGCGGCCTGCAGGCCGCCGGCCCGCTGACGATCAGCGCCGAGGGGCGCGGCACGCTCGGCCAATCCACGCGCGGCCGCGTCGAGCTGCGCCAGGCGAGCGGCCACCTCGGCTGGTCGGCCACCGAGGTGCGCGCGCCGCTGGCGCTGGCCGCCGACCTGGTCCAGCAGAACAACACCTGGTCGCTCGCCAACGGCACCGTCACCGCCGCCGCCACCGCGATCGAATCGGCCGCCATCCGCGACCTCGACGGGCGCTTCGCCTTCGCCAACGGCGTGCTGCGCGTCGACGCGCTGAGCGCGCAGGTGAACGGCGAGGCGTGGAAGGTCTCCGGTACGCTACCGCTGCGCCCCGGCGTCACCGGCACGCTGCGCGCCAGCGGCCGCGCCGGCGGCGTCGACCTGCCCGAGCTCGAGGCCAGCTTCGTGCGCACGCGCGACACGCTGCAGCTGCCGAGCCTGCGCGCGCGCGTCTTCGGCGCCACCTGGACGGGCAGCGCGAAATCGATCTCCGCCGCCGGCATCGACGCGCGGCTCAGCACCAGCGGCGCCAACCTCGACACGCTGCTCGAGGCGGTCGACGACACGCCCGGCGCGCCGCGCAGCGCCGGCGGCGTCGCGACGCTGACCGCCGACCTGGCGCTGCGCCCGGCCGACCAGCATTCCAGCGTCGGCCTCGACCTGCGGCTGTCGAGCGGCAAGTTCCTCTTCAACCAGCTGGCGGTCGACGCCCCCGCCCACTTCACCGGCACGCTGCGCGAATCGAGCACCGGCCTCGCGATCGACGACGCCCACGCCAGCGCCGCGGCAGCGCGCTACGGCCCGCTGCGCGCCACCCAGGCGAGCGGCGATTTCACCTTCGACGCCGATACGCTCGCCTTCTCGAACCTCACCTTCACCAGCGCCGGTGGCGCCTGGCAGCATCGCGGCCGCTACCTCCTCGACGGCGCCTACCCGTTCGAAGGCTCGGTGGCGGTCACCAACCTCGACCCCGCCGCGCTGACGATCATGTTCGGCATCGCCGCGGCGCCGCTCGACGGCGCGGCCATGACGGTCAATGCCAGCCTGCGCGGCAACGTGATCAACGACTGGGCGCCGACGCTGAATGGCTCCGGCACCATGACGGTGCGCGGCGGCACGCTGCGCTCGACCGCCGTGCTCGCGGCGCTGTGGGACGCGCTGCTGCGCCGCGCCCGGCGCAGCGAGGGGACGCCGCACAATCCGCTACGCACGGCGACGGCCAGCGTCACCGTCCACGGCGGCGCCGTGCACAGCTCCGACCTGCAGGCGAGCACGCAGGACTACAGCATGACCGGCAGCGGCAGCGTCGGCTTCGACGGCCGCCTCGACCTCGACACCCGCGTCACCCTCACCGCCGCCGGTCTGCAGCACATGATCTCGCTCGGCGTCGTGCCGCTGCCCACCGCGCTGCTGCCCACCTTCCCGCCGATCCCGGCGCGCATCAGCGGCACCGTCGAGCAGCCGATCGTCCGCCCCGACGTCTCCGCCCTGCCCGCCTCCACCATGCGCTGGGCCGCCAACGCCGCCATCAACGTCCCGCGCGCCATCGGCGCGGCGGTCGCCAAGCCGTTCGAGAGCCTGTTCGACGACGTCATCGGCTCCAGCGCCCCGACCCCGACGCCGGAGTAGGAAGGCTGTTACGCTGCTAGGCTGTTAGGGGCCAGAGAACCTCAACTCGTTCTCCCCCCTAACAGCCTAACAGCCTAGCAGCGTAACAGCCTTCCGCCGGGGGTTTCACTAACTCACGGCGACCGACTAAATCCCCGCGCACGATGTCCATCCAGGAATACACGGCGGCGGCGCTGGCGCATCCGCTCGGCACCACCGTGCTGCTGGTGCTGGCGCTGCTGCTGCTGCTGGCGACCCGCACCGCGGTGCACCGGACGCGGCTCGGGCGGCGGCTCGACGGCGGCCTGACGCTGCTCATCGTCGGACTGGTCGCGGCCTACCTGGCGTTGGCGGCGCGCGGCGAGGGCGACGACCTCGGCATCGAGGTCTGGCTGCGCGCGCTGGCGATCGCGGCGGTGGCGATCAGCCTGGTGCGCATCGCGCTGGTGCTGTTCGTCGACCTGTACCTGCGCGCGCGCGGCAGCTCGGTGTCGGCCATCTTCCGCGACCTCACCGGACTGCTGATCTACTTCCTCATCGTCCTCTTCGTCCTGCGGCTGACCCTCAACATCAACCTCGCCTCGCTGGTCGCCACCTCGGCGGTGGTCACCGCGATCATCGGCCTGGCGCTGCAGGACGTGCTCGGCAGCATCGTCAGCGGCCTGGTGCTGGAGCTCGAGGCGCCGATCGAGACCGGCGACTGGGTGCGGGTCGACAACCACGAAGGCGTGGTGGTCGAGACCGGTTGGCGCACCACGCGCCTGCGCACCCGCCGCAACGAGTTCGTCATCTTCCCCAACACCGCGCTGGCGCGCCAGGCGGTGATCAACTACTCGCGCCCCGACCCGCTGCACCGCGACAGTTTCCTGTTCGAGGCGGCGTACGAGATGCCGCCGAACCTGGTGAAGCAGGCGGTGCTGGCGGTGCTGCGCGCCGACCCGGGCGTGCTCAGCGATCCAGAGCCGGAGGTCTACACGGCGCAGTACAAGCCGACCAGCATCGAGTACGAGGTGCGCTACTGGCTCGACGACTACGCCCGGCTCACGTCGCTGCGCGACCGCGTCATGACCAACACCTGGTACGGCCTGCGCCGCGCCCGCATCACCGTCGCCACCTCGCCGACCGACGTCTACCTGCACCCCGCGCCGCCGCGCCCGCCCTTCGAGCACGCCGACATCGCCGCGGCCCTCGCCGGCGTGCCCCTGCTGGCGCCGCTCGCGGCCGAGGAGCGGGCGGCGCTCGCCGCCGCAGCGCGCCGCCTGCCGTTCGCCGCCGGCGAGACGATCGTACGCGAGGGGGCGCCGGGCGACACACTCTACCTGGTCGAGCGCGGCACGGTGGAGGTCAGCATCGGCAGCGGCGCCAGCGCGCGGACGCTCGCCGGCATGGGCCCGGGCGACTACTTCGGCGAGATGTCGCTGCTCGCCGGCGACCGCCGCTCGGCCAGCGTCACCGCGGTCAGCGACGCGGTCGTGCTCGAGATCGGGCGCGCCGCCTTCGAGAAGATCCTCGCCGCCGACCCCGCCCTGCTCGAACCGATCACCCAGATCGCCGCGCACCGCCACGCCGGCCAGCAGGCCGAGCGCGCCGCCGCCGCCGCCCTGCCGCCCTTCGCCAGCGACGCAGCCGCGCAGAACCTGCTGCGCCGCGTGCGCCAGTTCCTCGGCCTCTGAACGAGCGTTTGCGTCACGCGCGGTCGAGCGTTGGATCCCTACCCTCTACCCACACGCGAATAGCCTGGATCACGGATTACACGGATAGAAGACCGGATTACACGGAATCACCAGAGCGGTAGGGCGGCCCTATTTCCGATCCGAGAAATCCAAGCCTCTATCCGTGTCATCCGTGGCCAAGGCGCGCTCGCCGGAGACGTGCCACGCAGACCCTACGCGCGACCAACAACGAACGCGGAATTGGACGGCCGCCGGCGGACTTGCTACGCCCGCGGCGGGGTCGCCGCCGACATGTCCGCCGCCGAGATCGATCTCAGCCGCCCGACGCCGGAGCGCGTGCTGTTGCGCGTCGGCGGGGCGTGGAAGCTGGCCAGCGAGGTACCGGACGCGGCACCGGTCGAGGCAGCGCTGAGCGAGGCGCCGGCGCCGAAGCACCTGGCCTTCGACGCGCAGCAGCTCGGCGACTGGGACACCAGCCTGCTGATCTTCCTCAACAAGGTCGCCGACGCGGCGCGCGCGCACGACGTCGCCGTCGACCGCAGCGGCCTGCCGGAGGGCGTCGATCGCCTGCTCAAGCTCGCCAGCGCGGTGCCCGAGAAGGCCGATGCCAAGGCGAAGGCCGGCGCCACGCCGTCGCTCCTGGCGCGTCTCGGCAGCGCCACGCTGACGCTGGTCGGCGAGGCGACCGACTTCCTCGCCTTTCTCGGCCGGCTGGTGCTCGCCTTCGCCGCGCTGCTCACCGGCAAGGCGCGCTTTCGCGCCAGCGACCTGCTGCTGTTCGTTCAGCAGGCCGGCGCCGAGGCGCTGCCGATCATCACCCTGATCAGCTTCCTGGTCGGCGTGATCATGGCGTTCGTCGGGGCGGTGCAGCTGCAGAAGTTCGGCGCCGCGATCTACATCGCCGACCTGGTCGGCATCGCGGTGGTGCGCGAGATGGGCGCGATGATGACCGGCATCGTCATGGCCGGCCGCACCGGCGCCGCCTTCGCGGCGCAGCTCGGCACCATGAAGGTCACCCAGGAGATCGACGCGCTCACCACCATGGGCATCGACCCGATGGAGTTTCTCGTCCTGCCGCGCGCCCTGGCGCTGTGCCTGATGATGCCGCTGCTCTGCCTGTACTCCGACCTGATCGGCATCATCGGCGGCGGCTTCATCGCCACCGGCATGCTCGACCTCAGCTGGCCGGTGTATTTCAACGAGCTCTTCCAGGCGGTCAGCCTCACCGACCTCGCCGGCGGCATCTTCAAGGCCTCGGTGTACGGCGTGCTGATCGCCCTCGCCGGCTGCCTGCGCGGCATGCAGGCGGGCTCCAGCGCCGCGGCGGTCGGCGACGCCGCCACCTCGGCGGTGGTCACCGGCATCGTGCTGATCGTCAGCGCCTGCGGCATCTTCGCCTTCTCCTTCTACATCCTCGGCATCTGATGGCGGCGACCAACGGCGCGGCCAAGACCGCCAGCACCGCCGAGGCGCGCATCACGGTGCGCGACCTGACCATGGCGTTCGGCAGCTTCGTCGTCATGCGCGACCTCAACTTCAGCGTCAACCGCGGCGACATCTTCATCATCATGGGCGGCTCGGGCTGCGGGAAGAGCACGCTGCTCAAGCACCTGATCGGCCTGATCGAGCCGGCCAAGGGCGAGATCTTCTACGGCGAGGAGAACTTCACCCGCGCCGAGCCCGAGGTGCGCGAGCGCATACTGCGCGGCGCCGGCATCCTCTATCAGAGCGGCGCGCTGTTCAGCTCGCTGACGCTGGCCGAGAACGTCGGCCTGCCGCTCGGCGAGTTCACCCAGCTGAGCCCGGCCGAGATCCGCGAGGTGGCCTCGCTCAAGCTGGCGCTGGTCGGCCTCAAGGGGTTCGAGGACTACTACCCGTCGCAGATCTCCGGCGGCATGCAGAAGCGCGCCGGCCTGGCGCGCGCCATGGCGCTCGATCCCGACATTCTCTACTTCGACGAGCCGTCGGCCGGGCTCGACCCGATCAGCTCGCGCCTGCTCGACGACCTCATCCTCGAGCTGCGCGACAGCCTCGGCGCCACCATCGTGGTGGTGACCCACGAGCTGCCGAGCATCTTCACCATCGGC
>JANRJF010000105.1:0-3051 GCA_033764095.1 Deltaproteobacteria bacterium | reverse complement strand
GCGCGGCCGCCACCGTCGGCGCCGCCGGCGCCGCGGCGGGCGCGGTGTTCGGCGGCGCGTCGGAGTGGCACCCGCCGCAGCCGGCGAGCGCGACGGCGAACAGGACTGGGAGGAGGCGCGTCACTGTCGACATTATTCCCGTCTCCTTGGCGCGGTCGGCGTCGGCACCGGCGTCGCCTTCACGACTGGCGTCGGCTTCGGTTGGTTGCGCACGATGAAGCGCGCGATCGGACCGGTGTGGCCTTCGGTGTCGCGCAGCCGCACGCTGACCAGCGTGTCGCCGAGCGGGAAGCTCCACGAACGCGCCACCACCATGACGAACTGCACCTTGCTCTCCGGATTGAAGAACTCGAAGTCGCCGTACTTGTTCACCGTGCCCGAGGCATTCGACTCGATGAAGATCTCGAAGCGGCAGCCGAAGTCGTTGAGCGCGGCGCTGACCTTGGGGCTCGGCGCGAAGCTCGGCGGATCGATCGCCGGGATGCCGCCGAGGTTGGGCTTGCGCGCATCGCACACCGCCGGGTTGCCGTCGCCGAGCGGGCGGTTCACCTCGATCTGCAGGTCGGGCTGCTGCGTCGGGTCGTTCGGATCGTGGCGGAAGATGCCGCGCGCCACCTCTTCGTTGGCGATGCCCGGCTTGCCCTCGATCACCAGCATGAAGCCGGAGCCGACCGGGTGCAGGAAGATCGGCACGCCCTGGGCGGTCTTGCCCTGCGGCTCGATCTTGCGGCCGTCGGCGCGCGCGATGCCGGCGTAGGTGACGATCGGACCGACATCCTTGCCGGCCTTCTTGGCCGCCGCGGCGGCATCGCTGTCACCGACCGGGCGGGTGGCGAGTGCCACCGGCGTCCCCTCCGGCACTGGCGTCTTGGGCGGCACCGTCGGCACGACCACCGGTTCGGGCGCGATCGGCTGCGCGTCCTGCGCCGCGTGCCGGCTCTGACTGGTCGAGCATCCCACCGCGCCGAGGACGAGAATCCCCGCCACCACAGCCTTACGCATGTAGCCCTCCGCTGTTGCCGACCGTGTTGCCCATGGAGACAATCGCCGGGTTTACCGGCGGGTATGGGGGGAGTCAAGGTTGCTGCGGCGGATGGCGTCCTGTATCTCACCGGGTTGCATGATCGTGCGCTCCCACCGCCGCCTCGCGGCCCTGCTGCTGCTCGCCACCCTGGCGGCGTGCTCGTCGCGCCAGAAATCGACCGACCTGCAGAACGAGGAATCGGTCCTGCCGAAGAGCATTCCCGGCACCACCATCCCGCTCGACGTGCGCGAGTTCGAGGTGGTGCCGGCCGGCGCCAACGGCGCGCGCGGCGTCTTCCTCAAGCTGTCGCGCCTGCCCACCGGCGTCACCCACCGCAGCGAGAACGGACCGGCGCGCATCGTGCTCGACATCGCCGGGCCGACCGGCACCGAGTCGCCGGTCGAGGTCTACCCGGCCAACGACACGCTGGTCACCCACGTCACCATGGCGCGGCAGATGGACTCGCTGCAGGTGGTGCTCGAGCTGGATACCGACGAGACCCCGGCCTACGAGGTGCTGCCGATGGCCGACTGGATCCTGGTGCGCATCAAGCCCACCGGCGGGTCGCGCCCCTGGGCGCACCGCACCACCAGTTGAAGGGGCGCGCCACGGCGACTAGCGTGCGCTCATGACCCGTCGACTGCCCCTGCTGCTGCTGCTGCTCGCCGGCGTCCTCGCCCGGCCGAGCGCGGCGCAGATCTCCGCCGACCAGGTGCGCGAGCGCTACGACAAGCAGACCAAGGGCGGCAGCGTCGACGAGTGGGCGCGCGACATGAACAGCGACGACCCGCTCGAGCGCCTGAAGGGCGTCAAGTCGCTCAGCACCTCGACCGACCCCGCCGCCGTCCCCTACCTGGTGCAGGCGCTCGGCGACCCCGACATGCGCGTCAAGGCGAAGGCGATCGACGCCTGCGGCAACGTCCGCGCCGTCGACGCCACCCCGGTGCTCATCCAGCAGCTCTTCCTGCGCGGCACCGACGAGGAGGTGAAGCAGCGCATCCTCGCCGCGCTCGGCAAGATCGGCGACCAGCGCGCCGCGCAGCCGATCATCGAGTTCCTCAGCCGCGACCTCGACATGGCCACCCGCGGCACCGCCCTCTTCGCGCTCGGCGACATCGCCGATCCGGGCACGCTCGAATTCCTCGAGACCTACGAGCGCACCGAGCCGCACCCGACGCTCAAGCGCCTGGCGAGCGAGGCGCGCGCCAAGGTCCGCTACCAGCAGACCGTCAAGCAGACCGAGGTGAAGCAGCCGCTCAACACCTTCCTCGATCCCGAGCAACCGCCGCAGCAGTAACCGGCGCGTCCCCCCGCGCCGCCCACCCATCCGGCCTCGTGGTGGAATTGGCAGACACGACAGACTCAAAATCTGTTATCCGCAAGGGTGTGGGAGTTCGAGTCTCCCCGAGGCCACTTTCAAGAACCGGGGGCGTCAGCGTGAGGGAGCGGGGATGGCCCGGCGGGCGACCACGCCGAGCACGAGCTCTGGCTCGGGGAAGCTCAGTGACCGGCCTGCGCTGCAGCGCCCTGGCGCTGCTAGAGTTTGGACGGCGAGTGGAGGAGGAGCGATGAAGTTGACCCGCCGGACGGACACCGCCGAATCGCGGCGCTACTGGGCGTCGATCGACCAGGTCGCAAAAGAGGTCGAGAGCTGGCCGGCGTGGAAGCGGGGCGAGCCCGAAAGCAGCGCACGTCAGCCCCGCGCTGGTCGCGCCGTCGCGACCTCCACGAACAAGAAGCGCTGAGACCCGGCCCAAGCAGCTCTCTTCTCGGCCAGCAGGTGGGACTCTCGGCGAGCCGGCCGCTGGGCGCGCGACGCGCCCGCCGCTCGCTTTTCCGCGCACGCCGTCTAGCGAGGAGCCGGGCGTCCGGGCAACCCTCGGCGGGCCGCCGCGGGACATAGCCGCTCCGTGCGGGACGGCGGCGGGCGCCGGCGGTCGCGTCAGCCGGCGGCGGCGAGCGGGGTGGGGCAGTCGCCGAGGTAGGCGTCGGCGACGCGCGACCAGCTGTGCGCGGCGGCGAGGCGC
>JANRJF010000104.1:0-3177 GCA_033764095.1 Deltaproteobacteria bacterium | reverse complement strand
GCGACGCGCCGCTGTACGCGGTCGCCAGCCCGCCGGCGGTGGCGACGCCGCGCGCCGCGCGCCGGACCGCAGCGCGCGCGCTCGCCGAGCTCACCTGGCCGGAGCTCGCCGCGGCGCGCGCCGCGGGTTGCGATACCGCGGTGCTGCCGCTCGGCGCCACCGAGCAGCACGGCGCCCACCTGCCGTTCGCCACCGACACGCTGATCGCCGACGCGCTGGCGGCGCGGCTGTGCCGCCGCCTGCCGAACGCGGTGGCGCTGCCGGCGCTGCCGGTCGGCTGTTCGGGCGAGCACGGCGCCTTCCCCGGCACGCTGAGCCTCGGCTGGGACACGCTGCGCGCGGTGCTGACCGACCTGGTCCGCGGCCTGGCGCGCCAGCACTTTGCGCGCGTCGTCGTGTTCTCGGCGCACGGCGGCAACGACGCCGCGCTCGCCGCCGCGGCGCCGGCGCTGCGCGCCGCGGGGAGGCCGACGCGCGTGGTGGTGTGCAGCGGCATCGACGGGCTGGCGGCGCGCTGGCAGCGCGCCAGCGCACGCTTCGGCGTCACGCCGGGCGCCGCCGGTCACCACGCCGGCGAGTTCGAGAGCTCGCTGATCGCCGGCCTGCGTCCGGCGGCGCTGCGCCGCACCGCCCTGCGCCGCGGCCACCTGCACGCCGGCGGCGACGCGCAACGCCTGTTCTACCCGAGCCTGCGGCGCACCGCGCCGAGCGGCGTGGTCGGCGACCCGCGCGGCGCCAACGCAACCCGCGCAGTCGCGTACCTCGACGCCTGGGTCGAGGCGCTGCTCGAACAGATCGGCCACAGATGAACACAGAGAACCACAGATAAAGCTGGAGGCCGCCGCCTTGAGCCCGGCGGGTCGGACTCGAGCGAAGCGCCTCCAGCTTTATCTGTGGTTCTCAGTGTTCATCTGCGGATTCCGTTTCCCGCAGCGCCACACCACGAACGGAATCCAGAACGCGTAGTAGAGCTGGTTGGGCACGATGCGCAGCAGCCAGCCGGCGTCGAGGCCGAGCAGCTGGATCAGCACGTCGCTCGACGCCCAGAGCGCGTAGTAGAGCGCGACGTAGGCGAGCACGGCGCGCAGGGCATCGCGCACCAGCGGCGGCGCGCCGGCGAGACGGGTGCGCAGGCCGAGCGCGACGAGCGTGAAGACGGACTCGTAGACCAGCCAGATCGAGTTGGGATCGCGTCCCGGGGCGGCGACGCGCAGCGCGGCATCGAGCGGCACGGCGATCGCCGGCACCAGCAGCGTCCAGGCGGCGGCGCGCGGCAACGCGACGCGCCACGTCTGTCCCGCTGCCAGCGCGAGCAGCGCGAAGACCAGCAGGTAGACGCGAAAGTCGCCGAGCAGCACGAAGGCGATCATTACCGCCGTACCGGCCGGTTGGCCGGCGATCCCCAACGCGTTGAGCAGCGGCGTGGTGGCGAGCGGATCGAGGATGGTCTCCAGCGCGAAGACGATGGCGTAGCGATCGACGAACCAGGCCAGGCGTCCCTCGACTGTCGCCGGCCGCCACTCGACCGGCGCCGCGAGCAGCGCGCGCCAGGCCAGGTAGAGGAGCGGAACGACCTGCAGCGCCCACACGGCCTGCAGCTCGGAAGCGTAGATGTCCTGCCATGTCATGAGAGCGGTCCGTCGCGCTGGTCGCTGGGGTCGTTATTGGGTTCCGCTCCACCGAACAAGCGCGCAACCCCAGCGGGTCGAGCCAGATACAATGAAGGGCAGATTGTCATACCAGTTGACAATCCGGCCATCGGATGAGATGGCCTGTGCATGCTCAAGCCGGTGCGCAAGCAGTCCGTCACCGATGCGGTGTTCGAGCAGCTGCGCGATCAGATCGTCAGCGGCGAGCTCTCGCCCGGGTCGGCGCTGCCGGCGGAGCGCGTCCTGTGCGAGGCGCTGGGGGTGAATCGGGGCTCGGTGCGCGAGGCGTTGCGGCGGCTGCAGCAGTCCCGCCTGGTGTCGGTGCGGCACGGCGGCACCTCACAGGTGCTCGACTACCGCGACTCGGCCGGGCTCGACCTGCTCGCCGAGCTGATCGTCTCGCCGGGCGGCAGCATCGATGCGACGGTGGTGCGGGCAATCATCGAGCTGCGCTCCGCCCTGGCGCCCGACATCGCGCGGCGCGCCGCCGAACGCGGCGACGCGGCCGACGCCGACGCGCTCGACGCGGTCACCGCACGCATGGCGGCGCGCGGCGGCGACCTGCCGGCGCTGCAGCAGTTGGCGGTGGAGTTCTGGTCGCAGCTGGTCGACGCCGCCGACAACCTCGCCTACCGGCTGGCGTACAACTCGTTGCGCGCCACCTACGACCAGTGCCGCGAGCTGTTGACGCAGGTGCTGGCCGACGAGATCGACGATCCCGACCGCTACCGCGCCATCGCCGCCGCGGTGCGCGGGCGCGACGCCGAGACCGCCGCGCGCCTGGCACGCGAGCTGGTCGAGCGCGGCGAGCGCGCCGTCAAGCTCGCCCTGGCCCAGATCACTCCCGCCGCCGAGGAGGCCCGATGACCGCTCCCGCCGTATCCGCCGCGCCGAGCGCGGCGCTCGCCGACGCCGACAGCCCACGCACGATCGGCGAGGCACTGCCCGTCTTCCTGCGCCATGGCAGCCCGCGCATCCTGCTCGCCGCGCTGGCGGTGGCGCTGCCGCTGCGCCTGGCGGTCGGCCAGTGGTCGTTCGGCGACCTGCTCGCGGTCGCCCTGCTGGTTGCCTACTGGCCGATCCAGGAGTGGCTCATCCACGTCTTCATCCTGCACTTCCAGCCGCGCCAGGTGCTCGGCCGCACGCTCGACTTCCGCGTCCCGCGCAAGCATCGCGAGCATCACCGGCGGCCGTGGGACATCGACATCCTGTTCATCCCCATGCACTCGTTCCTGTACTCACTGCCGCTGGTGGTCGGCCTGTGGTTCTTGCTCGCGCCGACGACGCCGATCGCGCTGACCGGCATCGCCGCGCACCTGCTGCTGTCGCTGCACTACGAGTGGGTGCACTACCTGGTCCACACGCGCGTGCAGCCGCGCACCGCGCTCTACCAGCGCCTGTGGCGCAACCATCGGCTGCACCACTTCAAGAACGAGCACTACTGGTTCGGCGTGACGATGCTGTCCGGCGACCGCCTGCTGCGCACCGCGCCGGCGGTGAAGGACGTGGAAACCTCGCCGACGGCGCG
>JANRJF010000103.1:0-9400 GCA_033764095.1 Deltaproteobacteria bacterium | reverse complement strand
TGATCGGCTTCCGCTCGCGCTTCCTCACCGAGACGCGCGGCACCGGCATCATGAACGCGCTGTTCAACGGCTGGGCCCCGTGGCAGGGCGACATCCAGGCGCGCACCAACGGCGCCATGGTCGCAGACCGCGAGGGCGTCGCGACCCCCTACGCCATCTTCCACATGCAGGAGCGCGGCGCGTTGTTCATCCCGCCGGGCACGCGCGTCTACGAGGGCATGGTGGTCGGCGAGTACTCGCGCGAGGCCGACCTCAACGTGAACATCTGCCGCGAGAAGAAGCTGACCAACATCCGCGCCGCCGGCCGCGACGAGAACGTCATCATCACCCCGCACCGCGACATGGGCCTCGAAGCCGGCATCGAGTGGATCGGCGATGACGAGCTGGTCGAGGTGACGCCGGACTCGATCCGCCTGCGCAAGAAAGTCCTCAATCAATCCTTCCGTAAGTAGGCGCGTCCGCCGCGCGGCATCGACGCCGGCCGGCAGCGCGCCGGCGGCGGTCCACGAGCGTGAGACCGCCTTGACTCCCCCACCGCTTCGCTGAAGGATCGTCGCCTATGGCTCGTAACGGCAAACCCACGATCGCGATCGTCGGCGCAACTGGCGCGGTCGGCGAAGTCCTGCTGCAGGTGCTCGAGGAGCGCAACTTCCCGGTCGGCGAGCTGCGGCCGCTGGCCAGCGAGCGCTCGGCCGGCAACACGGTGCGCTTCTCCGGCAAGGACGTTGCGGTCGAGCTGGCGCGCCCGGCGGCGCTCGACGGCACCGATTTCGTCTTCTTCGCCGCCACCGGCACCCTGTCGAAGGATCTGGCGCCCGAAGCGGCCAAGCGCGGCGCGGTGGCGATCGACAAGTCGAGTACCTGGCGCATGGATCCGCGCGTGCCGCTGGTGGTGCCGGAGATCAACCCGCAGGCGCTCGCCTCGCACGAAGGCATCGTCGCCTGCCCCAACTGCACGACCATCGGCTTCGTCATGGCGCTGGAGCCGATCCGCCGCGCCGCCGGCCTGAAGAGCGTGGTGGTGACGACGCTGCAGGCGGTGAGCGGCGCCGGCAAGCCCGGGGTCGACGAGCTCGACGCGCAGATCGAGGCGGCGCGCCGCGGCGAGTCGCCACGCGCCAGCACCTTCGCCGCGCCGATCGCCTACAACGTCGTGCCGCTGTGCGAGAGCTTCCGCGACGACGCCTACTCCACCGAGGAAGTGAAGCTGCTGTTCGAGACCCGCAAGATCCTCGAGATGCCGGCGCTCGACGTCACCATGACCTGCGTGCGCGTGCCGGTGCCGGTCGGCCATTCGGCAACCGTCCTGATCGAGACCGAGCGCCCGCTCACCGCCGCGCAGGCGCGCGCCGCCCTGGAGGCCTTCCCGGGCGTGCGCGTCGTCGACGATCCCGCCCACAACCGCTTCCCCACTCCCGCCGACGTCGCCGGCAGCGACGAGGTGCTGGTCGGCCGCATCCGCCGCGACCTCAACAGCGATCGCCTGTGGCTCTGGGAGGTGTCGGACAACCTGCGCAAGGGGGCCGCCACCAACGCCGTGCAGATCGCCGAGGAGATGATGCGGCAGGGACTCAAGTAGAGCGATGAGCGATGAGTGCCGAGCGATGAGAGTGTTTCAGATCCGCCCGCATCGCGCGGCCCTCATCGCTCATCGCTGCAAGTTCCCGGCAGGCATACTCTGAACGTCGACCCCTCTCCCACCTCGCTCTCGACGCTGATCGACCCGCCGAGCAGCTCGAGCAGCTGCTTGACGATGTAGAGCCCCAATCCGGCGCCGCCGCGCACGCGGCCGCGCCCGGGGTCGATCTGGCGGAACGGCTCGAAGATCACGCCGCGCGCCTCGGCCGGGATGCCGACGCCGGTGTCGGTCACCACCAGCGCGACGCCGCCCTGCAGCGGCGAGGCCTGCAGCGAGACGCGGCCCTGCTCGGTGAACTTCAGCGCGTTGCCGACCAGGTTCTTAAGCACCATCTTCAGCTTCACCCGGTCGGTGTGCAGGATCGGCAGGCCGGCGGCGGCGCTCCACTCGATCCGCACGTTGGGGCGTTCGGAGAGCTCGGTGAACTCGCGCCCGACCTCGTCGAGCAACTCGCCCACCGCCACCGGCTCGATGTCCAACGCGATGCGCTTCGACTCGAGCCGGCTCAGGTCGAGCGTCGCGCTGATCAGGTCGAGCAGCTCGCGCGCGCTGCGGTCGGCGCGCCGCAGCGGCTCGCGTTGGGCGTCCTGCAGCAGGCCGAAGCTGCCGGCGAGCAATAGCTCGTGGTAGCCGATGATGATGTTCAACGGGGAGCGCAGCTCGTGCGACATGGTGGCGACGAACTCCGACTTGAGCTGATTCGCCGCCTCCAACTCCTCGATCAGTCGCGCCTGCTCCAGCGCCAGCGAGGCGAGGTGGGCGATGCCGCGCGCGATCCGCTCCTGCTTGGCACTGAAGCGCCCGCCGAAGCCGCGGTACTCGGCGCTCTGCACGCCGATCAGCCTGTCGCCGCGGCGCAGGGCGATGCACAGCACCACCGACACCCCGACCTGGCGCAACATCGCCGACGGCCGCGGCGGCGTGTCGTCGACGCGGAACTGCAGCACGTCGTCGCGCTGCATCGCGTCGTGGAAGTCCTGCACCAGGTCCCGCGGGTAGACGACCAGCCGCAGCGCCTCCCACACCTCGGGCGCGTCGCCGAAGGCCGCCGCCGCCTGGTAGGTCTGCTGCTCGGCCGACCACAGGTAGGTGTGACTGGCGTCGCAGCCCAGCGCCTCGGCGGTCAGCCGACAGAGGCGATCGAGCAGCCCCTCGCCGGCCGGCGGCGCGATCAGCTCGCGGCCGACGCGGGCCAACGCCTCGGCCACCTCCGCCTCCTCGCGCACGTGCGCCGCCGAGGTGCGCAACGCCTGCTCGCGCTCGAAGACGGCGCGCCGGATGCGATCCGCCGCCGCCGCACCGGCCACCGACATCAGTGCCGCGATCAGCGGCCCGAGCCACTGATGACTGCCCTCGGCGCCGCCGGTCACCTGGCGGTCGCTGAGGCCCAGCAGCAGGAACAGCCACGCCACGGTGCTGGCGCTGTAGATCGCCTGCGTCCGCACGCCCCACGGCAGGAACAGCGCCGTCGCCAGCAGGGTGACGGAGACGTAGAGCGCGGTGCCCGACACCGACGTCCACGGCAGCAGGATGCGGGCGATCAGCGTCGCCGTGTACGCCACCGCCGCGGCCTGCAGCAGGACCTGGCCGCGCCCGCGCAGCGGCCCACGCCACAGCAGCCAGGCCAGCGCCGGCACCGCGAGCTGCACCAGATTGGGCAGCCATTCGAGGAAGAAGCGCTGCGGCGCCAGGATCGCCACCGCGCCCTGGAACAGCGCGGTGACACCGATGACCGTCGCCGCGGCGATAGGCAGCGAGGCATCGAGCTGCCGCCGCCGGTAGGCCTCGTACGTTTCGGCCGGCGCGCTCTCGGTCACCGCATTCACGACCCGACTCTCTCTACGCAGGGCATCGGAGAGCGGCAAGCCGACCGCGCACGCGCGCCAGAGCCTCGCGCCTGCGCCAGAGCGCCGCGGCCACGGCGTGGCCGGTGACGTCGCCGCCGCATTCGCATTCGCCACGGTATGCGAATTGCCTGTCTCCACGGCGGCACCCGCCGGCGACGGCGCGCGCCTGGGGAGAGGGAGAGATGATCGACAGCGCATCGCAGGAGAGGCGCGCCGTGCCGCGGCTCGTCGTCATCGCCGCCGTGGTGGGGCTCGCCGTGCCCGCCGCCGCCGCGCCGTACGCCTACGTCACGCTGCTCGGCGCCGACCAGGTGGCGGTCATCGACGCCGCCAGCAATGCAGGGATCACGCCGATCGTCGCGGGCGACGACCCGAACGGCGTCGCCGTCTCGCCCGACGGCACGCGCGCCTACGTGACCGGCTTCGTCTCCGGCACGTTGAGCGTCATCGACACCGCCACCAACCAGGCGATCGACAGCATCGCGGTCGGCGACGGCCCGGTCGGGGTCGCCGTGCACCCCGACGGCCAGCGCATCTACGTCGCCAACCGGCGCGAGGACACGCTCGCCGTGGTCGACGCGGCGCCGTTCGCCCTGCGCACCCGCATCGCCGTCGGCGACGGCCCCAACGCCGTCGCCATCCGTCCGGACGGCACGACGGCCTACGTGACCAACTCGGCGACGACCGCGCCCGGCGAGGTCTCGGTCGTCGATCTCGATACAGGCCAGGTCCGCACGACACTGGCGGTGAATCGCAACCCCAACCGCGTCGCCTTCACCGCCGACGGGCGGACCGCCATCGTCACCAGCTTCCGCAACTGGAATGCGACACTCATCGACGCCACCGCCGATCGCGTCGAGACCGCGCTGCGGCTCGGCTACCGGCCGACCAGCGTGGTGGCGAACCCGAACGGGTTCTGGGCCTACGTGACCGATCTCAGCGCCGGCGTGCTGGTCATCGACCTCGCCGAGCGGCGCGTCACCCGCACCCTGCCGGTCGGCCATCGGCCCTGGGCGATCGGCGTGCAACGCAACGGCGGCACCGGCTACATCGCCAACTTCTACGACGACACCGTTTCGGTGGTCGATCTCGCTGAGGAGGTCGGCGTCGCCGAGATCGCGGTCGGCGACCGCCCCTTCGCCGTCGCCGTCAACTGCGTCGGCAGCGGCTGCAGCGAGGCGCCGTACACGCCGAAGCCGACCCGCACCCCGACCCTCACCCCGACCGGCACCGTCGTCCCGCCGACGCCCACGCCGACGCACGGATCGATCCAGCTGTTCGGCAACCTGAGCGACGCCGCCCCGGGCGACCGGATTGAGATCTTCATCAACCAGCAGGGCGATCAGCGCGCCGTCTCTGCACGCAGCGATCTCGCCTTCGCGCCCGGGGTGCGCATCGCCGCGCGCCCGGGCGGTGAACCCGACTGCTTCGCCTCCGTCGCAGTCGATCCCAGCAGGACCGGTTTCCGTTTTCTGCCCGCCGGCTGCGCGGGGGCCAACTGCACCGGCTTGCGTGCCAGCCTGACCTCGCTGGGCGATCCGTTGCGCGACGGACCACTCTATTGGTGTGTCGGGCAGGTCGCGTTCGACGCCGCGGCCGGCCGGCGCCAGTTGACGCTCGGCAACGCCAGCGCCGCGACGGCGGCGGGCGATCCGATCCCGGTCTTCATCGGCTCCTCGCCATCCGTCGAGGTCCGCGGCGAACCGGACGTCTTCCTGGTGCCCAGCCAGCCGAGCGGCGCCCCCGGCGCGCGCGTCTCGCTGACCATCACGCTCGAGACACGCGGGCCGACGATCGCCGGCACCCAGAACCAGATCGAGTTTGCCGACGGCATACGGGTCGCGGCGACGGCGAACGGCCGCCCCGATTGCCGGGTCAATCCGGCGATCGACAAGAACGGGACCGGCTTCGCGTTCTCGCCCAGCGGCTGCTCCGGCGACGCCTGTCGCGCGCTGCGCTCGCTGGTCCTTTCGCTCGACAACGTCGATCCGATTCCAAACGGGTCGGTGCTGTACACCTGCACCCTGCTCATCGACGCCGCCGCGACGCGCGGCGCGCACACGCTGCAGCTCAGCGACGTCGGCGCATCCGATCCTGACGGGCGCGCCATCGACGCGCGCGGCCGCGCCGCCACGATCACCGTGCTCGGCTCCACGCTGGTCGCACGGCAGACGACGATGCGAGACCGCCACGTCTGCTCGGGCGGCGCGGCCGACGACGAGACCTGTGACGACGACGCCGACTGCCGCGGCGGCGCCTGCGTGCGTCCGCAGGGCATGTGTCTCGGCGGCACCGACCACGGACTGCGCTGCGACTGCCCGGGCGCCACCTGCGAGCCGGGCGGCGGCAGCGCGAGTTGCGGCGACGTCGCCGAGGCCGGCACCTGCGGCGCCGACGCCGACAATCGCGGCACCTGCTGCGATCGCAGCTTCAACTGCGGCGCCGACAGCACCTGCGTCTCGACGCATCGCCTGTGCGCCAGCGGCGCGGCGAAGGGCTCGCCGTGCGACAGCGACGACGACTGCCTGGCGTCGACCTGTCTCGCGTTCGCGCGGCGCTGCGCTGGCGGGCTGCTCGACGGCACCGCCTGTGTCGATGGCGGCGATTGCCCGGCCGGCGAATGCATCGAACCCGGCGCCACGGCGACCCCGACCGCCACCGCGCCACCGACGGCAAGCGCGACGCGCGTCCCGGACCGCAGCTCCTCCTCCGGCAGCGGCGGCTGCAACGTCACACCGACCGATGGCAGCGGCGCAGCCTGGCTGCTGGCGCCGCTGGCCCTGCTGCTGCAACGCCGACGCCGTGTCGGGTGAGGGCCCGGTGATCGATCGGACGCCACCCCTGCGGCGGTGCTTGCGCACCGCCGGCCGACACCAGGTCGGCCGGCTACCTGGGACGTATGAAGGTGACGCGTCACGCACCGAATTGAAGGACGGCCGCAGGTCGAACGGACACGCGACGGACCGCAACCAACCATGCACCGGGTAACCGGCCGACCCGGGACGTAACAAGGTGAAGCGTCACGCACCGAACTGAAGGACGGGCCGCAGGTCGAACGAACACGCGACGGACCGCAACCATCCATGCACCGGGGTAGCCGGCCGACCTCGTGTCGGCCGGCGCCGCGCAGGGGCGCGACACGCGTCGCGTCACGCCGATCGGTGATGGCCTGGGCGCTCGCGCCGCCGCCACCAGGCCCGCGACCGCTCAGCCGGCGGCGCGCATCTCCTCGCTGCGCCAGGTGCCGAGCACCTGGCCGAAGGCGGCGGTCAGATCTTCGGGGCTGAAGCGGCAGTCGGACAGCACGCGCGCCGCGTCGGCGCGGAAACGGCCGACGTCGAGCGCCTCGCCGAGCGCGAAGATGATCGCGATGCCGGCCGTCTTGGCGTCGGCGCGCAGCCGTCCGACCAGGCGCAGCCCCTCGCCGCGCGGCAGCGTCAGGTCGATGAGGATGGCGTCGGGCTTCACCATGCCGACCAGGTCGTAGGCCTGGCGTCCATCGAGCGCCAGCGAGGTCGAGCAGCGCACCCGGTTCAGCACGGCGCGGATCTCGTTCATCACCTCGATCTTGTCGCTCACCATCAGCAGGCGCTGCGTGCCGCCGGGGCGCTCGAGCAGACGCGTCGCGCATTCGTCGGGCTCGAACGGATGCGGGATGAAGTCGGTGACGCCGGCGATGATGCCGCGCGACCCGGCCGCGAGGTAGGTGAAGGCGCGCGGTCCGCCGCGCTGCCAGCGCGGATCGCAGATGGTCGCCACCGGGTCGACCTCCTTGGCCAGCAGGTTGACCGCCACCAGCGGCACGCGCCCGCCGCCGTCGCTCGGCGGCTCGCTGGCCGAAGCGTAGAGGGCGCCGCTGCAGCGCTCGACCTCGCCGCGCAGCGCCTCGCGCAGCGCGGCGTGGTCCTCGGCGTGCACCACCAGACACCCGGCGTCGTCGCCCGCCACGGCTGCGGCGGGCTTCTCGACCACCCGTAGCTCGGCGGCCGGCTCGGCGCGCGGCGGCTCCGAGCGCACCGCCTCGCCGCGCGCGCGCCGCGGCGGCTCGGGGCGCTCCTCGCGATCGAGCCGCTCGCTCATCTCGCGCAACAGCTGCTCGTCGTCGTCGCCGACCAACCGCAGGCCCGTCTCGCCGGCGCTCGCCGTCGCGCCACCCAGCTGCTGCTCGAGGCCGTCGCGCTCGCGCCGCAGCGTGGCAATCTGTGCCGCGCCATCCTCGCAGGCCTGCTCGACCAGGCGCAGCTGCTCCTCCAGCCGTTGCACCTCCAGATCGCGCTGGCGCAGGGCCTCGCTGCGCTGGTTGAGCTCCAGCATGTAGAGGCTGACCGCCTGCGAATGGCGGTTCGCCGCCTCGCTCTGGGCGCGCTCGAGCTCCTCCAGCCGGGCCTGCAGGCGGGTCAGCTCCTCGCGCTGCCGCTCGGCGGCGTCGGCGCTCGCCTGCTGGCGCTGCGCCGCCTCCGCCGCTGCGCGCGTCGCCGCGGCCTCGGCCAACGCCTCGGCGTGCGCGCTGCGCTCGCGCTCCAGCGTCGTCTCCAGCGCCGCGCGCTCGCGCTGGGCCTGATCGCGGTCGACCGCCATGGCGGCGAGGCGGCCCTCGTCGTCGAGCAGCTGCTCCTGCAGCTCGAAGGCCTGCTGCTGGACGCGCTGCTCGCGCTCGTGCGCCTGCTCGACGCCGCGCTCGGCGGCGGCGAGGCGCGCGCCGAGCTGCTCGCACGTGACGCGGCTCGCCTCCAACTGCTGCTGCACCAGGGTCAGTTCCTCGCCCAGGCGGTCGCGCGCCGCGGCGACGCGCGCCAGCTCCGCCTGGCCGCTGCTCAACGCCTCGCCGCGCTGCTGGGTCTCGGCGAGCAGCCGCTCCTCGGTCTCGCGCGCCGCCAGCATGCCGTGCTCGAGGCGTTCGAGGCGCTCGCGCAGCTCGCCCTGCTCGTCGCGCAGGCGATCGCGCTCGGCCTGCAGCTCGGCGGCGCGCGTCTCCCACTGCGCCAGGGCGTCGATCTCCGGCAGGCGCGCGCGCAGCGCCGCGAGCTCCGCCTCGGCCTGCTGCCGCGCGCCGCTCGCCGCCGCCAGCTCGTCCGCCAGCGCGGCGCGCGTGGCACGCTCGAGCTCGTGCGCGGCGCGCACCGCCTCGTGCGCCTCCCGCTCCTCCGCCAGGCAGCGCTGCAGCTCGTCGCGCCCCTGCGCCGATTGCGACTGCTCGGCCAACGCCGCGACGGCAGCGGCCAGCTCACCGCGCAGCCCGGCCAGCGCGTCCTCCAGGTCGCGCTCGCGGCCGGCGAACGCCTCGGCAGCGGCAGCGGCGGCGTCGACCAGGCGCTGCCGATCGTTCTCCAGCTCGGCGACCCGCGGCTGCAGCTCGTCGCACAGCGCGGCGAGCTGCGCCTGGCCGGCCTGGCTCTCGGCCAGGGCGCTGCGCATCTCCTCCAACGCCGCGCCGAGCCCCGTCGCGCTGGCGCGCTCGCGGTCGAGCGCCGCCGCGGCGGCGCGGTGCGCGCGCTCGGCGGCCGCCGCACGCTCGATCGCCTCGGCGCGTTCGACCTCCAGCTGGCGGCGCGTCTGCTCGGTCTCGCCGAGACGCGCGGCGAGCGTCGCGCAGCGCTCCTGCAGGCCCTGCTCGTCGCGCTGCAGCTGCTCCTGGCGCTCCCGTGCCGCGGCCAGCTCCGCTGCCAGCTCCGCCAGCTGCTGGCGCGCTGTGTCGCTCTCGCTCAGCGCCTCGCCGAGCAACCCCTGCGCGACGGCGTCCTGCTCGCGCCGCGCCGCTTCGGCGCGCTGCAGCGCGCCGCGCAGCTCCTGCAACGCCGCCTCGCGCTCGGCGGCCAGCGCCTCCGCCGCCGCCAGCGACGCGACCAGCGCGTCGTGCGCCTCGACCCGGCCGGCGAGCTCGGCGCGGGCGCTGTCCAGCGCCGCCTCGGCCTCG
>JANRJF010000102.1:0-8429 GCA_033764095.1 Deltaproteobacteria bacterium | reverse complement strand
CGTGCGGCGCCAGCAGGGCGACGGCGCGGGCGCGCACCGGCTCGTCCTCGCCGTCGAGCAACGGCAGCACCACCTCGACGGTGAGCGGCGACTTGACCTGTTCGAAGTAGCCGAGCGCGAAGTCGCGCAGCAGGATGTTCGGGCTCGCCACCGCCTTGGCGGCGGCGCGTGCGACGCGCTCGTCGGCGAGGCCGAGGCGCGACAGCACCACCAGCGCGGCGCAGCGCGCCTCGACGTCGCTGCCCTCGAGCAGCCCCACCAGGCCCTTCAGCGTCGCGTCCATCGGCGGCTGCCTACCAGAGCCCTCCGCGCCGCGGAAGCGGTGCCGCGGCGCTTGTGCGGCTGCGGGCGGACGCCTACAGAGTCCGGCGCGACGGGAGGGTCACGGGTGGACTATCGGGGCAAGGTGGTCATCGTCACCGGGGCGTCATCGGGCATCGGGCACGCGATGGCGCGCGCCTGTGCGGCGCGCGGCGCGACGGTGGTGGCGGTGGCGCGGCGCGAGGCGCTGGTGCGCGAGCTGATCGACGGCTGCCGCGCACAGTCGCCGGCGAGCGAGTATCTGGCCGGCGATCTCGGCGAGCGCGACTTCGCCGAGCGCATCGTCAGCGAGACGGTGGCGCGTCACGGGCGGCTCGACGTGCTGATCAACAACGCCGCCATCTCGAAGCACAAGCACACCTACCACACCAGCGCCGAGGAGGCGGAGCTCGTCATGCGGGTGAACTTCCTCTCCTGCGTGTGGACGACCTACGCCGCCATTCCACCGATGCTGCGCCAGGGCGGCGGCGTGATCATCAACGTCTCGTCCTTCGCCGCCAAGGTGTCGCCGCCGCGCGAGGGACTGTACGCCGCCTCCAAGGCGGCACTGAACGCGTTCAGCGAAGGGCTGTGGAACGACCTCGCCGGCTCGCACATCCACGTCGGCCTGATCAACCCGGGGCCGATCGACACCGAGATCTGGCTCAAGGAGGACGAGCCGCCGGCGTACAACGGCCCCAAGTACTCGCCCGACATCGTCGTCAAGGCGATCTTCGAGATGATCGAGAAGCGGCGCTACGAGCTGACCATTCCGCGCCGCAATCCGATGCTGCTCACCGCCCGCTTCCTGCGCCTCTTCCTGCCCGGCGTGCTGCGCTTCGGCATGGGCAAGACCGAGCCGGTGCCGGCGGAGCTCATCAGCCAGGCGCGGAGTCGCGCCGCGGCGGGGAAGCGGCTGGGGGACGTGAGCTAGGGTGTTCAGCTGTTAGGCTGCTAGGGGAGTTGGGCGGGAATTGAGATTTTCTGAACCCCTAACAGCGAACAGCCTAGCAGCCTAACAGCCTTCGGATCTTCATCATTCCCCCTCCGGCCAGTCCGCCCACAGCACGCCGTCGCGGATCTCAAGCGGCACGCGCGTCAGGCACTGGCCGAGCGGCGGGCCGAAGACGCATTCGCCGCTGTCGGGCTCGTAGAGCGCGCCGTGCGTGGCGCACAGGATGTGCTGGCCGTCTTCGCTGAGGAACTGGTTCTCGACCCAGTCCATCGTCATCGGGATGTGGCAGCAGCGGTTCAGGTAGGCGACGAAGCCGCCGGCGTGGTGCAGCACGAACGCCTCGCGCTCGCGGCCGTCGCGCGTCAGGGTGAACTTGCGGGTGGCGCCAAGCGGCAGCGTGGCGATTGGGCCAACGTCGACCATGCCGCGCGATCTAGCAGCCGCGCGGCGGGCGGAGTAGTGGCCCCGCCTTGCGTCCGGGGGCCCGGCTGGTATGAGCGGCAGATCATGCAGACAGGGGGCAACGTCATGCGGAAGATGCGAGCAATCGTCAGTGGAATCATCGTCGGCATGCTGGCGGCGAGCAGCGTTCTCGCCGCCAATCCGGTGGTCGTCATGAAGACGTCGATGGGCGAGATCGTCATCGAGCTCGACCAGGCGAAGGCGCCGATCTCGACGGCGAACTTTCTCGCCTACACGAACGACAAGTTCTACGACGGGACGGTCTTCCACCGCATCATCCCGACCTTCATGATCCAGGGCGGCGGCTTCACGCCGGACATGCAGCAGAAGCCGACCAAGCCGCCGATCAAGAACGAGGCGGCCAACGGACTGAAGAACGTGCGCGGCTCGATCGCGATGGCGCGCACCTCGGATCCGAACAGCGCCACGGCGCAGTTCTTCATCAACGTCGTCGACAATCCGGCGCTCGACTACCGCGGCGACGGTCCGTCGGAGATCGGCTACGCGGTGTTCGGCAAGGTGACCAAGGGCATGGAGATCGTCGACAAGATCAAGGCGGTGCCGACGACCACCAAGGCGCCGTTCGCCAACGTGCCGGTGACGCCGGTGGTCATCGAGAGCGTGACCGTCCAGAAGTGATGGCCGCCGCCGCCGGCGTCATCTTCGACCTCGACGGCGTCATCATCGACTCCGAGGCGCTGCAGCACCGGGCCTACAACCTGGTGCTGCAGCGCTTCGGCATCCAGGTCGACGCGGCGGTCTACGGCCGCGAGTGGATCGCCGCCGGCCGCGGTCCCGAGTACGCGGTGCGCGAGCTCGGCCTGCCGATCTCGCCGACCGAGCTGCGCCGCCTGAAGGACCCCGTCTACCACGACCTGATGCGGCGCGAGATCCAGCTGGTGCCCGGTGCGCGCGCCGCGCTCGAACGGCTGAGCGCCGCGCTGCCGCTGGCAGTGGCGACCAACTCGCATGCCGTCGACGTCGGCTTCGTGCTGGAACGCTTCGCCCTGCGGCCGTTCTTCACCGCGGTGGTGACGCGCGAAGATTACGCCGGCGCCAAGCCGCTGCCCGATGCCTTTCTCACCGCCGCGGCGCGCCTCGGGCTGCCGCCGGCGCGCTGCGCGGTGATCGAGGACGCCTTCAAGGGCGTGCGCGCGGCGCTCGCCGCCGGCTGCCCCTGCATCGCGTTTCCGCACGACTACACCGCCGACAACGACGTCAGCGGCGCGCGCGCGGTGATCGAGTCGCTCGACGTGCTCAGCCCCGAGTTCGTGCGCGGCGTGATCGACGCGGCATAGCGCCGCGATTGCTTGTCCGGCTCCCGGTGAGCTGGTACTGCGCCCGCTCATGGAGCCGCTGGTCATTGCCCGCTTTCTCGTCACGGCGTTCTTCGCCGTCGTCTTTCTGCAGTCGGCGCTCGACAAGCTGACCGACGCCGAGGGCAACCTCGGCTTCCTGCGCGAGCACTTCAAGAGCAGTCCGTTCCCGCCCGAGATGGTCGGCCCGATGTTCCGCGTCCTGACCTTCCTCGAGATGCTGGCCGGCGTGCTGTGCGGACTCGGCGTGCTGTTCCTCAGCTTCCGCCACGACGGCATGAACCTCGCCTCGTGGGGCCTGGCCGTCGCCGGCCTGGCGCTGCTGGCGCTGATCACCGGCCAGCGCTTCGCCAAGGACTACGGCGGCGCCGCGGTGGTGGCCGCCTATTTCGCCGTCGACATCCTCGGGTTGATGCTGTTCAGCTGATCTGTACGCCGGTGCGCGAGTGGGTGCGTGCGGCGTTTCGCACGCGTGCACTCGCGCACCCGCGTACGCCGTTCACACCGTCCAGGTGTCGCCGCGGGCGAAGAGCTCGTCGAGGTCGCCGGGGCCCTGCTTCTCGGTCGCCAGCGCCACTTGCGAGTTGATCGCCTCGTCGTAGGTCGGCCGCTGCACGGCGCGCAGCACGCCGAGTGGGGTGGGGAAGGCGGGGCCGTGCATGGCGCCGAGCAGGAAGGCGAGCACCGGGTCCTGCTCGTCGTGCACCAGCAGCTCGCTCTCGCCGACGCCGTCGCCGAGCGTCACCACCTCGAGGCGATGGCCGTTCATGCGGATGCCCTTGTCGCGCGCCTTGCCGAACACCATCGGCTTGCCGTGCTCGAGCAGCAGGGCGTTGTCGGCTTTGCTCTCCTTGTCGCTGATCGCCGACCAGGCGCCGTCGTTGAAGATGTTGCAGTTCTGCAGGATCTCGACGAAGGCAGCGCCGCGATGCTCGCTGGCGCGGCGGATGATCTCCTGCAGGTGCTTGGCATCGACGTCGACGGTGCGGGCGACGAAGCTCGCCTCGGCGCCGAGCGCCACCGAGATCGGGTTGAGCGGGTAGTCGATCGAGCCGAGCGGCGTCGACTTGGTGACTTTGCCCATCTCCGAGGTCGGCGAGTACTGGCCCTTGGTGAGCCCGTAGATGCGGTTGTTGAACAGCAGCAGGTTGACGTCGACGTTGCGGCGCAGCACGTGCAGCAGGTGGTTGCCGCCGATGCTGAGGCCGTCGCCGTCACCGGTCACCACCCACACCGACAGCTCCGGACGCGTCGCCTTCAGGCCGGTGGCGATCGCCGGGGCACGGCCGTGGATGGAGTGAAAGCCGTAGGTGTTCATGTAGTACGGGAAGCGGCTCGAGCAGCCGATACCGGAAACGAAGACGATGTTCTCGCGCGCGATGCCGAGCTCCGGCATCACCTTCTGCACCTGCGCCAGGATCGAGTAGTCGCCGCAGCCGGGGCACCAGCGCACGTCCTGGTCGGTGACGAAATCCTTGCGCGTCAGGGTTGGAGTGGCGGTGACGCTGCTCATCGGGCGTTCTCCATCATCTTCGTCGCCTTGCCGATGATCTCGCTGACCTTGAACGGCTGGCCCTGGATCTTGTTGAGGCCGATGGCGTCGACCAGGTACTCGGCGCGGATCAGCTTCACCAGCTGCCCCATGTTGAGCTCCGGCACCAGCACGTGGCGGTAGCGCTGCAGGATGTCGCCGAGGTCCTGCGGCATCGGGTTGAGGTAGCGCAGGTGGACGTGGCCGACGCGATGGCCGGCGTCGTTGAGCGCCCGCGTCGCCGCTTCCAGCGCGCCGTAGGTGCTGCCCCAACCGAGCAGCAGCAGGTCGCCGGTGACGGCGCCGTTGATCGGCGTCGGCGGGATCTCGCGCGCGATGCCGGCCACCTTGCGGAAGCGCACGCGCACCATCTGCTCGTGGTTGGCCGGCGCGTAGCTGACGTTGCCGGTCAGGTAGTCCTTCTCCAGGCCGCCGATGCGGTGCTCCAGTCCCGGCGTGCCGGGGACCGCCCACGGCCGCGACAGCGTCTCGGCGTCGCGCAGGTAGGGGAAGTAGCCGGTCGGGTCGCTGCGCAGCTCGACCTTGATCGCCGGCAGGTCCGCCGCCTTGGGGATCGACCACGGTTCGGCGCCGTTGGCCAGGTAGCCGTCGGAGAGGAAGAACACCGGCGTCATGTAGGTGACGGCGATGCGCACCGCTTCGAACGCCATGCTGAAGCACTCGGCCGGCGTCGCCGGGGCGAGAATCGGAATCGGCGAGTCGCTGTTGCGGCCGAACATCGCCAGCAGCAGGTCGGCCTGCTCGGTCTTGGTCGGCAGGCCGGTGCTGGGGCCGCCGCGCTGGATGTCGGCGATGACCAGCGGCAGCTCGGTGCACACCGCCAGGTTGAGCGTCTCGGCCTTGAGGCAGACGCCCGGGCCGCTGGTGCTGGTCAACGCCACCGCGCCGCCGAACGCGGCGCCGAGCGCCGAGCCGATGCCGGCGATCTCGTCCTCGGCCTGGAAGGTGAGGACGTTGAAGTTCTTGTAGGTCGACAGCTCGTGCAGGATGTCGCTGGCCGGCGTGATCGGGTAGCTGCCGAGGAACAGCGGCCGGCCGGCCTTCTGCGCCGCGGCGACGAAGCCGAGCGCGGCGGCCTGGTTGCCGGTGATGTTGCGGTAGTGGCCCGGGGCGATGGTCGCCGGCTTCACCGTGTAGGCGGTGCGGAACATCTCGGCGGTCTCGCCGAAGTTCCAGCCGGCGCGCAGTACCCGCGCGTTGGCGTCGCCGACCGTCGGGTTCTTCTTGAACTTCGCCTCGATCCACTTGAGCGTCGGCTCGATCGAGCGCTGGAACAGCCACGAGGTGAGGCCGAGCGCGAAGAAGTTGCGCGAGCGCATCATCGCGCGCGTCGGCAGGCCGGAGTCCTTCAATGCATTGATGGTGAGCTTGGTGATGTCGACTTCGAACACCTGGTACTTGTCGAGCGAGCCGTCGGTGAGCGGGTTCGAGGTGAACTCCGCCTTCTTCAGGTTCTGCTCGTTGAACTGTTCCTTGTCGACGATCAGGATGCCGTTGGCTTCGAGGTCGCCGACGTTCACCTTGAGCGCCGCCGGGTTCATCGCCACCAGCACGTCCGGCGCGTCGCCGGGCGTGAACACGTCGCGGCTGGAGAAGTGCAGCTGGAAGCCGCTGACACCGGCAAGCGTGCCGGTTGGGGCGCGGATCTCGGCCGGGAAGTCGGGCAGGGTGCTGAGGTCGTTGCCCGCCAGCGCGGTCTCGTTGGTAAAGTGCTGCCCCGCGAGCTGCATGCCATCGCCGGAGTCTCCGGCGAAGCGGATGACGACTTCCTCGCGTTCCTCGAACCGCTTGGTTGCGCCCGCGCCTGCCACCGACGCGGTGGCGCTCTCTGGTTCCATCGTGCTCTCCGTTCTCTCCCTCAACCCCACCGCATCCGCGTTGATCCCCCGGGGCGATGCAGCCGGCGGCCGCACCACCCCTGGGCTATATCGGGGGCCCCCCCCTGATTCAACAACGCGGTCAGGCGGAATTCCGCGTGTGGCGCACCGACTTGCGGCGGCGCGGCGGTCGGCCGGCGCGGCGCTCAGTCGGGCCCGGCGAGCGGGGTGTCGCGGCAGGCGGCGATCGTCTGGTCGACGAAGCGCAGCTTCTCGCCGACCTCGGCGGAGAGGATGAACGGATAGCCGTCCGCCAGGCCCAGCCCGCGGTTGAGGTTGTTGAGCACGTAGGTGAGCGAGAACCAGTTGGACAACATGCGCTCGAACGAGCTGCGCTCGGGATGCTGGGGCACGCGGATCGCCGGGTCGTTGGCATGATGCGGGCGCAGCGTCAGGCCGCACGATGCGGCGGTCTCCAGCGCATCGGTCATGTGCAGGTAGTGCGCCCAGGTCTCGGCCCAGTCCTCCCACGCATGCGAGCTGGCGTAGGCGCTGATGTAGCGCTGCTGCCAATCGGGCGGCGCGCCCTGCTCGTAGTGGCGCTGCAGCGCGGCGCCGTAGTCCTCGCGCTCGTCGCCGAACAGCGCGCGGAACGCCTCCAGCCGATCGCTGTCGCGCAGCAGGCGGTCCCAGTAGTAGTGCCCGCTCTCGTGTCGGCAGTGGCCGAGCAGGGTGCGGTAGGGCTCGTGCATCGAGACGCGGCGCTTCTCGCGCTCGGCGTCGTCGGCCTCGGCGAGGTTGATGGTGATGCGCCCGTTGTCGTGGCCGGTGAGTACCTTCGCGTCGGACGTGTCGGCGAGAAACTCGAAGGCGAGGCCCTGCTCCGGATCGTCGATCTTGTTGGTCACCGGTACGCGCAGGCGGATGAGATCGTGCAGCAGGCGGCGCTTGGCGACCTCCAGCTTGTACCAGGCCTCGGTGTTGCCCGGCTGGCTCAGGTCCGGGATCGTCTGCGTCAGCCGGCAGGCGATGCACAGCGGATGCGGGTCATCGGCCTGTACCGCCCAGTTGCAGACGTTCGCCTGATCGTAGTTGGTGCACAGCCGATAGGTGCGATCCGGCGCCTGCGCCGCCTGCCACAGCTCACCGGCCGGCTCCAACGCGCCGACCATCTCGACGTCGGGCAGGAACGCCAGTGCATGGCCGCAGCTCAGACAGCGGACGTTCTCGAAGAAGACCGGTTGCTGACAGGCGTCGCAGTGAAAGACCTTCATTTCCTCGACGCTAGCATCGGCGGGGAGAAGCGAAACTCCGCCGGCGGAAGAAGACCGGAACGGGTACGGGTGGAGATGATTGGATGGGGGGCGGACGCGGGCTCAGCGCGCGGCTTCCTGCGCCAGCACCGCCAGCACGACGTAGTCGGCGGGCGTGCCGCCCTCGGCGTGGCGGGTCGCGACCTTGAGGCCGAGCTCGCGCTCGATCTCGCGCAGCGCCGCGGGTTCGTGCTGCGCGAGAAAGGCGGCGACGGTCGGATGCAGCGTGACCTCGATGCGCTGCACCGCCCCGTTCATCGTCGCCTCGCGGCGGATGCGACGCAGGATCTCGTAGGCGGTGGTGGCGACCGCCTTGACGTGGCCGCGCTCGCCGCAGGTCGGGCAGGGCTCGCACAGGCGCTGCGTCAGGCTCTCGCGCGTGCGCTGGCGTGTCATCTCGACGAGCCCGAGCTCGGAGAGGCCGAGGATGGTGGCGCGCGCCTTGTCGCCCTTCAGCGCGTCGTTGAGCGCCGCGAGTACCGCCTTGCGGTCGTCGGCGTGTTCCATGTCGATGAAGTCGATGATGATCAGGCCGCCGATGTTGCGCAGGCGCAGTTGATCGACCAGCACGCGCGCCGCTTCGAGGTTGGTGCGCAGCGCGGTCTCGCGTTGGTCGGTCTTGCCGACGAAGCGGCCGGTGTTGACGTCGATCGCGGTCAACGCCTCGGTGTGGTCGATGACGATGTAGCCGCCCGACTTGAGCCACACCTTGCG
>JANRJF010000101.1:0-12923 GCA_033764095.1 Deltaproteobacteria bacterium | reverse complement strand
GTTGACGAAATCGAAGACCAGCGCCACCACGATGACGATGGCGACCAGGAGCTCCATCGGTCAGGCGTGTTCGAGCACCACGCCCTCGATGACGTTGGCGACGTCCTCGCAGCGATCGGTGGCGTTCTCCAGCGCCTCGTAGACTTCCTTCCACTTCAGCACCAGCAGCGGGTCGTTGGCGCCGCGGAAGAGCTCGGCGAGCGCACTGCGCAGAATCTCGTCGCCCTCGTTCTCGAGCCGATTCACCTCGATGCACGCCTGCAGGATGCGGTCGCTCTGCTTGAGGTTGCTCAGCCCGCCGATCGCCACCGCCACCGCTTCGGTGGAGCGCACCAGCACGTCGGCGAGGGCGCGCGCCGGCCCGGTCATCTCGCGCAGCTCGTAGAGCAGCAGCGCCGCCGCCGCCGACTCGATGTAGTCCATGATGTCGTCCATGCGCGTGATCAGCAGGTGGATGGCATCGCGATCGAGCGGCGTGATGAAGGTCTTGTGCAGGCGCTCGACGCAGGCGTGGGTGATCACGTCGGTGTCGTGCTCCAGCTGCTTGATGCGCGCCGCGTGCGCCGGAATGCTGCCGGCGCCCTCGACCATGCGGCGCATCTCCTGCGCCCCTTCCACGGTCAGCGCCGCGTGGCGCTCGAACAGGCCAAAGAAATCTTCCTCACGGGGGAGCAGCCAGCGCAACATCGCGCGCGCTTCTAGCACGCCGGGGATTGCGGGCAACCCGGCGCGCGCCGCGCCTGTAAATCCGCGCGGTCGGGCGTGTAGCTTCTTCCACCGCCTCCGCGGCTCGAGCGGCACGGCGGGCGTTGTGGCGCTTGGCCGGCGTCTTGCTCCTCCTGGCGACCGCTGCCGCCGGGAGCGCGGCGCAACCACGGGAGGACAAACGACGATGACGACGATGCTGCAGAACCAGAATGGTCGGGTCGGCTACCTGGTGCTCTACCTGATGGGCGTGCCGGTCGGACTGCTGCTGTTGCTCTGGGTGGTGCTCGGCAACAACATCTTCGGGCCGGGCTGACCCCGCACGAGCCGGCGCGCCTGCCCACTGGGCCGGCGCGCCGGGCGTGTGCTCACGGTGCCGGCCAGTTGGGCACGGGGGAGAGGAAGGTGCGCGGCAGGCTGAGGTTGTTGCCGAAGGTGCCGACGCCGACCGACGGCGGGTACGTGCACGACCACGGTGACGACCAGGTGATGGTCGTGTCGGTCACCATGCCGACGGCGTTGCTGCACGGCGACGGCGTGCCGCCGGCGCTGCCGCCGCTCGGCGGATAGAGCGCAATGCTCCAGCCGGGGCCGAGCACGACGTTGTCCCAGAACGGTTGCACCTGGTAGGTGCCGTCGCCGACCGGCTGCACCACCGGCAGCGGCCCGAGCCCCTTCTCGAAGGTGAGCGACCCGGTCGAGTACTGCACCACGAGCCCGGGGCCCTCCTGCACGCTGCCGCTCGGCAAGGTCGCCGGGGCCAGCCCGACGTAACACTGGCAGCCGGCGAACGGGCACGCGGCGCTGCTGCAGTCGGCGTTCGACCAGCAGGCCGGCGGCGGCGTGGTGGTGGAGGCGTAGTAGCCGCTCGGCGCGCTCGGGTCGTAGCAGTTGCCGCCCCGTTCGCAGGTGCCGCAGCCGGCCGGATTGTTCGGGTCGTTGGGGTTGCAGCCCTGCGCCGGCAACGCCGCGCATCGCCCCCACACGCACGCCGCGCCGCTGCAGCCGGTGCTGTCGACGCACGCGGTGCCGGTGGCGTTCGCACAGACGCCGGTGTTGCCGACGCCCTGCACGGTTGCCAGCGCCTGGTAATGGCAGGACAGCCCGCCCTCCATGTCGGAGCTGAGCAGCGCGTCGAAGGCGGCCAGGTCGGCGTTGGGCGGCAGCGCCGACGCACTGGCGTCCTTCACCTGGCAGTAGTTGCTGAGCACGCCGTAGTTCGCCTCGGCGGGCGGGCCCGGGGCGGTGCAGGTCTTGGTCTTCTGGTCGAAGAGCTCGAAGACCAGCAGCGGGATGCGCCGGCTGGCGACGTAGGCGTAGAGGTCCTGCAGATAGGTCGCGGCGGCGGCCGGCGAGTAGCGTTCCGGCGCCACGCCACTGTCGTTGTACTCGTTGCAGGAGCCGGCGGTGTGCCAGCCGGTCTCGGCGAAGATGAACTGGAAGCCGGGGTAGTACTGCTGCAGCAGGCGGTAGTCGGTGTCGATGGTGTGCGCCAGGGTGTTGGTCACCGGGTTGGTGTACGCCGCCGGATCGCCGCTGCAGCTCGGGTCGAGCGTCCCGTCCACCGCGTTGCCGGGCACGATACACGACGGGTACGGCGGCACGCTGGCGCCGGCGAGGACTTTGCCCCACTGGTCGGGATAGGCGTTGACGGCGATGACCCCACCGGGCAGCGCGTTGGCGAGTTGCTGGCGCGACCACAACGGCGTCGTCGGGTCGCCCGGCGTCGGGCCGGTCATCACGTCGATCTGCAGCGAGATGCTGATCGGCGGCACCGGGCCGGCGCCGAGCGCGGCGGCGAGCACCGCTTGCACCTGGTCGATCGCGTAGACCAGCGCCGCGCCATTGGTGACGTCGGTGCACTGGCCGTCGCCGGCGCCGCTGCAGTCGGACTGCTGGACGCAGGGCTTGGCCGCGGCTTGCGCGCCGCCGAGGGTGCCGGAGCAGTAGTGCGCGATGGCGCAGGTGCTGCCCGGACAGTCGCCGTCGGCGGTGCAGGCGGCGCCGCTGGCGGCGCAGACGCCGCGGCTGAAGAGGATCTCGTTGCCGACGAAGACCAGCTTGACGGTGCTGGCGAAGGCGCTGCCGGCGTACTGCAGGACCTGCTGCAACTTGAGGATCTCGCCGGCGAGGCTGTCGACGAACGAAGGCGGCGTCATCTGCCCCGCCTGCGGCAGGCACTTCACGTCGCCGATGTTCTCCGCCGTCACCGCGCCATTCCACGGCATCGTGGTCGGGTCCGGGCCGCAGATCGCCACCTGGTAGACGGCGGCCAGCGGCGTGGCCGGCGGCCCCTGCCCGGCGGCGCAGATCAGCGTCCCCTGGTTGTAGGCTGCGATCGACTGCAGCACGGTGGTCCACGTCCCGACCGTTTCGCCGTAGAGGCGGATGCTCTGGAAGCCGGCGTTGACCAGCAGGCACAGCTCCACCGGGAAGGCGGCGTCGTCCTGGTTGTCGCGCGGGTCGATCGCGCTGCTGGAGGCGCTCCAGTGCGGCCCCCAGTCGGCGCCGATGCCGATGCTCTCGTAGAGGGGGTTGGGCTTGGTGGTCGGCGTCGCGCTCGGCGCGCCGCTGCTCGGCGTGGCGCTCGGTGTCGTGCTCGGCAGCGGCGGGCTCGGCGTCGCACTGGCCGAGGCGGCGCTGGCCGTCGCGGTCGCGGTCGGCGTGCCGCCGCCGCTCGGTGGGGTCGGGGTCGGGGTGGTGCGCTGGCAGGCCTGCGTGTAGGCGGCGGCGTTGCCGCAGGTGGTGTAGCCGTACCAGCCCGGCGCGCAGGTGGCGGCGGCACTGGGCGTACACTGGATGGCGGGGTCGAAGCACGACACGTCACCGCCGGCAAAGCAGCAGCCGGAGAGGCCGCACGCGGCGGCGCAGGTGGCGGCCGGCGTCGGGGCGCACGGCGCCACGGTCGGCGTCGCGGGCGGCTCGCTACAGCCGTTCAACGCGCTGTTCACGCCATGCACGATGTCGTCGACCGCGATGTCGCCGTCGGCGTCGGCGTCGCCGGCCGGACAGTCGCCGAGCGGCCGGCGCTCGAGTGTGACGTTGACCATCAGCAGCAGCTCGGCCACCTCGACCAGGTGGTCGGCGTTGCAATCGCCGCTGCAGGCGGCGCGGCTGGGGGCGGGCCCGAGCAGCGCCGCGCCGATCAGCAGGGCCAGCACGGCGCGCGTGCGCTGTCGTATGGTCATCGTCCTCTCCTCTGCCCGTGCGCTGGCTCGGCGCCCTCCCCGACCGCGACGACGCCCGCACCCTATGCGGTGCGCGCCGAGAAGCAAGCGCCTGCGCGATGCTGGCGCGCCGTCGGCGTGTTTGGCAACGCGCGTCGCCCCATGCCGGTGGATTGATCGGCGCCCCGCTCGAAGGCTAGCGGCGAGATGGGCGCGTGACGCCCGGCCGACGGAGAGCAGGTGGACGAACCGATCCAGGGACGCGTGCAGGTGAACGGCGTCGGGTTGACCTATTTCGAGTGGGGCCGCGCCTGGCGCGGGCGCGGCGCGCCGCTGCTGCTGGCGCACGCCACCGGCTTCCACGCGCGCTGCTGGGATCAGGTCGTCGGCCGGCTCGGCCCGCGCCACGTCATCGCGCTCGACCAACGCGGACACGGGCGCAGCGACAAGACGGCGATCACCAGCTGGCAGGTCTTCGGCCGCGATCTGCAGGCGTTTCTCGCGGCGCTGGAGCTGCGCGACGTGATCGGCGTCGGCCATTCCATGGGGGGCTACGCGCTGGTCGAGGCGGCTGCCGCCGCGCCGCACCGCGTCCGGCAGCTGCTGCTGCTCGATCCGGTGATCGGCCCGCCCGAGGCCTACGGCGTCGGTTGGTCGGCCGCCGCCTTCGCCGGCGGCGAACATCCGACGGCGCGGCGCAAGCGCCACTTCGCCTCGCCGGAGGAGATGTTCGAGCGCTTCCGGGCGCGCCCGCCGTACGCGCACTTCACCGCCGCGGCGCTGCGCGACTACTGCGTCCACGGCCTGCTGCCGCTGCCGGGCGGCGGCTACGAGCTCGCCTGCCCGCCCGAGATCGAGGCGAGCATCTACATGACCAGCCTGAGCCACCCCGGCGTGCACGACAGCCTGCGCCGCCTCGACCAACCGGTGCTGGTGGTGCGCGCGCAGCCGCCGCCGGCGCAGCGCGACGCGATGGACTTCTCGTTCTCGCCGACCTGGCCGGGGCTGGCCGCGGCGCTGCGCCACGGGCGCGACCTGCACTGGCCGGAGTGCACCCACTTCCTGCCGATGCAGGTGCCGGAGCGCGTCGCCGCGCTGCTCACCTAGCGGCGTCGTCGGGGATGCCGGCCTCGATGCGCTCGCGCATGTAGTCGTAGAACGGGTTGGAGGCGAGGCGGGCGAGGAAGTCGACGCTCACCACCAGGGTGTTGCGCTCACCGTGCGCGGCGACGTTGCCGAGCCGGATGCCGTAGTCCTCGGCCGCATCCGGCGTCAGGCCGTACAGCCCGTCGGTCATCGGGAACGGTACCGAGACGTGCGAGAGCGAATAGACGTCGGGTGGATAGGTGAGCGCCAGGCGACGGCTGGCTTCGTCCTCCGCGCCCGCCTCGACGACGCGCTCGACCATCGAGCCGTCGCCGGCGCCGGCGTTGGTCAGCACCGCAGTGCGAAAGCGGCGCGGCAGCGCCGGCAGCAGGCGCGTGATTTTCTCGTCGTAGCTCGGCCGCAGCAGCGGCCCGAGCTTGGCGTCGCGGTTGAGGTCGAAGAGCACCAGCTCGCTGTGGTTGGCGGGTAGCTGGGCGTAGAGCGCATCGACGATGGCGCGCGTGCTGACGGTGAAGTCGGCGACCGACTGGAAGGTCTGCACCGGCGCCAGGCCGTCGAGCCGGCCGGCCGCCGCCGCGCGCGCGATCTGCGCCTGCACCGCGCTCGCCAGCCGCGAGCTCTGCCGCGCCGCATTGACCGGGAACGAGTTGTACTTGAACGGGTTGAACTCCGGCATGACGCTCAGCCAGGCGGCGTTGGCGAACGGCGGCAGCAGCGCCGGCCAGCCGAGCACGCCGGCGAAGCGCGCCAGGCGGGTGACGCCGATCATCGGCGAGAGCAGGATGATGCGCGTCGGCCGCGGCAGCGCCGCGTCGTCGAGCGCGTCGAGCCCGGCCTGCATCGCCAGCGCGCCGCCGTTCGAGTAGCCGACCACGTGCAGCGGCTTGCCGGCCCCGGCCAGCCGTTGCGCCTCGCGCAGCGCCAGCCGGGTGGCGGCGCGCCAGTCCTGCCAGGTCGTCTCGGTGAGCGCCCCCGGCACCGTGCCGTGTCCGGGCAGGCGGATCGCGACTGCCGCCCAGCCGTGCGCCAGGTAGCGCCGCGCCAGGTGGCGCAGGCTGTAGGGCGAGTCGGTGAGGCCGTGCAGGAACACCACCGCGCCGCGCGGCGGCGTCTCGGGCAGCAGCTCGTAGGAGCGGTTCCAGTCGCGCGCCAGGCGCCCGGGGTACATCGGGCTACCGTCGTAGTAGCGGTTGAGCGGCGTGCGCTCGGCCGCCGACAGCCGCTCGGTGACGTGCGTGCGCACGGCGTCGAACAGCCCGCTCTCGACGCGCAGGTAGCCGTTCCAGTCGAGCCCGTCGATGTGCGCCGCGTCCGGCTCGTCGGTGGCGTAGGTGTGCCACGGCGCCAGCGCCGGGGCGCGCCACGCCTCGATGGCGCGGACGCCGAGCACCGCCAGGAAGGCGACTCCGAGCCAGCGCAGGATGCGGGTCAGCCGGCGCATGCGCGGCTGGCGTGTACAGCGATCGCCGCGCAGCGACAACCCCACCCACCGGCTTGGCCGCACCGTCGCGCGCCGCTAGGGTGCGCGGCGGGAGGACCACCGGTGCGCTACCTGCTGCTGATCTACGGGGACGAGCACGCGCTCGACGAGGCGGGCCGCGAGCAGTGCTACCGCGAGTCGACGCAGCTGGCGCACGCGCTCGCCGCGGCCGGCCAGTACGTCGCCGCGTCGCCGCTGCAGCCCACCGCGAGCGCCACCAGCGTGCGCGTGCGCGAGGGCAAGCCGTTGGTCAGCGACGGGCCGTTCGCCGAGACGCGCGAGCAACTCGGCGGCTTCTTCATGATCGAGGCGGGCGATCTCGACGAGGCGATCGGCATCGCCGCTCGCCTGCCGATGGCCAGGCTCGGCACGGTCGAGGTGCGGCCGGTGATCGAGATCGCCGACCTGCCGGCGGGGCGGATCTGACCGGCCCGTGCCCACCTGACCCGGCTCCCCGCCCTCGCCTCCGGGTGGGAGCAGGCGCGCTCGCGCGGCGGCGTCTCGACACCGTTTTCCAACCCCGAGCGGCCTGATAGGGCACCCGCATGTTCGTGAAGCTGCTGCTGCGCGACGGGCTGATCGCCGCCTTCGTCGTCCTCGCCTGGTGGCTGGCGGCGCCATGGTCGGCGGGCAGCGGTCCGCTCGCCGACGTGAGCGGCGCCCTGCTCGGCGTCGGCGCCTTCGTCGTCGTGCACCTGGCACACGAGTGGGGGCACGTCGTCGGCGCACGGCTGACCCGCTCCCGCATCGCGGCGCCGGCCCGCCTGAGCTCGCCCTTCCTGTTCAGCTTCGACAGTCGGCAGAACAGCCAGCGCCAGTTCGTCGTCATGAGCCTGTCGGGCTTCGCCGTCACCGCGGCGGCAGTCTACGTCGCCTACGCGCTGCTGCCGGAGGCCTGGTTGGCGACGCGCGTGGCGCGCGGCATGGTGGTCTTCAGCGCCGCGCTGACGGTGCTGCTCGAAGTCCCGCTGCTCACCGCGTCGCTGCTCGCCGGCCGCATTCTCGAGAAGGTCGAGGTCTTTCCCGCCTCGCCCGAGCGCGCCGCGACGCGCTGACCCGCCGCCCCGGCGCGGCGATTCCTTACCGCACTCTTAACCGTTCCCACGTCGCGCTTACCGCGCCGCGAGCCGTACGACTCGCTGCGTTGGTACGGCGATGACGAAGCCCACACGCCCCTTCCACCGCGTCTCCCGCGCCGCGCTCCCGGCTGAGCGCGCCTTCGTCGTCCAGTTGCGCGGCGACGCCGACCTGGCGCGCGGAGCGGTGCGCGGCCGCGTCGAGCACATGCAGTCCGGCGCGGCGGCGCTGTTCGAGTCCCTCGACCAGCTCGTCGCGTGCATGCAGGAGGCGCTCGGCGTGCGCCCGCACCGCGCCGCCCCCACCCCACGACCGGTTCGCCCCGCCGCTGCTACGCGGCCGGCGACCCAGAAGGAGAGAACATGATCCGCACACTGCGCAGCGCCATGCCGCTGCTCGGCCTGATGCTCGGCCATCTGGCCTTCCTGGCACAGGGCGCGATGCTCGGCTGCAGCTTCACCGCGCCGGCCGGGAGCAGCGTCGACGACGCGATGGACAACCCGAACTTCTACACCTGCGCCTGCCGCTGCTCGGCGCCGGTGACCAACACGCTGCGGGTCAGCGCCAGCGGCGACGACGCCGAGCAGACGCAGCGGCTCGACGACACCGACGGCGGCGGCGATCTCGATCTCGGCATCGTCAGCGCCGGCCTGCGCTTCAGCACCGTGGTCATTCCGCCGGGGGCGACGATCACCGCTGCCAATCTGCAGCTCACCGCCGACGGCGGCTTCTCCAGCAGCAACACCACGGCGCTGACCCTCGCCGTGTTCGGCGAGGCCTCCGACAGCGCCGCGTCGTTCGCCGGCAACTTCGCCAACGTCAACGGGCGCGCGCGCACCACCGCCTCGGTGAGCTGGCCGGTGGCGGCGTGGAGCGTCGGCCAGTCGGGTGCCGCGCAGCGCTCGCCGGAGCTCAAGACCATCCTGCAGGAGATCGTCAATCGGCCCGGCTGGACCGCCGGCAACGCGCTGGTCCTGATCCTGGTGCAGGCGAGCGGCAACGGGCGCCGCGAGGCCGAGAGCTTCGACGGCAACGCCGGCAAGGCGGCACGCCTGGAGGTGTCCTTCACCGTCGCCACCGATCAGGCGCTGAACGTCTGCATGCCGGCGTCGATCAACCCGAACCTGCTCGACGGCAACGGCAACTACAATCCGGCGCCGACCGACATGGCGTTGCAGAACGACTGCGCCGGGCGCGTCGAGACGACGCTGTCGCACCTGGCGTCGGCCTGCGACTACCCGCCGCAGTGCGAGTGCGACGCGGTGCCGAGCTCGCGCAAGTTCAACGACAGCTGCAACGATCCGTGCGCCGAGACGCCGCTCGACCCGACCTGCAGCAACTTCGACCCGGTGCACGGCACCACCACCGCCACCAACGCGCCGGGCGACACGCCGGTCTGTCTCGCCTCGCGCAACGCGGCGTTGTCCGCTCCCGCGGCGCTCAGCGCCGGCGCCTTCGGCCAGGTGAGCCAGTGCGCGGTGAGCGGCCCGGCGACCATCGAGGTCGGCGACGAGTCGAAGGAGAGCAACGCGCAGGGCTTCGTCGAGTTCAGCGGCCGGCCGTGCCCCGGCGGGCAGTGCAGCCTCGCGCTCGCCTATACGCTCGACCTCGACCCGATCACCTTCGCGGTGCGCTTCGCCGCCGATCCGAAGTTCGAGGACCTCGCCTCCTCCGGCGCCAGCACCCTGGCGGCGGCGAAGATCGGCCCGACCGGCGTCGGCACGGTCGGGGCGATGGAGACCGAGAGCTCGGTGCGCGGCCGGCGCAAGTCGAACACCAAGGCCTTCCTGATGCCCAACCCGCACGCGCTGAACGTCATCGTCGACTGGGACGACCACACCTGCGCGCTGTTCGGCACGCTGGCCGGCACCGCCGACGGCGAGCAGAACGGCGAGGAGGAGCTGGCGGCCGAGGTGAGCGTCTCCGGCGACCTGCTCAACCAGCCGCCGCACGCCGACGCCGGCGCCGACCAGTCGATCGAGTGCACCTCCCCCGCCGGCGCCGCGGCACTGCTCGACGGGCGCGCCAGCGGCGATCCGGAGGCCAACCTGGTGCGCCTGTCGTGGACGCGCGACAGCCGCGTCGGCGCGAAGATCGCCACCGGCGCTACCGCCGTGGTGGACCAGGGGCTCGGCGCCCCGGTGACCTACGTGCTGCGCGCCATCGACGACTTCGGTCAATCGGACGAGGACAGCACGCAGGTGGCGATCGTCGACACCGGCAAGCCGTCGCTGGCGCTGAGCGCCAAGCCGACGACCCTGCTGGAGCTCACCGCGTCGCTGAAGACGATCAAGGTGACGGTTACCGCCGCCGACCTGTGCGACAGCGCGCCGGCCGTGCGGCTGCGCTCCATCACCACCAACGAGGGCATCTTCGCCGATGCCACCCACCCGCATCCGGACATCCAGGGTGCGGCCTTCGACACCGACGACCGCGAGTTCCAGCTGCGCGCCACCCGCCTGGCGACCAGCAAGAGCGGCCGCATCTACACCGCCAACTACGAGGTGAAGGACGCCAGCGGCAACACCAGCACGCAGTCGGTGACGGTCACCGCGCCGAAGGTCGGCCTGCTGCCCTACAACCCGCCCGTGCGTCGCTGAGCGGCGTGGCCCCATCCGGTCCCTTCCCCCGGCCGACGCGGGGGAAGGGATCGGAGACCGGCAGGTCAGCGGCGACGTTCCGGTTCGCTGCCTTCCCCCGCCTCAGCGGGGGAAGGCTTTCTTGGGCAGAGCGGCGCGGAGCGCGTCGTCACCCGTCGAGCAGCGCGCGGGCGGCGACGATCTCCGGCGCGGCGGGCGGCGCCTCGGCGAACCAGTCGTGCGCGTCGCGCAGCTGCGCCAGCCCCTCCGCGTCGCGGCCGAGCTTGCGGCAGTGGCGCGCCAGCGCGACGGCGGCGCGCAGCTCGACCAGCCGGGCGCCCTGCCCGCGCGCCACCGCCATCGCCTGGCGCAGCAGGCGCTCGGCTTCGTCGAGCAGCGCGCGCGTCGAGCGTCCGCCCGGACCGCCGCCGGCCAGCAGACGGCTCTTGCCGATCAGCAGCGCGGCGTGATGCAGGCGCTCGCCGCTCTGCTCCATCTCCGCCAGCGCCGCGTCGAAGCGCTGCGCCGCCAGCATGCGGTCGCCCTCGAGGATGTCGGCCGCCGCCAGCATGCCGAGATACGACGGGCGCATCAGGCGTCCGCCGCTGGCTTCGACCGCCGCGACGCCGTCGCGCAGCATCGGGATGCCGAGGTCGGCGCGCCCCAACATCACCAGCGCCCAGCCGCGATTGATCGTCGCCATGCCGAAGACGTGCGGGAAGCCGTGCTGCTCGGCGAGCTGCGCGCTCTCGGCGGCGAGCCCCTCGGATTGCATCCACTCGCCGCTCAACTGGTGCCAGACGCCGGCGCCCTGGCAGGCCCAGGCCAGGGTGAAGGCATCGGGCAGCCGGCGGGCGAGCGCCAGCGCCTCGCGCACCAGCGCCGCCCCGGCCTCCAGGCGGCCCTGGAAGCCGTGCGTCCAGGCGAGCCACAGACCGCAGGCGACGCCGGGGTCGTAGCCGCCGTACACCTCGGCATGCGTCGCGTGGTCGGCCACATCGTAGTCGCGCAGCCCGGCCTCGAGATGCCGTGCCGTCTCGTCGAGGGCGCCCTGATGGAACAGCGTCGCGCCGTGCCCGTAGTGCGCCTGCACGCGCAGCGCGCGGTCCTCCGGCAGCTGCTCGGCGTCGCGCAGCAGCCGCACGCCGACGCGGTGCGCCTCGTCGAGCTCGGCGCGGACGTGATGGTAGGAGCACAGCCCGCGCAGCACCGGATGCAGGTCGGGGCTCGCCGGGAGCGCCTCGCAGAGGCGGCGGGCGCGCGCGTAGTCGCGCTCGGTCTCGGCCGCGGCATAGCCGTGAATGGCCATCGACAGCCGCGCCCGCGTCGCCACCAGCCGCAGCTCCTCGGCGTCGCGCTGCGCGCCCTCCGGTAGCTCGGCCAGCGCGTCGAGCCCCGCCGTGCAGTGCGCGACCACCTCGTGGGTCGCCTGCCGCTCGACGGCGGCGCGCGCCGCCAGGCGGTGGAACTCGACGGCGCGCGCCCAGTCGCGTCCGCGGCTGAAGTGCATCGCCAGCTGGGCCGCCTGCTCGCCGGCGCGCTCGCCCAGCCCGGCCATCTCGCGCGCGCCGATCGCCTGGTGCAGGCGGATGCGGCGCGCGGCGCCGAGGCTGTCGTAGACCACCTGGCGGTAGAGCGCGTGCAGGAAGCGGTAGCGGGCGGTGGTGGTGCCGTCCACCCAGGTGACCGGGGCGACCGCGACCAGCAGCGCCTCGCGGGTCGCCAGTTGCGCGCAGTCGGCCTCGACGGCGGCGGCGTCGAGGCGCAGCGCCGCCGCCAGGCTGGCGATGGCGAAGGTGTCGCCGGCGACGCTGGCGGCTTCCAGCGTGCGGCGCTCCCCGGCGCTCAGGCCGCGCAGGCGATGACCGATCAGCTCGCGCAGGCCGAGCGGCACGCGCTCGCTGGCGGCGTCGATCGAGCCCTCGACGCGCCAGCGCCCGTCGCGCCACACGAGCAGGCCGCTCGCCACCAGGTCGTTCACCATGTTCACCATGAACAGGGCGTTGCCCTCGGTGCGCGCGTGGATGCGCGCGCCGATGCGGCGCAGCGCCGCGGCAGCCAGGCCGGGAAAGCGCGCCGCGATGTAGGCGCTCACCGCCTCGGCGGAGAGCAGCTCGAGGGCGACCAGCGTGCAGCGGCGGTCGGCGCGCAGGGCCTGCATGACGCCGCGCAGTGGATGGTCGCGCACCACCAGCTCGGCGCCCCGCACGGTGGCGACGATCAGCAGCCGCGTCCGCCCGGCGCCGCGCGCCAGCCCGCCGAGCAGCTCGACCGTCGACGGATCGCTCCACTGCAGGTCCTCCAGCACCAGCACCAGCGTCCGGCGCCGGCAGAAGGCGTCGAGCGCGGCGCTGAGCTCGCGCAGCATGCGGGTCGGCGCCGGCGGGCGCGCGTCGTCGCGCCGCGCCGCGTCGTCGGCCGGGCGCGCCGCCAGCGCCGGCAGCTGGCGCGTCCAGGTGGGCGCGTGCTTGCGCAGCATCGCGATCAGCGGCCGACCGGCCGGCTCGCGGGTCAGGCGCCCGAGCGCGTCGAGCACCGGCTGGTAGGGCTCGCTCTCGCCGTACTGCTCCAGGCACTGGCCGCGCCCCACGACCACGTCCGCCGCGGCGCCGAGCGGGTCGGCGAACGCATCGACCAGCGTCGTCTTGCCGATGCCCGCCTCGCCGCTCAGCACGACCAGCTGGCGCGTGCCGTCGGCGGCGGCGGCGAGCGCCGCCCGCAGCACGGCGAGCTCGCTGTCGCGCCCGAGCAGGCGGGCGCCACCCGGCGCGGGCGGGTCGGGCGGCGGCGCGGCGCGCGCGCCGTCGC
>JANRJF010000100.1:0-3467 GCA_033764095.1 Deltaproteobacteria bacterium | reverse complement strand
CGCGGCGTCCGCCGCGGCCGAGCCACACGCCGCCGCGCCCAGGGGCGCCGCCGCCCTCGCCGCCGCGGCGCTCTCGATCAACAAGCAGGCGCAGGCGGCGATCGGCCAGCCCGACCTGCTGTCCAGCATTCTCAACCAACCGGCCGACAACACGCTCTTCTACCCCTACGACGTCGCGCGCGATCGCTCGGTGGCGCAGACCCGCCTCTACGTCGCCGACACACTCAACACCCGCATCCTCGGTTTCGAGTGCAGCGGTGCCGCCTGCACGCCCGCCACCTTCGCCAGCGCCAGCCGGGTTTTCGGCCAGGCCGACTTCGCCGACTTCCATCAGAACGGCGGCCTGCTCGGCGCGGTGAGCGCAACGACGATGAACTTCCCGCACGGCGTCGCGGTCGACGCCGCCGGCACCCTCTACGTGGCCGACACCGGCAACAACCGGGTGCTGATCTTCCAGAATGCCTGGAACGACAACGTCGCCGATATCGTGCTCGGCCAGGCGAGCATGTCCGGCGCCGGCGCCGGCAGCGGCCTGTCGCAGCTGCGCGCGCCGGAAGGCGTGTTCGTCGACGACGGCGGCGCGGTCTGGGTGGCGGACACCGGCAACAACCGGGTGCTCAAGTTCACCACGCTGAGCACCGGCGCCAGCGCCGCGTTCGCGATCGGCGGCGGCGGCGGCGCCAGCGCGACGACCCTGTCCGGCCCGCGCGACGTGCACGTCGACGGCAGCGGCAACCTGTGGGTCGCCGACACCGGCTTCAGCCGCGTGCTGCGCTACGCGCCGCCGCTCACCGCCGGCAAGGCGGCGAGCGGGGTGCTCGGCCAACCCACCCTCACCAGCGGCACCGCCAACCAGGGCGGCCTCGGCGCCACCAGCCTCGGCTTCCCGGAGAAGCTGTTCGCCGACGACAACGGCCGCCTCTGGGTGGCCGACTCGGCCAACAACCGCGTGCTCGAGTACGACACGCCGCTGACCAGCGCTACCGCCAGCCGGGTCTACGGGCAGGCGGACCGCAGCCAGAACCCGACGTTCACCAGCAACCTGCACGACGCGCCGGACGGCTTTCCCAACGCCGCCGGCGTCTGGGGGCCGCGCGGGCTGACGCTCGACGCGAACGGCACCCTGTGGGTCTGCGATCGCGACAACAGCCGGCTGCTCGGCTTCCTCGCGCCGCTGTCCGGCAACGCCTCCAACGCGGTGACCGCCGACCGCGTGCTCGGCAAACCCAACTTCGTCGACGCAGCCGGCAACCAGCCCACCGCGCGACGCACCAACAACCCGACCGCGGTCGCGATCGATCGCCGTTCGCCGAATCGCCTGTGGATGGCCGACTACGGCAACAACCGCATCCTCGGCTTCAATTCGACCGCCGACCTGACCAGCGACCGCGCCGCCGACAAGGTGCTCGGCCAGACGTCGTTCACCGTCGCGCCGACCAACGCCGGCATCAACGGGGCGCTGCAGAACGCGGTCAACGCGGTCGCCAGCAACGCCTCGTTCTTCTTCCCGCACGGCGTCGCGGTGGACAGCCAGGGCGGCGTCTACGTCGCCGATGGCAGCAACAGCCGGGTGCTGCGCTTCGCCGATCCGTGGGCCGGCGACGCGCTCGCCGATACCGCCTTCGGCCAGACGAACTTCTCCAACCGCAACCCGAGCTTCCCCTGGGGGGCGGCCAACAGCCTCGCCGGCCCGAACGGCGTCGCGGTCGGCCCCGGCGACGATCTGTGGGTCGCCGACACGCTCGACCACCGCGTCGTCCGCTTCGCCAACGCACCCGCCGCCAGCACCGGCGCGAGCGCCAACCTGGTGCTCGGCCAGTCGAGCTTCGTCAGCTCCTCGAGCTTCCCGCCCTACAGCCCGGGCTGCAGCGCCACGCGCATGGACGCGCCGCTGGGCGTGCACGCGGCGGCGAGCGGGCGCGTGTACGTGGCCGATTCCGCCAACCACCGCGTGCTGGTGTTCACGCCGCCGTTCAGCAGCGGCATGAGCGCCACGGCGGTCTTCGGGCAGGCCAATTTCACCAGTTGCAATGCCAACCGCGGCGGCGCCGCCGGCGCCGCGACGCTGAACGACCCGCGCGGCGTGTACGAGGACGACGGCGGCAACGTCTTCATCGCCGACGCCGGCAACCATCGGGTGCTGGTCTACTACACGCCGTTCAACGGCGGCGACCTGATCGCCGATGATGTCGTCGGCCAGTCGTCGCTCACCGGCGTGGCCGCCACCGCGCCGCGACCCGATTCGCTGACCATGCCGAGCGACGTGACCATGGACGGCGGCAACCGCCTGTTCGTCGCCGACCGCGAGCATTCGCGCGTCACCCGCTACGCGGTCAACGCGGCGCCGTCGGTGCAGCTCGATCCGCTGCCCAATCCGGTCCGCGTCGGCCAGTTCGTCGCGCTCACCGGGTCCGGCTTCACCGCCGGGTCGGTGGTGCAGATCTTCGTCGCCACCGCCTCCGGCGCGGTGACCTACGGGCCCTACACCCCGGACAGCTGGAGCTCGGGGATCCTCTACGTGTACCTGCAGCCGAGCATCGGCCTGGGCAACGGCTACGCGACCTTCATGGTCATCAACACCGACCAGGGCTACATCACCTCGAACACCCAGAGTCAGCTCCTGTACGGCAGCGCGTCGCTCAACCTGCCGACCATCTCGCACATCGACGGCGTCGCGCTGCGCGGCGCCGACCCCACCATTCCGGTCGCCAACGTCGAAACCGTGGTGGGGCAGGGCCAGACGGTGACCATCACCGGCGACGGCTTCAACAGCCCGCTGGTCAACCTGTACACGGCCAACGGGAACATGGGTCCGCTGGCGCCGGTCGGCGGCTGGACGTCGACCCAGTTCCAGGTCGTGGTGCCGGCCAACACGCCGACCGGCCCGGGCTCGTTCCAGGTGGTGAACAATCCCTACACCGGCAACGTGCTGTCCAACGCCGTGTCGGTGCCGATCGGCGCGCGGCTGACGATCACCGCCATTGCGCAGAGCGGCAACACGGTCACGGTAGACGGCACCGGTTTCTCGACGCTGTCGGTGATCAACCTGTTCGCGCAGAAGGCGGGCGGCGGGGTCGACAATTTCGGCGGCTTCGGCGCCGGCGGGCCGAACGTGCCGCTGTCGATCCTCTCGTCGACGCGCTTCACCTTCACCGTGCCGGCGGGCGCCGCTAGCGGTCCGGCCTACGTCATGGTGCTCAACCCACCGTTCATCCCCTACGCGTCGAGCGGCGCCGGACCGAGCGGCGGGTTCACGATGACGGTCGCGCCCTGATTCGCCGCGCCGGGGATTGACGCACCGCCGGCGGCGGTCGAGGGTGGGCGCATGACGCGCTGGCGCGCCGCGTTGGTCCTCGTCGCCCTTGCGGGGCCCGCGCTCGCGGGGGCACAGCCGCCGACGCCGACGCCGACGCCAACCGCGCCGCCGGCGGCGGCGCAATCCGCGCGCACCCGCCGCGCGGCCGCGG
>JANRJF010000099.1:0-3851 GCA_033764095.1 Deltaproteobacteria bacterium | reverse complement strand
CGCCGCCGAGCGGAGCCTGGCTGCCGCCGCGCAGCGGCTGACAGACCTGCAGGCGACGACCACCGGCGAGGCCGAGCCGGTCGACCTGCCGACCGCGGCGGCGCTGACCGGCGAGCGCCAGCAGGTGCAGCAGCAGCTGGGCGCGCTCACCGCCGCGCAGGCAAAGCGCGCCGAGTTCCGCAGCCTGGTCGCCGAGATCGAGGGCCTGGAGGTCGGCGAGACGGTGGCCAAGGCGCTCGAGAAGGCGCTCCAGCGCGTGCGCGCCGAAGAGATCGAGCGAGGGGCCGAGCCGCTGCTGTCGATCATGCGCGAGGTGCTGGCCGGCGCCGGTCGGGCGGAGATCCCCTTCCTGCTCGGTTGGACCAACGCCGCCGGCGAGCCGGTGCCGGTGGAGGTGCTCTCCGGGTCGGAGTTTGCACTGTACGCGGCGGCGCTGGCTGCCGCGGTGATCATCCGGCGCGGCGCGCCACGGCGCTTCCTGCTGGTCGAGGCAGCCGAGGCGGACGCGGCGGCGCTGACGCAGCTCATGGCGGGGCTCGGCGCCGTGGCCGAGCGGATGACGGCCGTCGTCGTGGCAACGCCCCATGAGCCGGCCCGCGTACCGGAGGGCTGGGTGCAGATCGCGCCGAATGGCGAGCACGCGGCGGCGGTGGCGGCGTGAGGTTCGCCGATGACCACTGCATCCCGGCGCTGCGCGGCATGAAGCGGCCGCCGGTCAGGAAGGTGCGCAGCGCGTTCGCCCGCCGCGCAGCGTGGCTGGAGCGCAAGTGCGAGGAGCGCGTCGCGCGGGGCCTGTCCGTCGATCTGTTGGTCGATGAACTGGCGGCGATCGCCGTCGCCGTCGAGCTACTGCCGGTGAGCGCGTGACAACCACAACATCAACTCGCTCCGAGCGCTAGGGAGACACCGCCCGCGCGCCGGGGCAGCACGCACCGGGCGGGAACTTAGCCCGCGCCGGTGCAGCCCGCCATCGCGCGTGGTGCGCGGCTGGTGTGAGAAGCGCGAGCCGGGCGGCGGCGTGGTGCTGCCGCCCGGTGGTGGGGCCGTCGGTGGTCGGCGGCTCTGCCGGTGAGGTGAGCGGAGGGTGATGTGGCGCAGGTACGGCAACTCAATGAAGGCGCGTGGCTAGAGTGGCTCGCAACCCGCCCGCAGTGCATCCGCGACATGGCCGAACGGCTCCCGCCGGATCGGCTCTACCGCATGCGATCGACAGGGCATCGGGTGACGCTGGTCGGCTACGCCGAGGATGGCACGGTCCGCGTCTACGTCAGCGGCCAGTTCAACGCTGTGACGTTCGAGCGCCAGGTGTACGGCGTCGCCGCCGATGACCTTGAAGAGTGCGACCTACCGTCGCCAGTCGAGCCGGTCGGCGCGATGCTGACCGAGGCGTCGGACATCGATGCGTTCATTGAGACGACCCGAGCGGCGCGCAATGAGCACCAGTGAACCCCGCCCCCTCGCCACCATGCGCGCCATCGCCGACCGCCTGGTCGGCGCGCTGACGCCGTTCGTCGAGAAGATCGAGATCGCCGGCAGTATCCGCCGTCAGAAGCCCGAGCCGCGCGACATCGAGCTGGTGTGCGTACCGCGCTTCGGCCGCGTGACGCCGCCGGGCGAGCTGCTGCCGGTCCCCGGCGTCAACCTGCTCGACCACTACGTCGCCGAGCAGATGGCGGCGGGGCGGATGACGACGCGGCTCGACGTGCACGGCCGCGGCGCGGTCGGCGAAAAGTACAAGCGGCTCGCGATCAACGCGCCGGGCGTCGGGCCGGTGGCGCTCGATCTGTTCAGCGTGTTGCCGCCGGCGTCGTTCGCGGTGCTGCTGATGATCAGGACGGGCAGCATGGAATTCTCCCGCCGCCTCGTCACCAAGCAGCACGCGGGCGGATGGTTGCCCAACGACCTGCGCGTCGAGCATGGCGCGATCTGGCGCGGCGATCAGCGGATCGAGACGCCGGATGAGGCGGCGGTGTTCGAGCTGTGCGGGCGGGCCTTCGTCGCGCCTCCGGCGCGCGCCTGAGTTTCGCCTTGACATGGCGCGGCCGCGAGGGAGATAAGCGCGGCGTTTTCACGGGACGGCACGTCAATCTGGGGTTGCGAGACCGTGTGACGACGGGGACGATGGGGCCGATGACGGGACAGCAGGTGGGCGGGCGCCCGGTAGTGAAACCCGGGCGCCGCCGGTTGCGGGCGCTACTTCTGTTTCCGCGCGCCCTTTTTAACGCGGATCTTGAAGGCCTTCAGGCCGCAGGACGCTGCGGTCAGGATGCGGCCGTCCTTCAACGTGATGTACGAGGTGAAGATGTCCTCGTACCCGTGCGGTGCAATGTCCGGTCTGGACATAGGTTCTCCATCGTTCGGCGCGAGCCCGGCTCGGCCGATCGACGATCTTGCAGAGCGTCCCTTCGGCCTGACCGGGTCGAGCGGATGTTCGCCTAGGGCTGGGGCCGGCGTCGCAAGCGCCGGTCTCGGCCCGCTCAACTGCGAACACGGGCAGCGCCAAAGCGCCGCCGTCATCGCCCTCATCGGAGGCGGCCGCGCGAGTTCATTGACTGTCGCGCGACGCGCTGCTGATCGCCGCTGCACCGCTACCTCACCACCACCGCGACGCGCGGGACGGCACGTCGCCCGATTGTCATTGACCAGGGGCGGGAGGCCAGCTAGGAGTCAGTCACCACGATCTGACTCGGCTGGCGTTCCGCCACCGGGAACACCGGCGGCGCCTTCGGGCGCCGCTTCTGCTTTCAGCCGTCCTCCATCTCCGCGGCGGACCATACCACTGGGGATTGTGGGGCGTAAAGGCACGCTGCCCCACATCTAGTGGCGCGCACCCATCCCGCGATTCGCGGCCTTGCCTCGCCGCACCGCAGCCATTGACGGCGCCCGCGGCCCCACGGCACCGTGCCGCCGTGACCGACGAGGAGTTGCGCGCCTTCGTCGCCGACGCGCGCCGTCAGGTCGAGGCGAATCTCGCAGAGATCGACGAGGTAGACGTGGCGGTGCTGCCGGCGCGCATCCGCGCCGAGGTCGAGGCCGCGCGCCGCGAGTGCGTCGAGCTGCTCGCCTCGCTCAGCGACGAGGCGATCGCGGCCGAGATCGCGGCGGCGATGTACGCCGGGCGACCGCTGACGCCGGCCGAGGTGGCGGCGATCGGGAAGCGGCAGTAGGCGCGGCGAGCGCGTGGCCCGCCGCGCCGCTGATCTCTACGCCGTCGGCGCCGCCATGAATGCCGCCGCGCACGCGTCCAGGAACGACGTCGCGACGTTGAACCCGACCGAGTCGACCGGGATCAGCTCCGCCTGCCCCAACCGTACGCGCACGCGCTGAACCACCAGCGAGCCGATCATCACGTAGTTGGGCGGCAGATCGGCGGCGGTCAACGCCGCACTCAGCGCCGACAGCGACGGCTCCGGTTGCGTCAGCACGGCCTGCGCCGCCGCAGTCGCCACCTTCGCCTTCGCGACGTCCTCGGCGTCGAGCTGCGTCACCAGCACGGCGCACGACAGCGCGCCGAGATCGCCGGCCGACTGCACGGCCAGCACGTTCGGGTCGCTCGCCGGCGCGTTCGGGTTGAACGTCGAGCAGCCCGCCACCGCGAGCAGCGCCGCCAGGGCGCACAGGGTCAACAGGGTCCGCTTCATCCTCCACCTCTCACTGGTTGGGCGCCGTCGCCGGCGCGCGTTGCGTAGCGGTCTGCACGGCCAGCTCGAGCAGGACGTTGACGTCCCGCAGGCTCGGCGTCCGGCCGTTCCGATTCTGGAGTGCCTGCGCGATCTCGATCCGCGCGGCGCGCGCCTTCTCCTCGCCCGAGCAGCCCGGGCAATCCTCGTCGACGCCAGTGACGATGCGGA
>JANRJF010000098.1:0-9346 GCA_033764095.1 Deltaproteobacteria bacterium | reverse complement strand
CACCAGCGGCGACTTCGGCACGCTGAACGGCGGCAGCACCGACCAGCCGCTGATCGGCAGCTTCACGCTCGCCGACGAGTACGCGCTCGGCGACATCGCCGCCAGCACGGTGAACACGCTGCAGTGGTTCGACAACTGCGGCTACGGCTATGCGTACGAGGAGAGCGGCGACACCGACCCGACGCTCGGCACGCGCAAGCAGCTGCCGACGCCGCCGGACAGCCGCACCGCCTACCAGTACGCGATCACCAACCACCTGTCGGGCGCCATCGTGCTAGGCAAGGAGTGCTGCGCCAGCTGGTACCAGGAGAACTCCAGCGTCACGCCGACCGCCTGGGAGCCGCCGGTGCAGATCGACAACTCGTATGGCGCCTTCATCGCCGCCGGGCAGTCGCTCAGCTACGAGACGCTGTTCAGCGACGAGGCGCTGGTGATCTACGACGCCGGCACCGGCAGCCAGCTGTTCAAGCTGCGCCTGAACGCCAGCGATCCGGCCGTCTATGCGTGCAGTGCGGACGAGTGGTCGGTCGGCGTCGGCAGCACCGCGCCCTACGCGGTCAGCATCGGCGCTGCTGGCGAGAATGCGCACGGCTGCGGCGACGTCGGCCTGTGCCCGTTCGGCACGACGCTGTCGCAGACCGATTCGACCGTCACCTGCACGGTGACCGAGTCGTCGTTCATCCTCGGCGTCGAGGAGTGGGCGGCGGCGCTCGCCACCGTCGCCGACGTCGTGCAGGTGAGCGCCTGGGGCGCGAGCGGCGAGGCCAACACCGGCTCCGGAGGCGCCGGCGGGTTCGCGTTGACGGTGCTCACACCGGACGATTTCGACCAGAGCCTCTACGCCTATATCGGCGACGACGGCGCCTCGAGTGTGTTGATCGCGCAGCCGTTGAGCCTGGTGACCTCGGCGGTGGCGGAGGACATCACCGATCCATCGAGCATCGGCGTCCTGCTTATCGCCGGCGGCGGCGGTTCGTCCGGCGCAGGGCTGGACACCGGCGGCAACGGCGGCGGCGGCGCCACCGCCAGCGCCAACACCACCCCCAGCGGCAACGCGGTGAGCGTCGCCGGCTCGAGCGGACAGTCCGACGGCGCCGACGGCGGCACCGGCGGCAATTCGACCGGTGCCGGCGACGGCGGCAGTCTCGGCGGCAACGCCGGCGTCGGCGGCTATTCGAGCAGCGTCGGCTGGAATGACAGTGGCTCGCTGATCCCGCCGCAGTCCTGGGACGCCGGCTCCGGTCCGGGCGGTTCGAGCGACTGCGACGTCACCGGCGGCAAGGGTGGCGGTGGCTTCGGCAGCGGCGGCTACGGCCACGCCAACTGCAGCGGCAGCGGCGGCGGTGGCGGCGGCGGCAGCTGGGCGGCGGCGAACACCGCCTACGACGCCAGCGCACCGACGTCGGCACCGGAATCGCCCGGCAACGATTCGGGAGACGACGGCGCGCTGACGATCAGCTACGCGCTGCCGGCGGCGTGCACCGCATCGGCGTCGAGCGTCTCCTGCCTGCTGTCGTCGAACGCCTCGGCGGTCGACCTGCAGGGCATCGCGACGCTGGCGAGCTTCACCGCGGCGCTCGCCGGTCAGAGCGTCAGCATCGGCACCGACACGCCGCTGTGGATTCGCGCCTGGGGTGGGCAGGGCGGTGCGAACGACGGCACGCTCGCCGGCGGCGCGCAGGGAATGGCGCAGACGGTCACGACGCTGGCGTCCCTGCAGTCCACCTACGGCTCGACGACGCTCTACTACTACGTCGGCAGTCTCGGCGACGGCAGCCACGAGGCCGGCAAGGGCGGCTCGTCGACCATCGTCTCCAGCGCCGATCTCTCCAGCACCAGCGCCTGCCTGCCGCCGACCACCAGCGGCTGCACGCAGAACATCCTGCTCATCGCCGGCGGCGGCGGCGGCGCCGGCTCGGGCGACGACGGCGGCCCGGGCGGGCAGGCGTTCGCCGGCTACAACGCCAGCGCGACGCAGCCGGGTGGCGATTCGGACGATGCCGGCGGCGGTTCGGCCGGCGTCGGTGGTTCGGCCAACGGCACCGGCGACGGTGGCAGCGCCGGATCGGACGGCATCGGCGGCATGGGCGGACCAGTGCACACCAGCAACGGGGCGTCGTCGTCGACCGGCTGGCTCAACGCCACGCCGGCGACCATCGGCGCGAACGGCGAGGGCGGCGAGGGCAAGCACGATTCGAGCAGCGATTACATCGGCGGCGGCGGCGGCGGCGGGTGGGGTGGCGGCGGCGGTGGCGGTGCCGGCGGCAGCGAGGGGCACGGCGGCGGCGGCGGCGGCAGCTATGCGGTCGGCGCCACGGAGAACGTCGCGGTGCCGAGTGGAGCGCCCGGAACCACCAACGGGGCGGTCGAGATCGGCTTCATCCTCAGCGGGGATTGAACATGGAACTCGCTATTTGTGCGCGGCGTGCGCACGCGGGCTGCCTCACCGTGATCGCGCTCGCCGGTTTGTGCGCGGCCGGCGCGGCTCGCGCCGTGGCGCAGACCGCAACGCAGACCACCACGACGACGATCCAGTACGACGCCGACGGCGCCCCGACCGCGGTGACCATCCAGGTCGATGCGCAGCCGGCGACCACCGTCTATCTCACCTGGGACAACTTCACCCCCAACGCGGCGGCGCCGAGCACCGGGACGGTCAGCGCCGCCAACGGCAACCTGATCGGCATCGGCCCGACGCCGGGCACCAACCCGACGCAGCAGTTCGGCTACGACGCGCGCGATCGGCTCGTCTCCTGCCAACCGAGCAACCAGGCGGCGATCAGCTACGCGTACCACCCCAACAGCCAGATGGCCTCGACGGCGCTGGCCGGCGACACGCTGCAATTCTACTACGACGAAACGCGGCCGCCGCGGATGGCCAACGTCAGCCAGTCGTCCACCAGCCTGTCTTCGAGCTTCCTCGGGCCGGTGCGCTACCTGAGCGACGGCACCGAGCAGGTGCTGCTCAACCCGCGCAAGGACACCGCCGGCGTCTACGACGCCGACGCGCAGACGGTCGTGCCCTACAGCTATGATCCGTACGGCGCACCGACGGACGACACATCGAGCGTCGCGGACGGCTACGACCTCGCCGACAACCCCTATCAGTACGCCGGCGCGTATCTCGATTCGGTCTGCAGCGCGTACTATCTGAACGCGCGCTGGTATCTGGCGCACCTGGCGACATTCATCTCGCGCGATCCGGCCGACCAGCTGCACCGCTACAGCTACACGGCCGGCGATCCGATCGGCCGCACCGATCCGAGCGGTCTCAAGTCCGGCGCCGCCGCCTTCAGCGGCGACATCGCACACCTGGTGCACCGCCTGACCCCCGGCGTCTGGGCCTACGTCGAGCCGGTCATGCCGGTCTGGGGACAGGCGCTCGGCGGCATCGAGCTGCTCGGCGACCTCGCCGGCTTCTGGCACCACCGCAGCTGGCAGAGCGGCCTCGAGCTCAGCTTCCTCGGCAGCGCTGTCGCCGCGGAAGCGATCGGCGAGCTGCCGTGGTTCGACGGCGCCTTCTCCTCGCCCACCTCGGCACTCTGGGCGCGCAGAGGGATCGACCTGGCACTGGGCGGCGGGCAGACCTTCGTGCAGGCGGACAACCACGGCCGCTTCGATCCGCCGGCGCTGATCCAGGGCATCGAGACGACCTTCGCCGGCGTCGCCTGGGGGCGCGAGATCGGCGGCGTCGGCTATCGCCCCTACGGCCTCGACGTCGACGACGTCGATCGGATGACCGCGCAGTACTACACCCAACACGGCAGCGCCGGGAATTCGCTGATCTTCCGCATCCGCTACGAGGACGCCACCACCTTCACCTCGCCGGTGATGGAGACGCTGCACATCGGCTTCTATCACGAGGCGCTGCTGGCGGTGTCGAGCGACGAGATCGCCACCGCCGACGTGGGCATCCGCGATGGACGCTACACGTGGAATACCCGCTGGTCGCGCAGCGAGCGCGACGTCTCCACGCCGTCGGCGTACCTCGGCAGCCGCAGCGAGAAGAGCTTCATCTTCGCCGGTACGGTGCGCCAGGATGCCGCCGATGAAGCGCTGTTCGCGGAAATGGACCGGTCGCACGTCCGCCAGTTCAACCGCGAGGAGAAAGGGCGCATCGTCGCCCCGATGAACCGCCCCTACGGCAAGTTCACCAACAACTGCCAGCAGAACGCCGCGCGTGTGCGCGCGAACATGCTCGAGTTCCAGCGCCGCCGGATGGCGGCGAACTGAGGTATCGGCCAGCGCAGCGGCGTCAAGTTCGTCGGAGCCCACACCGCCGGATCGGACAGGTTCCTCGCGGTGATCAAAACCGGAAAGACGGCGACAACGACGTCCCGCTCCGGCAGCGACCAACCCCGTTGCGCGGATCGCACCGGCGCATACCCCAGCACCCGTACCGTGTCGGCAACCAACTGCCAGACCGGCGCCGCACGCTCGGAGCGATGGCGGTTGCCAGGTTGTTATGCGGCCCGTCTAACTCCCTCAGAATCATCTTGAGTCGCGGCCAACAAGCCGTTGATCGGCTGGCGAATTCGGCCTATCCCGGCACCATGAACGCTGTCGTGTTAGGCTGCGGCCGTCGCAGCCTCTGCCGGTTTATGCGAGCAGCCTAATTGTTGTTAGACCCACGGTACGGCTCGCATGTCCGCCATCGACTGGAGTTCCTTGAGACACGCGTACGGCACGGCGGACGACATCCCGCGCCTGCTTCACCAAGCCGAGACGGCGCCCGCGCCGCGTAGGTTTGACGAAGAGCCTTGGTACGCCCTGTGGAGTTCCCTCTGTCACCAAAGCGATGTTTTCACCGCATCCTACGCCGCCGTTCCCGAGCTTGTCCGAATTGCCGCCCTTCGAGATGAGGCCGCGCGAGCGGAACTCTTGTTGCTGGCGGGCTGCATCGAGCTGGAGCGGCATGAGTCGCGCGCTCCAGCAATGCCTGCCGAGCTCGCACCACCCTACCAGCGTGCGCTCGAGGACGGCGCCCTGCTCGCACAACGGTCACTCGGTGAGATCGCAGACAGCGACTGTCGCCAGCGACTCGAAATTGCTCTCGCCGCGTTTGCCGGAGATCTCTCCGGGGCGCGCGCTTTGGTCGACGCGGATCTCGAAGAAGATGATGCGAACTGACTCGAAGCGGTCTAACTTCCCGGTGCAGCCGACGCGGGCCTGCGGCCCGCGCGGCTGACCGCTGGCGTTAGGCCGATCCAAGAATGTCGAAGATCTCGCCCATCGAGAAGTCGATTCGTGCAGGCAGGTGGCTAACCGCTCGGAAGGCGATCGAGCGTGCGCTGATGATTGATCCTCACAATCACTGGCTGCTCACCCGCCTCGGACTGACATACTACGAGCTCCGGGACTACTCGGCGGCCCTTCGATGTTCCGAGCAAGCGCTCGTTCTGAATCCGAAGTGCCCGCTGGCACTGTGGGACTATGCGGGAACCCTTCAGATGCTTGATCGTCATCGTGAGGCAATAGAGGTGTACCGCAGTCTCCTCCGTCGCGGCGCCAAGCGAATTGCACACGGGCGGTGCGGCGAAGGCGTCGCGAGAGCCCGTGGTCTCATCGCCGACTGCCACTACCGCCTCGCCGAATCCCTGACGGCCCTCGGCCGCGCAGACGAGGCGCTCGCCGCGTTCACCAAGCACCTCGATCTACGAGGACCCGGCTGCCGATCGATCTATCTCCTGAGAACGCTCAATGACCCAAGGCGAGCGACGAGAAACGACCGACCGACGGCCTAACCCGCCGTTGCAGCGGACGGGCGCGGCGGTCGCTGCGCTCCCTTTCGCGCCCGCCGCTGAACGGCAGTGTCGTTCGGCGTGACCACCATGGATACCCGCCCCCCTCGTCTCACCGTCCTCAAGGGCGCCATTCGTTCCCAGAAGAAGCGTCGTGCGGGTAAGTCGGCGGTTGTTCCCTCTCGCCTTCGTCGTGGCGGTTCCCGGTGTGGGGAGATGGCCGATATCCTCGACTCGCATACTGGCGAGCCTGCCGACTGGGTGATCGGCAATGAGAGCGACTCTGTGGGGGCTGTTCGCGCTTGTGGTTTGTGCGCGCGCGAGAGTCCGGAGATATCGCTTGCGGGCCCGAAGGGCGTTGTTTGCGTCGAGTGTTTTCTGGCCCTTCTTGAGACGTTTCGCCGGGGGGAGCGATTCGAGAAGCGGCCGCTGCACCTCCAACCAGCATCGCCCAGCAAGAGAAATACGTGAACCGGGCGATTGAACTGAAAGAGGCAGGCGATGAACCATGCGGAGAGCCGAACAAGCCGGTGCAGCCGACGCGGGCCTGCGGCCCGCGCGGCTGAGCGCTGGCGTTAGGTCGCAAGGGTAGCGCGATGGCCATGCCTGTCATGAAGGAGAACGAGTTGAGCCCCGTGGGTAGGGCCTTGGTGGTTCTCGGCATTGTTGGTCTCTGCGGTATCGCAGCGATCCACATCGGGCAGGGCAATGCCACTCACCCGCTATGGTTCGGCGCGTCACTCGCGGGCTTCGCGCTGTTCCTCGTGGCGAAGATCTCGGTTGTCGCGCACCAGCGATGGATCAGCTTCGGTTCTGCCCTAATGAGCCCGGCCATGCGCGATCTGTATCGCGTCGGGTATTGGCTGATGATCGTCGGGATCGTCGGAACGTTCCTATGACAGCCGACCTAACTGAGCCGTTGCAGCCGACGCGGGCCACGGCACCATTCGAGCGACGGGTGCCCGCGCGTTGTGGCCCGCGCGGCTGAACGCCGGCGTTGGACAGACTAGGATGGCGACGCAGTTTCGGCAGCTGAACGACGGATGGAACGCCGAACCGAACGCTCCGGACCCAGCCGTGCAGGTTGAGGGTCGCGACGTCGTGCTGACGTTCTTGGCCAACCCTTTCCGGTACCCGCGTTTCACGGAGGACCAGCGCCTCCGCCTCCGGTTCACATGCGGGCGAAAGTATCGCCTCGGTCCGACGAACGACGAGGGTTGGTATCGGGGGCAGTGTCGCTTCAGTCGGGACGCACCCGGGTGGGGCGAGTTCTACGAGGTCTCAGGCGATCTCAAGCTGCAGCAGGTTCCAAATGGCTGGCACACCGTCGGAGATGCCCGCCCGCCGGGTCGTCATTTCCTCTTCTACCTCCGCGACCATACCTTCGAGTGTGAAGCCGACGACTGGGTTCTCGAGGAGTGAGCTGTCCAACCGCGCGTTGCAGCGGACGGCGCTTGCCGCCGCCGTCGAACGCGTGCTCGTTACGCGGTGAGCTTCTCAAGCCCACCGCAGCTGCATGTCGAGCGTGCAGCCTCCGCGCCTCCGCGTCTCCGCGGTGAATTGCTTTCGTCCCGCCACGGCTAACAGCCGGCAACCTTTCCGGCGCGCTGCTGCCGGTAGGCCGACGGCGCGCAGCCGGTCCAGCGGCGGAAGGCCTTGTTGAAGGCGAACTGGTCGGCGTAGCCGACGCGGCGGCTGATGTCGCTGATGCTGAGCGTCGGGTCGGCGATCAGCATCAGCGCCAGCTGCCGGCGCGTCTCGTCGAGCACTCTGGCGAAGGACGTCTGCTCGTCGGCCAGACGGCGTTGCAGCGTGCGCGGGCTGACGCCGAGGCGGCGCGCGACCGCTTCGCGGCGCACGCGCGTGCCGTCGAGCGGCGCGGCGCGCAGCGCCAGCGCGACGCCGTCGCGGAAGGCGGTGGTGGCGTAGCGGCCGAGCTCGGCGTGCGCCAGGCGGTCGAGTTGCGCGGCGAGCTCCTGGTTGGCCGACACCAGGCGCTCGCCGAGCGTCGCCTCGGACAGCCGCGCGCCGTTGTCGCGCTGCTCGAAGCGCACCGCGCAGCCGAAGACGCGCTCGTACTCGGTCGCGGCACCGCCGGCGGCGTGGCGGAAGTGGATCTCCCCGACGCGCCCCGCCTGCAGCGTCAGCCAGCCGAGCAGGCGACAGGAGGAGGCGATGCAGTACTCGGTCAGGTGGCGATGTGCCTCGGGCGGCGGGTCCATTTCGAGCGCGACGAAGGTCATGCCGCCGCGCGACCGGACGGTCACCGCCTCGGCGCCGAGCAGCAGCACCTGGTAGCGGAGCTGCATCTGCAGCGCGTGCGCCACGGTGTTCTGGCTGCCGATCACGTAGCTCGCCAGGCCGCCGAGGCCGGCGCGCTCCGCCGCGTGCAGGCCGACCAGCGGGTCGCCGCTGCGCGTCTCGGCGGCGGCGAAGAGCGCGCAGAGCAGCGCGACATCGACGCGGCCGCCGCGATCGCCGAGACGGCGCGGCGCCAACCCAGCCTCGCGGCACAATCCGGTGCCGTCGAGGCCCATGGCTTCGAACCCCTCGAGCAGGTGGCGCACCGCGCCGCTGGCAAATGAGCGCACCGCCGGCGCGGTCATTTCACCATCCCACCCTGGTCGCGGGGGAAGCGAGAGGCGAGCAGGACGGGCGCCGCACAGCGAGCCTGTCGCTCGCGCGCAGAGCACTCGCGGCGGCAGGCCGACGCGGCGCAGCACAGGTGAGATCGATCCCCATGGGTCGCGGCGGAGTATTGCACCGACGGACCGCACCCTGGAAGGCGCGCGGACGCATCGATCGCGCGCCTCTCTTGACCCTGGCGCATCCCGCGCCCTACGTCGGTCGCATGCGAGCGCCGGCGTACGGCGGGGCCGAGTCGCCGCCAGGTCCGGTCGCATTCCCCCGCGTCCCATCCCGATCAGTCCTCCGGGTCGTGGACCGATGATGGCGTTGTTGCTCAATCTCCTCATCGCCGCCGCCTACTTCGCAGCGGGATGGCTGGGGTTGCAGATCCCCGCGTACGGCCAGCACGTCACGCTGGTCTGGGCAGCCACGGCGGTGGCGCTCGCCGCGGTCATTCTCGCTGGACCGGTGGCCGTCGCCGGGATCGTGCTCGGCGGCTTCGCGCTGAACATAACCCTCGAGCCGGATCACCCGGGACCGGCCGCGCTGATCGCGCTCGGCAACACGCTGGCCCCGGCGCTGACCGGTACGCTCCTCGTACGCCGCTGCGGGTTCAGGCCGCAGCTCGATCGCTTGCGCGATGCCTTCCTGTATCTGGCGGTGGGGGTGGTCGGGACCGGATTGATCACCGCGACGCTCGGCGCGTTGTGGTTGTGCGCGTTCGGTGATGCCCCGTGGGGAGACTACGCGACCGTATGGATGAACTGGTTCGGCGGCGAAGCGGCCGGTTCGCTGATCGTCGGGCCCCTGCTGCTGACGTGGCTGTCGGCTCCGGATCCGATCGTCTCGAACCCCGCACCGCCGATGGAGAAGGCCGCCATGGCGCTGTCCGTCGTGCTCGTCGCCGCGCTGGTGCTGGCGCTCGGCGAGCGCCTCGTCTCGCTGCCGTACGCGTTCGCCTTCCTGTTCCCCTGGAT
>JANRJF010000097.1:0-4002 GCA_033764095.1 Deltaproteobacteria bacterium | reverse complement strand
TCACTACCGACGACGGTGCGACGGTGGCGGCGCTGGTGCGTGGCGACCACGAGCTCAGCGAGGCGAAGCTGGTGCGCGCGCTGGGCGCGCAGTGGGCGGTGATGGCGGACGCGGCGGCGGTCGAGCAGGCAACCGGCGCGGCGGTGGGCTTCGCCGGACCGATCGGGCTCAAGATCCGCGTCGTCGCCGATCAGTCGCTGCGCGGTCTGGTCGGCGCCGTGATCGGCGGCAACGAGACCGACGTGCACGTCGTCAACGTCGCGCAGGAGCGCGATCTGCCGGATCTGAAGTTTGCCGACCTGCGCATGGCGCTACCGGGTGACGCCTGCGCGCGCTGCCCGGACGGCGAGTACGAGGGCCATCGCGGCATCGAGGTCGGCCAGGTCTTCTATCTCGGCAACAAGTACTCGAAGGCGATGGGCGCCACCTTCCTCGACGCCGCCGGCGCCGAGCAGGTGATGGAGATGGGCTGCTACGGCATCGGCGTCACCCGCACCGTCGCCGCCGCGATCGAGCAGAACCACGACGACAACGGCATCATCTGGCCGCTGGCGCTGGCGCCGGCGCACGTCCATCTGGTCGCGGTGAACACCAAGGACGAGGCGCAGCGCGCCGCGGCGGAGAAGCTGGAGCAGGGGTTCGCCGCCGCCGGGCTGGAAGTCCTCTACGACGATCGCGACGAGCGTCCCGGGGTGAAGTTCAAGGACGCCGACCTGATCGGGCTGCCGTTCCGCGTCACCGTCGGGCCGAAGGCGTTGGCGCGCGACGCGGTGGAGTTCAAGCCGCGGCGAGACGCCCAGGCGGGCGAGCTGCCGCTCGCCGACACGGTCGAGCGGGTGGCGAGTCTGGTGCGCGAGGGGCAGGCCTCGTGAGCGTCTTCTCGCTGCTGGGTGCGCCGCCGGGGCAGATGCAGTCGCGACTCATCTTCGCCCTCGATGTCGACACCACGCGCGAGGCGCTCGAGTTGGTCGACGCGCTGCGCGGCGAGGTCGGCCTGTTCAAGGTCGGCAAGCAGCTCTTCCTGCACGCCGGGCCGGAGATCATCCGGCAGATCAAGCAGCGCGGCGCCGACATCTTTCTCGACCTCAAGTTCCACGATATCCCGCGCACCGTCGCCAAGGCCGGGGCCGAGGCGACGCGGCTCGGCGTGCGCATGTTCGACCTGCACGCCTCGGGCAGCACGGCGATGATGAAGCAGACCATCAGCGAGGTGAACAAGGTGTCGCGCACCGAGCACCTGGTGCGGCCGAAGCTGTTGGCGGTGACCGTGCTCACCAGCCTGAGCCAGGACGACCTGAAGCTGCTCGGCGTGCGCAGCGGCGTCGAGAGCCACGTCGTGCGGCTGGCGCGCATGGCGCGCGACGCCGGCATGGACGGCGTCGTCGCCGCGCCGCAGGAAGTGGCGCGCATCCGCAAGGAGTGCGGGCGCCGCTTCCTCATCGTCACCCCCGGCATCCGCGAACCGCGCAACACCGCCGACGATCAGAAGCGCATCATGACGCCCGAGGCCGCCATCCGCGCCGGCGCCAACTACCTGGTGGTCGGCAGCCCGATCCGCGACGCGTCCGATCCGGTCGCCGCGGCACGCGCGATCGTCGCGTCAATGGAGCGCGGCGCGGGGCTGGCGGCGGCGCTGCGCGGGTAGTTGTAGAGCTTTTTCACCACAACGACACCACGGCACAACGGATACACAACGTGAGGTCGTTGTGCCGTGGTGTCGTTGTGGTGAAGACCCTCAGGCGGACAGCGACTGCACCGCGCTCTTCGCCAGGTTCAGCGCCCAGGTCGGGAAGAGGCCGAGGGCGACGGTGGCGAAGGCGGTGATGAGCAGCGTCGCGGTGAGATAGGGGCGCTGCGCGATGCCCTGCACCTCGCGCGGGTTCTCGCCCATGTACATCTGCACCAGCACGCCGACGTAGTAGTACACCGAGACGACGCTGTTCAGCGCGGCGATGACCACCAGCCACACCCAGCCCTTCTCGATCGCGGCGCTGAAGAGGAAGAACTTGCCGGTGAAACCGACGAACATCGGGATGCCGGCCATCGACAGCATGAAGATGGTCATGCACATGCCGAGGAACGGGTAGCGGAAGCCGAGGCCGGCGTAGTCGCTGACCTCCTCGTTCGGCTCGCCGCGGCGGCCGACGGCGATCACCACGGCGAAGGCGCCGAGGGTCATGACCGCATAGCCGAGCAGCGTGTAGAGCACCGCGGCGCCGCCCTGTTGGTCGGCGGCGATCAGGCCGACCAGCAGGTAGCCGGCGTGCGCGATGCTCGAGTAGGCGAGCATCCGCTTGATGTTGCGCTGCATGATCGCGGCGGCGTTGCCGATCGTCATGCTGAGCACCGCCAGCAGCCAGATGATCCAGGTCCAGTCGACCGCCAGCGCACCGAGCGCGTAGATGAAGACGCGTGCGAAGGCGGCGAAGGCGGCGGCCTTCACGCCGACCGCCATCAGCGCGGTGACCGAGGTCGGGGCGCCCTCGTAGACGTCCGGTGCCCAGGAGTGGAACGGCGCCGCGGCGACCTTGAAAGCGAAGCCGATCAGCAGCAGCGCGGTGGCGGCGAGCGCCAGCGGCCGTTGCTCGACCGACAGGTGGGCGAGCTGCGAGGCGATCGGCGACAGCGTCGTGGTGCCGAAGGCGCCAAACGCCATGGCGATGCCGAAGAGCAGGAAGCCGGAGGCGAAGGCGCCGAGCAGGAAGTACTTCAGCGCCGCCTCGGAGGAGCGCAGCTCGGGACGCCAGATGCCGGCCAGCACGTAGATGGCGATCGACATCAGCTCGAGACCGAGGAAGACCAGGATCAGGTCGTTGGCCTGCGCCATGACCATCATGCCGAGCACGGCGAGCAGCAGCATCACGTAGTACTCGCCGGAGGCGAGATTGATGCTGGTGAGGTAGTCCATCGAGATCAGCAGCGTCAGCGCGCCGGTCAGGCACAGCACCAGGTTGAAGAAGATCGCGTAGCGGTCGAGCAGGAAGGTGTCGCCGAAACCGCCGGCGTTGCTGCCCCACAGCACGGCGGAGGCGATGCCGGCGGCGACCAGGCCGACCAGGCTGATCCAGCCGAGGCCCTCGCGGTCGGGGCCCTCGACGAACAGGTCGGCGATCAGCACGAGCACCGCGGTGACGGTGACGATCAGGCCCGGAACCAGGGCGGGCCAGGAAATGTCGGTCAGCGTCATCGATTCCTACCAGCGCAGCAGGCGCATCTCGTCCGCGTTCACCGTTTGTCGATGGCGGAACACGGCGATGATGATGGCGAGACCGACCGCGGCTTCGGCGGCGGCGACGGTCATGACGAAGAAGACGATCACCTGGCCGTCGACCGACAGCTGCTGCCGCGCGAAGGCGACAAACGCCAGGTTGGCGGCGTTCAGCATCAGCTCGATGCACATGAAGATGACGATCGCGTTGCGTCGCAGCAGCACGCCGACGGCGCCGATGCTGAAGAGCAGGGCGCTGAGCGCGATGAAGTAACTGGTGGGGGCGAGACCGGTCATGTGAGCTTCTTCTTCGCCAGCACCACCGCGCCGACCACCGCCGCCAGCATCAACAGGCCGGTGATCTCGAACGGCAGCAGGTAGGTGGTGAACAGGCGCATGGCGACCGCCTGCATGGAGCCGAACTCGGGCGGCGCCGCCTGGTCCATGCCCGGGCCGGGGAGCAGCATGCCGCCTTCCTTCAGCAGGTAGAGCAGGCCGAGGGCGAACAAGGCGGTGGTGAACAGCGCGCCGGCCTGCCACGAGACGCGGCGCCGGTCCGGTTCACTGTCGGAGAGGTTCAGCAGCATGATGACGAACAGGAACACCACCATGATCGCGCCGGCGTAGACGATGATCTGCAGCGCGGCGACGAAGTCGGCGTCGAGGAAGACGAAGAAGACGGCGAGCAGGAAGAGCGTCGCCACCAGGCACATCGCGCTGCGCACCGGGTGGCGATTGAGCACCACGCCGAGGCCGCAGAGCAGCAGCAGCGCCGCGAGCGGGAAGAAGATCAG
>JANRJF010000096.1:0-29347 GCA_033764095.1 Deltaproteobacteria bacterium | reverse complement strand
GGTCGATACCCTCTACCGCGCGCTGTCGCAGCGCCTCTACGGCGGCAAGGACAAACCCGGCGCGCACGAGCGCATCCTCGGCGTCGAGCAGATCGACAAGGTCATCGACATCGACCAGGCGCCGATCGGGCGCACGCCGCGCTCCAACCCGGCCACCTACACCGGGCTGTTCACCCACATCCGCGAGCTGTTCGCGCAGCTGCCCGACGCGCGTGTGCGCGGCTACGACCCGGGGCGCTTCTCGTTCAACGTCAAGGGCGGCCGCTGCGAAGCGTGCGCCGGCGACGGCGTCAAGCGCATCGAGATGCACTTCCTGCCCGACGTCTACGTTACCTGCGAGGTCTGCCAGGGGGCGCGCTACAACCGCGAGACGCTCGAGGTGCGCTTCAAGGGCAAGCACATCGCCGAGGTGCTCGATCTCACCGTCGGCCAGGCGCTCGAGTTCCTCGGTACCGTGCCGCCGATCCGCCAGAAGCTCGAGACGCTGGCCAGCGTCGGCCTCGACTACATCCACCTCGGCCAGGCGGCGACGACGCTGTCCGGCGGCGAGGCGCAGCGCATCAAGCTGGCCAAGGAGTTGAGCAAGCGCTCCACCGGCCGCACGCTCTACATCCTCGACGAGCCGACCACCGGCCTGCACTTCCACGACATCAACAAGCTGCTCGACGTGCTGCACCGCCTGGTCGACGCCGGCAACACGGTGATCGTCATCGAGCACAACCTCGACGTCATCAAGACCGCCGACCGCGTCATCGACCTCGGCCCCGAGGGCGGGTCCGGCGGCGGCCGCCTGGTTGCGGTCGGCACGCCGGAGGAAGTCGCCGCCGTCGAGGCCTCGCACACTGGTCAGTACCTGCGCCCCCTGCTGGACCGCCCGCGCCGCGCCGTCGGCAATTGATCTGGGTCGCGCTGGGTCGGCGATCAGTTCTTTCCTCACGCACATTACCGAGGTAATGTGCTGGGTATGGCATTGGCTCGATCGAAAGTGACGTCTCAGGGGCAGGTATCCATTCCGCTGGCGGTACGACGGCGGCTTGGGGTCGGGCCCGGATCGACGCTGGAGTGGGACGACGCAGGTGGCCAGGTCGTGCTGCGGCGCGCCGGACGATTCACCTCGCAAGATGTGCACCAGGCACTGTTCGGCGCCGCTTCGCCCAAGGCGCGCGGCCTTGCGGAGCTGAAGGCGGGGATCGCGCGCCATATGCGTCGGCGCCATGCGCGCGGTTGATACGAATGTCCTGGTGCGCCTGGTGGTACGCGACACGCTCCACCAGGTCGATGCGGCGGACGCATTCGTCGCAAACGGCGCATGGGTCTCTCATCTCGTTTTGGCGGAGTTGAGCTGGGTGCTGGCCTCCGTCTATCGCCGTTCGGCCAAGCAGATTGCGCAGGCGATCGAGCTGCTGCTCGAACACCGCGAGTTGACCCTGCAGGACGAGGAAGTGGTCGCCGCGGCGCTCGTACAGTTCCGGCGTCGGCCGCGGTTGGGGTTCTCGGACTGTTTGATGTTGGAGGTGGCGCGCCGGGCTGGACACCTGCCATTGGGGACCTTCGACCGTGGGCTGAGCCAGCTCGACGGTGCCGTGCGGCTCGGCTGAGCCCCACTTTCGCCACCTGGTGCGGACCGGGTACCATCCGCGAATCGATGTCCCGCCTGGTCTACCTCGACAACCACGCCACCACGCCGGTCGATCCGCGCGTGCTGGAGGCGATGCTGCCGTACTTCAGCGAGAAGTTCGGCAACGCGGCGAGTCGCAGCCATGCCTTCGGCTGGGCGGCGGAGGACGGGGTCGAGACGGCGCGCGGCGAGATCGCGGCGCTGATCGGCGCGCAGGCGAAGGAGATCATTTTCACCAGCGGCGCCACCGAGTCGAACAACCTGGCGATCAAGGGGGTGCTGGAGTACCACCGCGAGCGCGGCGACCACGTCATCACCGCCGCCACCGAGCACAAGGCGGTGCTCGATACCTGCAGGGCGCTGCACAAGGCCGGCCGGGCGACGGTCACGGTGCTGCCGGTGGACGCCGGCGGCCGCGTCGATCCCGATGCGGTACAGGCGGCGATCACGCCGCGCACGGTGCTGATCTCGCTCATGCACGCCAACAACGAGATCGGCACCCTGCACCCGATCGCGGCGGTCGGCCGCATCGCCAAGGCGGCCGGCGTGCTGTTCCACTGCGACGCGGCGCAGAGTCTCGGCAAGGAGGCAGTCGACGTCGAGGCGCTCGGCATCGACCTGTTGGCGGCGACGGCGCACAAGCTGTACGGGCCGAAGGGCGTCGGCATGCTCTACGTGCGCGGGCGCAATCCACGCGTCCGCCTGGCGCCGCAACTGCACGGCGGCGGGCACGAGCGCGGCCTGCGCTCGGGGACGCTGAACGTCCCCGGCGCGGTCGGCTTCGGTCGCGCCTGCGCCATCGCGCAGCGCGAGTGGGCAGCCGAGTCGGCGCGGTTGCGTCAGCTGCGCGATCGGTTGCACGGCCTGCTGACGGCGGGGCTCGGCGATGTCACGCTCAATGGTCCGCCGGAGCATCGGCTGGCCGCCAACCTCAACCTCAGCCTCGCCGGCATCGAGGGCGACTCGCTGATGGCGGCGTTGCCGGACGTCGCGCTGTCATCGGGGTCGGCCTGCACCTCGGCGACGCTGGAGCCGTCGCACGTGCTGCGCGCCATCGGCCTCGACGACGACGCGGCGCATGCCTCGATTCGCTTCGGGCTCGGCCGCTTCACCACCCAGGCCGACGTCGACTACGCGGCGGCGCGGGTCATCGACGAAGTGCGCCGTCTGCGCGCCCTGTCGCCGACCTACGCCATCCGGCAGCGCGCGGTGCATTGACCTGCTAGAGGACTGCCATGGCCATCACCCTGACCGACAACGCCGTGCTCAAGATCCAGAGCCTGGTCACCGACGCGCCGCAGAAGGGCCTGCGGGTCAAGGTCGTCGGGGGCGGCTGCTCCGGCCTGCAGTACAAGATGGACATCGACGAGCCGAAGGACGGCGACAAGGTCTTCGAGCGCGACGGCGCCCGGGTGGTGGTCGACCGCAAGAGCTTCCTCTACCTGAACGGGACCGAGCTCGACTTCGCCGATGGCCTGATGGCCACCGGCTTCACGCTGCACAATCCCAACGTCAAGAAGACCTGCGGCTGCGGCGCCTCGTTCTCGGTCTAAGCTGCTGATTTTGCGTCCGTTGACCGGTCTGGTCGGGGGCGTTCCCAAGCCCCGCGCAGGGAGCCGCGGCGGGGTGAAAGGGCGGGCGGCGAAAATCTTTCGGCTGTCTTGAATACGGTTTTCAGCCTCGCGTCTACGAGGGCATGCGTGACGACCTGGTAGGCGAAGGACGCCTCTTTCAACCCGACATCATGCTGCCGGCGCAGTACTTCAGTGTGCTGCGCAAGTCCGCGCCGCAGGGACCGGAATACTCCCTGGTTCTGGCGATGCTGCAGGACGCCATCGAGTGCTTTCAGAAGTACCGCTTCGCCACCGATGAGAACGGCAGCGCGCTCTACACCGACGCGCGCGACTGGATTTTCTCCGAGGACCGCAAGTGGCCCTTCTCGTTCGAGAACGTCTGCGGCGTGCTGAAGATCGACGTCGACTACCTACGCAGCGGTCTGGTGCGTTGGGGCGAGCGCGAGGACGAGCTGCGCCGGCGCGGCAAGCTGCTGCCATTCAAGCAGCCCACCCCCTTCGTCGAACCCGCCCAGACGCCCGCCACCGCCAAGGCGAGCTGAGCCAGCTTCCCCCTGCCCATGCGCCCGACTAAGGTCGGGCGCATGTGGCGCTCTCTCTGGCGCGGCCTGCAGGTCGCGTTTCTCCGCGTTGCCGGCTTCTTCCGGCGGCGTACCCCCTACGGCGTGCTGGTGCTCGATCTGAGCGGCGAGCTCGCCGAGGAGACCGGCGAGCCCCGCTTCTTCGGGCTGTTCCGCCGCTCGCCGACGGACTATCTCGCCACCCTGACGCTGCTGCGCTGGGCGCGCGAGGATCCGTCGCTGCACGGCGTGCTGCTGCGCATCGACGACATCCACGCCAGCTGGGCGCGCCTGCAGGGCCTGCGGCGTTCGGTCGAGCGGCTGCGCGCCGCAGGCAAACGCGTCTGGGTACATCTCGAGCGCGCCGGCGCGCCCGAGTACTCGATCGCGGCCGCCGCCGACCGCGTCGTCATGGCGCCGGCCGCCACGCTCGACGTGACCGGCCTGGCCTCCGAGGCGATCTTCCTGCGCGACGCGCTGGACAAGCTCGGGGTCGACGCGGAGGTGGTGCAGGTCGGCCGCTACAAGTCGGCGGGCGAGATGTTCAGCCGCGCCGAGATGTCGCCGGCGCAGCGCGAGATGCTCGAGGCGCTGGTCGGCGACCTCTACGACCAGCTCGTCGAAGGCGTCGCGGCCGGTCGCCGCCTCGATCCGGCCGTCGTGCGCGAGCAGCTCGGCCGCGGGCCGTTCATCGCCGCCGAGGCCATCGCCGCGGGGCTGGTGGACGCGACCGGCTACGCCGACGAGGTCGAGCGCGCCCTGATCGACGCCTGCGGTGGCCCGACCATCGAGCGCGCGCCGTATGCGCTGCAACGCGGCCGGGCGGTGCGGCTGGAAGCGTTGCGGCGTGCCCGCCGCACGCTGGCGCTGGTGCACCTCGGTGGCACCATCAAGTCGGGCGAGAGCGGCGGTCGCCCGGGCGCCGGTGCCACCGGATCCAGCTCGTTGGCGGCGGCGTTGAAAGCGGTGCGCGAGCGCGCCGACATCGGCGCGGTGGTGCTGCGCATCGCCAGCCCGGGCGGCTCGGCGCTCGCCTCCGACATGATCTGGCGCGAGGTGACGCGACTGCGCGAGAGCAAACCGGTGGTGGTCAGCTGCGGCGACGTCGCGGCGTCGGGCGGCTACTACGTCGCCATCGCCGGTCGGCCGCTGCTGGCCGAGGCGGGCAGCATCACCGGCTCGATCGGCGTGGTCGCCGGCAAGGCGACGCTGCGCCGCCTCTACGACCGGCTCGGGGTGCGCAAGACCATCGTCGGGCGCGGCGCCAACGCCGGCCTGTTCTCCGACTACGCGCCGCTCGACGTCGCCGGGCGCGAGCGCATCGAGACGCAGGCGGCGATGTTCTACCGCGACTTCGTCGCCAAGGTCGCGGCGGCGCGCGGTCTGAGCGACGCGGCGGCCGAGGCGGCCGCGCAGGGACGCGTGTGGACCGGTCGCCAGGCGCAGGCGCGCGGGCTGGTCGACGCGCTCGGCGGCCTGGAGGAGGCCTTCGACGCCGCCAAGCAGGCGATCGGCGTCCCCCTGGGCGATCCGGTCATGGTCGAGCGCTTCCCCAAGCCGCGCCCGTTCTGGCGCCTGCCCTTCGATCTGCGCCTGCCGGGCCGCGGCGCGGTGACCGACCTGCTCGGCATCGCGCCGTCGCTGCGTTACCTGTTGCGCGAGCGCGTCTGGGCGATCCTGCCGTTCGAGATCCGCTTTTTCTGAAGCAAGTGATGAGCGATGAGCGACGAGCGATGAGTGGCGGTGAGCTCATCGCTCATCGCTCGACACTCATCGCTCGTAGGGTTGCCCGAGCGCGGCGGGGGCGCCGACCCGGCCGGCGAATCCCGCCAGGACCAGCAGCGTGAGCGCATAGGGCAGGACCAGGAAGAACTGGAAGGGAACATGCAGCCCCAGCGCCTGGAAATGGAACTGCAGCGCGGTGGCGAAGCCGAAGAACAACGCCGCCAGCACGGTGCCGCTGGCGGTGCGCCGGCCGACGATGACGATCGCCAGCGCGATGAAGCCGCGCCCCGCCGACATGCCCTCGACGAAGGTATTGGCGTAGGCGACCGACAGGTACGCGCCGCCGGCGGCGGCGAGCGCGCCGCAGCCGATCAGCGCCGCGGTGCGGACACTGCGCACCGCGACGCCCTGCGTCTCCGCCGCGTACGGGTTCTCGCCCACCATGCGCAGCTGCAATCCGGGTAGCGTGCGCCAGAGCGCGAAACCGATCACCGGGGCGAGCAGGAAGGCGGCGTAGCCGAGCAGGTTCTGGTCGAAGAACGGCCCGAGCACCGGCACCTCGGCGAGCCCGGGGATCGGCGCGGCGGCGGCGCCGCTGATCGTCAGCGCGGCGCCAGTGACGCCGAACACGGCGCGATAGGCAACCCCGGTGAGGCCGGCGGCGAGCAGATTGAGGGCGGTGCCGGCGACCACCTGGTTGGCGTTGAGCGCGACGACGAACCAGGCGAGCACAGCGCCGAGCCCGGCCCCGGTCAGCACCGCGATGCCGACGCCGAGTGCCACCGAGCCGCTCAGCAGCGAGACGGCGAGGGCCGCGAACGCGCCGGTGAGCATCATGCCCTCGAGGCCGATGTTGAGCACGCCACTGCGCTCGGCGATCAGCTCGCCGAGCGCGGCGAACAGCAGCGGAACGGCCATGGTGATCGCCGAGGCGGCGAGCGCGGTGAGCAGGTCGGCGCTCATGCGTTGGCCACGACGCGGCGCCGGCGTTCCAGCGCCAGCAGGGTGAAGATGACGATGGCCTGCAGCGCCGACACCAGCACCGACGACACGCCGGCGGCGCGCTGCATCGCCAGCGAGCCGACGTCGAGCGCGCCGAAGAACAGCGCGGCGGCGACGACGCCGAGCGGGTGCAGGCGGCCGAGCAGGGCGACGGCGATGGCGGTGTACCCGTAGCCGGGGGAGAAGTTGTCGTACAGCCGATAGGTGACGCCGCACACCTCGATGCCGCCGGCGAGCCCGGCGAGCGCGCCGCTCAACGCCAGCGCGCGCAGCAGCGCACCGGTGGTGCGCAGCCCGGCCAGCCGCGCCGCCAGCGGATTGAGACCGACGGCGCGCATCTCGAAGCCGAGCACGGTGCGGAACAGCAGCAGCGCCACGGCCAGCGCGGCGAGCACCGCCACGATGATTCCGGCGTGCAGGCGATAGCCGCTGAACAGGCGCGGGAGGCGGGCGGCGAGCGCGATCGGATCGCTCTGCGGATAGGTCGCGGCGGCTTCCATCAGCGGACCGTGCACCAGCCAGCCGAGCAGGCCGAGGGCGATGAAGTTGAGCATGATCGTACTGATCACCTCGTCGACGCCGCGCGCCGTGCGCAGCACGCCGGCGATGCCGGCCCACAGCGCGCCGCCCAGCGCTGCGGCGACGAGCGCGAACGGCAGCATCAGCCACGCGGCGTCGCCGCCGGCGCGGGTCCCGATCCAGGTCGCCATGATGGCGCCGACCAGCAGTTGGCCGTCGGCGCCGATGTTCCAGATGCCGGCGCGGAAGGCGAGCGCGACGGCGAGACCGGCGAGCAGCAGCGGACAGGTGCGCACGCCGACCTCCGACCACGCATCGGCGCTGCCGAAGGCGCCATTGAGCAGCGCGGTCAGCGCGGCCGTCGGACTGCCGCCGGCGATGACGATCAGCAGCGCGCCGCTGGCCAGGGCGACCACCAATGCGGCGGCCGACGCCGCCAGCGCCTGCGCTACGCGCGGCGCCGCCGATGATGAGCTCACGCCGCCTCGCTGCCGGCCAGCATCGCGCCGAGCCGTGCGAGTGGGAAGGGGCGGGTCAGCGGCGCGCTCAGCCGACCCCGATACAGCACCGCGACGCGATGCGCGCGCGCGACGATCTCGTCGAGCTCGGTGGAGATCAGCAGCACCGCCGCGCCGCGCGCCAGCGCCGCGTCGAGCGCCGCGTAGACCGCCTGCGCGGCGGCGAGATCGAGCCCGCGGGTTGGGTTCACCGCCACCAGCACGCGCGGCGCCAGCGCCAGGGCGCGCGCGACGATCAGCTTCTGCAGATTGCCGCCCGACAGACTGCGCGCCGGTGCGTCGAGATCGCCGGGCTTGATCGCATACGCAGCGACCATGCGCGCCGCGTCGGCGCGCAGCGCCGACGGGTGCAACAGGCGGGCGCCGGCGCGCCGGAGCAGGCGGACGTTGAGCACGGCGTTGTCGGCGACACTCATCGCCCCGACCACGCCCTCGCGCTGGCGGTCGGGTGGAATGCAGGCGACGCCGGCGGCGAGCAGCGCCGCCGGTTCAAAGACGGTCACCGGCGCGCCGCCGATGCGGACGATTCCGGACGTCGGGGGGCGCAGGCCGGCGAGCAGCTCAAAGAGCTCGAACTGACCGTTGCCGTCGACCCCGGCGATGCCGAGCATCTCGCCGCCGCGCACCTGCAGCGCGAGGCGGTCGAGACGCGGTGGGCCGTAACTGTGGGCAACGGTGACCGCGTCCAGCTCCAACTGCACTGTCGCATCCTGCGGCGCCTCGCCTGGCGGGTTGTCCGCGGCCAGCGGGCCGACCATCAGGCGCGCCAACTCGGCCTCGTCCACCGCGTGCCGCGCGACGCGGGCGACGACGCGGCCGCGGCGCATGACGGTGATGCGGTCGGCGATCGCCATCACCTCGCCGAGCTTGTGGGTGATGAACAACACCGCCGTGCCGGCACGGCGCAGGCGATCGAGCACGGTGAACAGTTGCGCCACCTCGTCCGGCGTCAACACGGCGGTCGGCTCGTCGAGGATGAGCAGCCGGGTGTGCCCGGCGAGCGCCTTGACGATCTCGATGCGCTGTCGGGTGCCGACCGGCAGGCCGCCGACCGGCGCGGAGAGATCGCCGAGTTGCAGGCCGACGTCATCGGCGAGCTGGCGCGCCGCCAATTGCACCTCCGCCGGACGCCAGCGCCATTCGCCCGGCCGGGCGAGGCTGAGGGCGAGGTTCTCGGCGACCGACAGCGCGTCCACCAGCGCGAACTCCTGGTGCACCATGCCGATGCCGGCGCGGCGCGCATCGAGCGCGCTGGCGAAGCGTACCCGCTTGCCGTCCCAGGTGATGGCGCCGGCGTCGGGTGTCTGCAGGCCGTAGATGACCTTCATCAGCGTCGACTTGCCGGCGCCGTTCTCACCCAGTACCGCCTGGATCTCGCCCGCCGCGACGTCGAGCGTCACGGCCGACAGTGCCTGCAACGCGCCGAAGCGCTTGGCGACGCTGTGCAGCGAGAGGAGCGGCGCCACGGGTGCTGGTCAGAACTCGAGGGCGGGGACTTGCAGGGTGCCGGCGAGGATCGCCTGCTGCGCGGCGTCGACCTTCGCCTTCACATCCGCCGGAATGCGGCTGACCAGTGCCGGGTTGTAGACGAACGAGATGACCCCGTCGCGCATCGTCAGGGTTTCGATCTTGGCGACGAAGGTGTGGTCCTTCACCTGCCGCGCGACGGTGAGGAAGCCCTTCGGGATGTCGATCACCGCGCTCGCCAGCACCACGTCGGGGGCGACGTCGTTCTGGTTCTTGTTGGCGCCGAAGGCGAAGACCTTGGACTGCTGCGCCGCCTGAAAGACGCCGAGGCCGGCGGCGTCGGCGTTGTGGAAGAGGAAGTCGGCGCCCTGCTGCACCTGCGCCAGCGCGGCTTCCTTGGCGGCGCCGACGTCGTCCCAGTTGCCGACGTAGCTGACCAGCACCTGGAAGTTCGGGTTCGCGACCTTGGTGCCGGCCTCGTACGCCATGATCGTGCTCTTCACCGATGGGATCGCCATGCCGCCGACGGCGCCGGACTTGCCGGACTTCGACATCCCGGCGGCGAGCATGCCCTCCAGGTAGGTCGCCTCCTCCAGCATGAAGCGCAGCGGCGCGACATTCGGCCGCACGGTGTTGCCGGAGGTGGTGATGAAGACGGTGTTGGGGAAGTCGGGCGCCACCGCGGCGGCGGCGTCCTGGAACTCGAAGCCATGGCCGAAGACCAGGGTGAAGCCGCGCCGCGCGAAGTCGCGGAAGGCGTCCTCGAACTGGCCGGGGTTCTTCACCTCGACCTGCGCGATCTCGGCGCCGAGCTGATCGCGGATGGCGAGCAGCCCTTCGTAGGCGAGCGCGTTCCAGCCGGCGTCGCTGATCGGACCGGGGCTGAGCAGCGCGACCTTGAACGCAGCGGGACTACCGCTCGCCGCCGGCGCGGCGCTCGGCTCGCTGCGCGAGCACGCGGTGAACAGGACCAACGAGAGCAGCAGGAGTCGGCGCGCCAGCATTGGCGGACCTTACCGAACGCCCGCCGGGGCGACAACGTGGAAGCGGTACGGATCAGCGCAGGCGGCCTTCGAGGAACGGCACCTCGAAGACCTTGTCGTGCTGGATCGGGCCGTGGCCGAAATAGCCGTCCTCGCCGAACAGCTCGCCGTGATCGGCGGTGACGGTGACGTAGGTGTTGGGCGGCACCAGGTCGGCGAGGCGGGCGAAGACGCCGTCGAGGTAGCGCACCGCCTCGATCTGCCGCGCGCGCAGGGCGTCGAGCTCCGGCTGGTTGAACGGCCGCGGCTCGGCGGCGGGATCGTCGAGCCGTTGCAGCGTGCCGTGCAGGCCGGCGAGGCGCGGCCACTGGCTCGGATCCTCGCTCGGCAGCGCGAACGGGTAGTGGGTCTCGCCGACGTTCAGGAGGTGAAAGCTAGGGCCCTCGCCGTCGAACTGCAGGCGCTCGAACATCGCCGCCATGTCGTTGTGCGTCGGCATGAGCGTGAAGGCGTCGAAGTCGCGCGCCAGCGGCGTCGCCGGATTGAGCACCGGCAGCGAGGTGAGCGCGTAGGTACGGTAGCCGAGGCGGCGCTTGAGCAGCGTCGGCAGCCACAGCGACGGCAGCAGATCCTTGAAGGCGACGCCGTCGACGCCGAGCCGCTCGGCGTACCTGGCGAAGTCGCGCTTGTAGGACTCCGAGGCGTGCACGTGCCGCGGACTGGCGTGCGGCAACAGGCCCATCAGCAGGTTGAAGTGCGAGGGCGAGGTCCACGACGCCCAGCTCCAGCGTCGTTCGAGCGGGCCGAGCCGCGTGAACGCCGTCGGGGCGGCGGCGACGAAGCTGTCGAAGCGACAGCTGTCGAGGATGATGAGCAGGTAGTGGTTGCGCGGCATCGGCAGGCGCCGGCCCCCACCCTAGCCCTCCCCCGCAGGGCGGGGGAGGGAATTCTCACGCTGGGCGGGGGAGGGGGTTCTCACGCGAGCGCGCGATGCGCGCTCAGGACTTGGAGCGGTAGTAGTCGATCAGGATGTCGGCGATCTCGGGGCGCAGGATGCGGGGATCGGGGCGCTCGCCGCTGGTCAGCGCCTCGCGCACCTTCGAGCCGGAGATCACCACCGGCTTCTCGTCCGGGTGGTTGTCCATCAGATCGACGCGCTTGACGCTGTCGTAGTAGGCGGCGAAGCCGATGTTGCAGGGGCGGATCTGCAGCGCGCCGCTCAGGTTGGAGAAGATCTCCTGCGCGTCGAAGTCGCCCCAGATCGCCTTGCCGTCGTCGTACGGCGCGTCGGCGTGCTTGCGGCCGATGACGATGTCGGTGAAGCCGAGGTTCTGGCGGTAGATGCCGTGCATCACCGCTTCCTTCGGGCCGCCGTACAGCATCTTGATGTCGAGGCCGACCAGCTCGAAGACCTCCGGCAGGTCGTAGCCGCGCGCGGTCCACAGCGCCTCGTCCTTGTCGCCCTGGCCGAGCAGCGACTGGTCGCGCAGCGCGCGGTAGCACTGCATGCGCACGCTGGCGGGGACGTCGTCGCCCTTCAGCTCGCCGACCAGTGGGTTGAGCACCACGCCGGCGAAGTAGCCGAGGCGGGTGAGCTGCTCGACGCCGGCGACCAGCGCGTACTCGTGCGCGCGGTGCAGCGGGTTGCGGGTCTGGAAGGCGAGGGCGCGCTCCCAGCGGCGTTCGGCGATCAGCGTGCGCATCTGGCGCGGCGTCAGGATGAACTGGCCGTACTGCGGATCGAGCTGCTGCGGCAGCGCGGTCAGCTCGCCGCCGACCAGCTTGCCGCGCGGGTCGTCCATGACCACGTGGCCGCCCGGGTGGTCGGTGCGCGCGGTACCGTAGAACTTCTCGACGTGCTTGGCCTTGTCCCAGTCGAAGACGCTGCTGACCCGCAGGGCGCCGACGATCGCGCCCTCGAAGGTGAGCGCGGCGAGCTGACCGACCTTCAGCTTCTTCGCCTCGTCGTCGGTGACCGGGAAGGAGATCGGCGCCGTCCAGGCGTAGCTGCGGAAACCGCTCTCGATCGTGTCGGTGTCGAGCACGCGGTGCCAGGTCGCCTCGTCCATCGGTCCGGTGAGCGGCGACAGCGTGCCGTCGGCGATGCGGTAGACGGTCGCCAGGTCGGCGCGCGTCATCTCGATGCGCGGCAGCTTCGCCGTCTCGGCGAGGAACGCCTGGCGGCGCGACAGCGGCAGGGTGCGCGAAACCGGCGCTTCAAGGCCGCCGTGAACCGGAACGAGATCGGGCATGGGTCGAGCTCCTCAGTGTGGTGTGCTGCGCGGCGAACAGAGCGCTGCCGCGGGGGCGAAGCGAATTCGACGATCGCTATGCGAGGGGGTGGGGTGTGTCAAGGCAGGCGCGGCGCACGCTGCCGCAGTGCCTGCCGGGCGGTGGGGCGCGGCGCGCCGGCTCGACCGGCGCGCCGCGCGAGAGGCTCAATCGACGCGGCTGCGCTTGCGCGGCGGCGCCGCGGCGACGCGGCTGCGGCCGTTCGACGACTTGGCCGGGGCGACCGCCGCGGCCTTGGTGCGGCTGCGCGCCGGGTTGGCCGACGCCGTGGTGCCTTTGCGCGAGCGGGCTGGCGCGGCGGGGGCGACGGCGCGGGTGCGCGGGCGCGGCGCGCTGGCGCTGACCCGGTTGCGGTTGGCGGATCGCGTCGCCTGCACGGCCGTGGCGCGCTTGGTGGTCCGCGTGGCGACGGTCCGGCTGCGGCTCGGCGCACTACCCGGGATGGCGAGGCGCTGGCCGGCCTGCAGGCCGCGCGCCTTGCGCATGCCGTTGGCGCGCATCAGCGACTGCAGCGACACGCCGTAGCGGCGCGCGATGCGCGCCAGGGTGTCACCGCGCCGCACGGTGTGCGCGCCGCCGCGGGCGGGCGCGTCGTCGAAGTCGCGGAGCACCGGGGCCGGCTCGCGATAGGTCGCCAGCGCCACCTCGAACTGCTCGCGGGTGCCCTGCGGCAGCCGCACCTGGTAGCCGTCCGGCGGTACGACCCCGCGCTTCAGCGCCGGATTGAGCTCCTGGATGGTGTCCTCGTCGCTGCCGCAGAGTTGCGCGACGGCACGCAGCGAGATCGGCCGCATCACGTCGACGACGTCGACCGGATCCGGCTGTCCGGTGGGGACGTAGATGCCGCTCTCGTCGGCGGAGCGGACCACTTCCATCGCGGCAATGACCTTGGGCACGTACTCGGAGGTTTCCGAGTGCAGCAGGCCGCGCTCGCGCATCTCCCAGAAATCCTCGCACCCGCGGCCCTTGATGCGCTCGATGTTGCCCTCGCCGGTGTTGTAGGCGGCGAGCGCCAGGTGCCAGTCGCCGAAGCGGTCGTACAGGTCGCGCAGGTAGCGGGCGGCGGCGCGGGTCGCCTTCTCCGGGTCGCGGCGCTCGTCGACGTAGCCGTCGATGCGCAGGCCGTAGCGCTGGCCGGTGGCGCGGATGAACTGCCACGGGCCGACCGCTCCGGCGTGCGAGGTCGCCTTCAGGCTGTAGCCGCTCTCGACGATCGGCACGCCGTAGGCGAATTCCTGCGGCACGCCGGCCTCGGCCAGGGCGGCCTTCATGCCCGGCACGTAGCGGCTGCCGCGCTCGAGGGCCCGTTCGATCGTGTCGCGACGGCTGGTCTGGTACTCGGCGACCAGGTCCTGCACGCGTGGGTGCTCGACCTCTAGATCCGCCGAGGACGACGCGTGGCCGGTGGCTGCCGTGTCAGCTGGCTGTGCCTGACCGGCAGCCGAAGTCTGGGCGGCCCCCAGACCATCGGCCCCCCGCGGGTTGAGCGCCGGGCGTCGAGAGCTCGAGCAGCCGGCGAGGGCCCACATACTGAGGATGATCCCCAGGGCCACCAAGGGTCGCTGATTCGCAGCGCGCATAGGTTCCTCCCTCCCGCATCAGCGGCTGCCAGGGTGGGGAAGAGCCAAAGGCGCCCCATGACAGCCGAGGCATCGGGAAACAGACCGACGCCTGTCCAACCTCGTGCGACGAACCCGCCAAGACGGGCGTCGCGTCCCTCACTCCATCACATCCCATCACTTCGTGCCCCGTCCCCCAGGGCGCAGTTGGGGTACCACAATCGTTTCCGGCAGCGCAACCCAGAACCCGAGAATCGTCAATAATTTGACGCAGATGGCGATCGGCGGCCGATCGCATGTCAGCCCATGCGGGTGGCTCGCCGACGACTCAGTTGCGCGGCGAGCTGTAGCGCCGCCGACATACTGCGCCAGTCGGCGATGCCGCGCCCGGCGATGTCGTGCGCGGTCCCGTGGTCGGGCGAGGTGCGCACGAACGGCAGGCCGAGCGTGACGTTCACCCCATCGGCGAAATGGAGAAGCTTGAACGGCGCCAGCCCCTGGTCGTGGTACATGCAGATCACGACGTCGAACTTGCCTTGCAGCGCCAGCGGGAAGGCGCTGTCGGCAGCGAGCGGTCCGCGCGCGTCGATGCCGGCGCGGCGCGCCGCGGCGACGGCGGGGGCAATGGCGCGCCGTTCCTCGTCGCCGAACAGCCCCTGCTCGCCGGCGTGCGGGTTGAGCCCGGCGACCGCCAGCCGCGGCCGCCGCAGGCCGAAGCGCTGCCGCAGGGCGCGGTCGGCGATGCGCAGCGTGTCCAGCACCGCGGCGGTTCGAATGGCGCGCGGCACGGCGGCCAGCGCCAGGTGGGTGGTGACCAGCACCACTCGCAGCGTCGGTCCGGCCATCATCATGCGCACCGGCACCCCGCCGGCGAGCTCGGCGAGCAACTCGGTGTGGCCGCTGGCCGCCAGGCCGGCGGCGGCGAGATTGGCTTTGTTGATCGGGGCGGTGGCGACCGCATCGGCCGCGCCGCCCTGCACCAAGCGGACGGCTTCGAGGATAGCGGCGTACGCGGCGCGCCCGCCGGCGGCAGTCGGGCGGCCGGGCCGACGCGCCTTGGCGGACAGCTCCGCGATGACCCGGACCGGCAGGCCGACCCGCGGCAGCGGTGCCCCCGGCTGCCAGGCAGTGAAGCGAGCGGTCAGGCCGAGCCTGACCGCGGTGTCGGCGTAGACGCCGAGATCGCCGACCAGGATCGGGGTGAGGACGCGTCGTGCGCCGCCCCGGTGCAGCGCGCGCAGGGTGACCTCGGGACCGATGCCGGTGGGGTCGCCCATCGAGATGGCGACCCGCGGCCGCTTCACGGGCGCATCTCCACCGAGTGGCGCTTGCGCAGGTCTTCCCTGATCCAGCGGTTGTAACGCTCCTCCAGCGCCTCGGCGTAGAGCTTCTCCTTGATCTCCTCGCGCGCCGTGTCGGTCACCTCGACCTTCTCGGTCTCCGCCACCTCCTCGACCTCCTCCGTGCCGTCCTTGCCCTTGGCGGTGACGCGCTCGTCGAGGCGGACGATGTGGATGGCGCGCGCCATGCGCACCGGCTTGCTGAACTCGCCCGGCTCCAGCCCCTCGACCGCACCGGCGAGCTCGTCCTTGATCTCCGACTTCTTGAAGGTGCCGAGCTTGCCGCCCGCCTTGGCGGCGCCGTCCTCCGACTCGCGCTGCGCGACGGTGGCGAAGTCGGCACCGTCCTCCAGCTCCTCGTAGATCTTGTCGGCGCGCGCCTCGACGGCGGCGACCTGTTCGTCGCTGGCGCCGGCGGGGATCTGCAGCACGATGTGCGAGATGGTGATCTCCTCGTCGTCGCCGCTGGCGGCCGCCGCCTTGGGCGTCGGCGCCGCCTCGTCCTCGGCCGCCGGCGTGCCGCTTCCGCTGCCACCGCCCTGCGCCTTCTGGTAGCGCTCGATCTCCTCCGGCGAGACCGACACCTTGCCGCGGATCTCCTTGTTGATGAGCTGCGCGCGCTCCAGCTCTTCCTTGATCTGCTGGCGGTAGCGGGCCCGCGTCAGGCCCTGCTGGGCGAGCGCCGCGTCGAGCTGGTCCTCATTGATGTTGTTCCGCTGCCGGACGTTGGCGATGTAGCGGTCGATGTCGACGTCGGTGACCTTGATCCCCTGCGCCTCGATCTCTTTCTCCAGCACTTTCTTGGTGATGACGATCTCCAGCACGTCGCTCGCCGAGGCGCCGGACTGGCCGATGCGCGGGTCGTCGGCGGCGAACTTGCGGACCTCGTAGCTGGTGATCGGGTCGCCATCGACCAGCGCGACGATGCGGTTCACCACCGTGCCGGTGACCGCCGCCGGGGTTTCGAAGGCGCCGATGTCGCAGCTGCTGCCGGCCGGCCGGCGCATGCCGCGCTGGTCGACGGTGAGCATGCCGTCGCCGGCCGGGTCGGCACAGCCGGTCGGGTTGCCGCCGTCGATCGCCGGACTGCCCCCGGTCGGCGCCATGGTCTCGGTCGGGCCGCCGTTGCGGGCCAGGCTGCCGAGGCGCGGGTCGTCGCTCTGCACGTCGCCGGCGCCGCTGAAGGCGCAACTGGAGTCGTCGACCAGGTTGTGCCCCTGGGACGCGACGCTGCCGCTGCAGGCACGCAGGTTGCGGACCAGCAGCGTGTTGCGCAGCGTCGCCTTGCCCTCGCCGACCTCGATGCCGGCGCCGCGGTTGTCGGCAATGGTGCAGTTGGCCAGCTCCAGATCGCCGTCCTCGCTGCGCAGGCCGGCGCCGCCGTTGTCGGCGACGGTGGAGTTGAGGCAGACGATCGCCCCGTCCTCGCTCTCGACGCCGGGCCCGGCGTTGCCGGCGATCAGCGTGCGCGAGAACGTCAGCTTGGCGTCGCCGGCGTTGATGCCGGTGCCGCGGCTGTCGCGCACGGCGCTGTCGAGCAGTGTCATCCGGCCGCGCCGCAGCTTCAGCGCCGTCTCGCCGCCGGCAATGGTCAGTCCGGAGATGCTGACCGTCCCCCCGGCGCTGAGGGTGACCTCACCGGCGCCGCGGACGGTGACGGCGTCGGCCCCCGGGCCTTTGATGGTGAGGTCGGTGTCGATGTCCAGCGGCTCCTCCAGCTCGATGGTGCCGCGCACCGCGCTGCCGAACAGTATGACGTCGCCCTTCTCGGCGTCGGCCAGCGCCTGCGCCAACGAGCCCTCGCCCTCGGCGTCGGTGTTGCGCACCGTGTGCGTGGCGGCGAAGGCCGCGGGGGCGAGCAGCAGGGCGACCAGCGCGACGAGCAACCGCATCATCCTCTCTCCTCTAGCACGCCGCGCCGTGCGGAGCGGAAGCGCTCACGAGCGCGCCGCCGTGGCGCTCGCCTCGGCCGGTGGCAGCGGGCGCTGGATCTCGTGCAGCACCGCCTGGATCTCCTGCACCAGGCCGTCCCAGTCGGTCTCGCGCGGATTGAAGCTGAGCTGGAAGTCGGCCGACAGGCGGAAGCGACCCTTGCTGCGCTGGACCAGCGCGACCAGCTGGTCGACCTCGACCGGCGCCTCGGGGTGGAAGGTGAGCGTCACGCTGCCCTGGCGCAGGATGGCCCGGACGATCATGCATGCCTTGAGCACGCGGCGCAGGTCCATGACGCGCAGGAAGCTGTCGACCAGCGGCGGGATGCGGCCGTAGCGCTCGCGCAGCTCGACGGCGATCTCCTCGAGCTCGGCGGTCGACTGCATCTGCGCCAGCCGGCGGTAGACCACCAGGCGCTGATTCTCGTCGGGGATGTAGCTGTCGGGGATGTAGGCCGGGAAGCCGAGCTGGATCTCGGGCTCGACCTCGACCCGGCGGCGCTGGCCGCGCAGCTCCATCACCGCCTCTTCCATCATGTGGGTGTAGAGGTCGAAGCCGACCGCGGTGATGTGTCCGGACTGCTGCTTGCCGAGCAGGTTGCCGGCGCCGCGGATCTCGAGGTCGTGGGCGGCCAGCTTGAAGCCGCCGCCCAGGTCGTCGAGCTCCTGCAGCACGCGCAGGCGCTTCTGCGCGTCCTTCGAGATGATGTGCTCGCCCGGGATCATCAGGTAGGCGTAGGCGCGCTCGTGCGAGCGGCCGACGCGGCCGCGCAGCTGGTAGAGCTGCGCCAGGCCGAAGTGGTCGGCACGGTTGATGATGATGGTGTTGGCGTTGGGGATGTCGATGCCCGACTCGATGATCGTCGAGCACACCAGCACGTTCACCTCGCGCTGCATGAACTGCAGCATGACCTTCTCCAGCTCGCGCTCGTGCATCTGGCCGTGCCCGACAGCGATCGTCGCCTCCGGCACCAGCGTGCGCAGGTGGCGCGCCATGAGCTCGATGTTCTCGACCTGGTTGTGGACGAAGAACACCTGGCCGCCGCGCGCCAGCTCGCGCTGCATGGCGTCGCGGATGATGTCGTCGTCGTAGCGGGTCACGTAGGTGCGCACCGCCAGGCGGTCGACCGGCGGCGTCTCGATGACGCTCAGGTCGCGCAGCCCGGTGAGCGACATCTGCAGCGTGCGCGGGATCGGCGTCGCGGTCATCGCCATGACGTCGACCAGGTTGCGCAGATCCTTGATCTTCTCCTTGTGCTTCACGCCGAAGCGGTGCTCCTCGTCGATGATCAGTAGGCCGAGCTGCTTGAACTCGACGTCGGCCTGCAGCAGCCGGTGCGTGCCGACGACGATGTCGACGGTGCCCGCCTTCATGCCGCGCAGGACCTCGCGCTGCTGCGCGGCGGTCTGGAAGCGCGACAGCATCTCGACCCGTACCGGGTAGCCCTCGCAGCGCTTGCGGAAGCCGACGAAGTGCTGCTGCGCGAGCACCGTGGTCGGCACCAGCAACGCCACCTGGCGGCCGTCAATGACGGCCAGGAAGGCGGCGCGCAGCGCCACCTCGGTCTTGCCGTACCCGACGTCGCCGCAGATCAGCCGGTCCATCGGTTTGCCGCGCTGCATGTCGCCGAGCACGTCGTCGATCGCCTGCTGCTGATCCGGTGTCTCCTCGAACGGGAAGGTGGCCTCGAACTCGCGGAAGTACGTGTCGGTCGCCGGATAGGGCGGGCGCGCGTCGATCTCGCGCGCGGCGTGGATCGCGAGCAGCTCCTTCGCCATCGCCAGGATCGATTCCTTGGTGCGGGCTTTGACCTTCTCCCAGTTGTTGCCGCCGAGCTTGTCGAGCACCGGCGCGGCGCCCTCGCCGCCGACGTACTTCTGCACCAGGCTGATGCGGTCGACCGGCAGGTAGAGCCGGTCGCCGCCGGCGTACTCCAGGTGCAGGTAGTCGCCCTCGGTCCCCGCCACCTGCAGGTGGCGCAGGCCGCGATAGCGGCCGAGGCCGTGGTCGAGGTGGATGACGAAGTCGTCCGGCTTGATCTCCGACAGGCTCTCGAGCAGCTGCGCGACGCCGATCTTGCGCGCGCGGCGGCGCCGCGCCTCACCGAAGACGTCGGCCTCGGTGACGATGACCAGCTGCTCCTCGGGGACGCGGAAGCCCTCGCTGAAGTGGCCGAGCATGACGTGCACCGGCGCCGGACGGCCGGACGCGGGGGCCGGATCGGCCAGCACGGCGGCGAGATCGCGCGTTGCCACCGCCGCCTGGATGTTGTTGGCCTCGAGCAGCCGGGCGAGTCGCTGCGCCTGCGGATCGGTGCCGGCGACGAAGACGATGCGGTGGTCCTCCTCGCGCCAGGCGCGCACCTGGTCGGCGACCGGCGCGAAGCTCACCTCATGCCGTTGATGCGTGCGGGCGGCGCGCAGATCGGCGGTCGAGAAGGAGTGCACCGACAGGTGGGTCTCGCTGTCGTCCTTGACCAGCATGTCGAGCGGCTCGAGCTCGACGACGCGGAAGCGCGCCAGCCCGGCGCGCCAGGCGGAGGGCGCCAGGTAGAGCCGCTCCGGCGGCGGGAAGAAGCGGTGCTCGGCCTCGCGCTCGGCAGCGCGGCGCTGTACCAGCACGTCGGCGCGTTCCAGCGCGGCGTCCACCTCGCCGGCCTGGTCGACGAACACCACCGTGTCCTCGGGCAGGTAGTCCCACAGCGTGTCCAGCTGCGGGTGGAAGTACGGCAGGCAGAACTCGACGCCGGGAAAGAGCAACCCGGAGGCGAGGCCGTCGAGGATCAGCGCGCGCTCGTCGCGCGCCAGCTCCAGATCGAGGGCGCGGGCTTCGATCGCCTTGAAGATGTCGCCGCGCTGCGCAGCGGTGGGATCGAACTCGCGCATCGGCAGGATGAGCAGCTCGGGCTGGCGGCCGGCGAGGCGTTGGCTGACCGGATCGAAGGCGTGCATCGCTTCGATGACGTCGCCTTCCAGCTGCAGGCGCAGCGGCTGCGGATGGGCGGGCGGGAAGACGTCGATGATGCCGCCGCGGACGCTGAAGTCGCCGCGGTCCTCGACCAGCGGCACGCGCCGGTAGCCCCAGCCGATCAGCCGCGCGGCGATCGCGTCGCGATCGACCTCCTCGCCCTCGACCACGTACAGGTACTGGCCGGCGAACGGCTCGCGCGGCGGCACGCGCTGCGCGAGGGCCTCGGGCGTCGTGACCACCAGCGGGTGGCGGCTCTGGCGCAGGTGGTAGAGGCCCTCGATGCGCGCCGCGACCAGGTCGGCGGTCGGCGACAGGTCCTCGAACGGCGTCACCTCCCAGCTCGGCAGGTAGTGGATGCGGCGTGCGAACGGCGCCGCGTCGTCGGCCTCGGCGAAGCAGAAGCGCAGGTCGCTGGCCAGCCGTTCGGCCTCCCGGCCGGTCGGCGCCACCACCACGGCGGGACGCGGGGCCGCGCCGAGCAGGCGCCACAGGAAGTAGGCGCGCGCGCCGCCCTTCAGCCCCTGCAGGCGCCACTGACGCGGTGCGGTGCGGCTGTCGAGCCCGGCGCGGAGCGCGCGCAGAGCCGGATCCCAGGTGTTGGCGGTCGCCATGCGGGTTGCGGAACCTCCCAGGGTTACCAGCGCCGCACGCCCCCCTCAAGGTTGGCCGCCACCGGGTGTCGAAAATGCAACTTAGGGAGCTGCGCGATGACTGGTGCGTGGTACGCTGGAGCTGCCATGGAACAGCCCGCCGCACGGATCATGGTGATCGAGGACGACGTGGATCTGATGCGACTGATCATCCACATCCTGCGTTCGGCCGGATACCAGGTGGTGCAGACCTACGGCGGCGCCGATGCGCTGCGCAAAGTGAAGATGCAGAAGCCCGACCTGGTGCTCACCGATCTGGCCATGCCCGGGATGAGCGGTGTCGAGGTGATCGCGCAGATCAAGGGCGACGCGGAGACGCGTCACATCCCCTGCGTCGCGGTGACCGCGCACATGTGGGACCACATCGCGCAGGCGGCCAGCCAGTCGGGTTGCGACAGCCTGGTCGGCAAGCCGTTCAACAGCGTCCGCCTGCTGCAGGAGGTCACCAAGTACGTGCCGCTGCCGGGCAAACTGCCGGCGCGTCCGAGCCCGGACCGCTGACCGGTTGCTGACATCCGGCAGCTACGACTCGCGCACCAGGTTGCCGCGGCGGAATGCCTTGTAGACCTCGACCACCGTCTCGCGCTGCGGTTGGGTGAGGTGCGGGTCGCGGCGCAGCTCGCGCACCGCGTCCGACTCGTCGAGCTCGCGCGGATCGAGCACGCCCGCTTGGAGGTAGAGCGTCTCCGCCGACAGGCGCAGCGCCCCGGCCAGGGTCTGCAGCAGCGTCTGGCTGGGATGCTTGAGGCCGCCCTCGATCTCCTTCAGCACCACGCCGGGAATGCCGCTGCGCTCGATGATCTTGCGCAACGAGATATCGGCCAGGCTGCGCTGGCGACTGAGGTAGTCGGTCAACGACGACTGCGGCTTGGCGCGCCTCGGCGCCTCGGCCTCGGCCGGCTTGGCGGGAGCGACCTTTCGCTTACGCGGCATGGGCAGCCTATACCCTCTCGCGCAGGGAGAGGGCCAGGGTGAACGACACGCAGCAGGCGCCGCGCACGGCGGCGACCGACCGCACCGCGACCGCCGACCTGGCGCTGGTGCGCTGCGCGCCGGGCCTGGCGGCGCTGCCGCGTCATCCGCTCACCCAGCTGCCGACGCCGGTGGCGGCGTTGACGCAGCTGGCGGCGCGCGCCGGCGTCGGGCCGCTGTGGATCAAGCGCGACGACGTCTCCAGTCCGCTCTACGGCGGCAACAAGCCGCGCAAGCTCGAGTGGCTGCTCGGCGCGGCGCGGGCGCGCGGCCGGCGCGGCGTCATCACCTTCGGCGGCATCGGCACGCATCATGGCCTCGCCACCGCGCTGTGCGCGCGCGACGCCGGACTGCACACCGTGCTGGTGCTGATGCCGCAACCGGTCACCGCGCACGTGCGCCGCTGCCTGCTGCTGCACCGCGCCGCCGGCGCCGAGATGCACCTCGCCGGCGGCGTCGGCGGCATCGTCGTGCAGTCCCTGCTGCGCTGCGCCCGCGGCCTGCTGAGCGGCGCACCGCTGGCGATCATTCCCACCGGCGGCACCTCGTCGCTCGGTGCGATCGGTTACGTCAACGCCGCCTTCGAGCTCGCCGCGCAGATCCGCGTCGGCGCGCTGCCGGAACCGGCGGCGATCGTCGTGCCACTCGGCAGCGGCGGCACGGTCGCCGGGCTGGCGCTGGGGTGCAAGCTCGCCGGTCTGCGCACCCGGGTGATCGGCGTGCTGGTGACCGACATCCTGCCGCCGTCGGCGCGCCGCCTCGCCCGCCTCGGCAACGCCACCCTGCACCGCCTGCGCCGGGCGGAGGCGTCGCTGTCCTCCGCGCCGCTCACCGCCGCTGATCTGCTCGTCGAGCCCGGCTTCCTCGGCGCCGGCTATGGCGCGGTGAGCGAGGACGGCGTCGCCGCCGCCCGCCTGATCGCCGAGTGCGAGGGCGTCGCGTTGGAGACGACCTACACCGCCAAGGCCGTGGCCGCGCTGCTGGCGCTGGCGCGGCGCCCCGAGTGGCGTGGCCGACCGCTGCTCTTCTGGAACACCTACAGCTCGGTAGACCCCGCCGCGGCGCTGCCGCCGCTCCCCGACTGGCGCGCGCTGCCGCCGGCGTTCCATCGGTTCTTCGCCGACTGACTTTGCCCCGCAAATCACTTCGGGGCCCGAACTGAACGCTTGGGCAAAGCCCCGCCGACCGACACGCGGCGATGGTCAAACTGCGCGACGTTCGATACGTCTGCGCGGTGGGCATGCGGCTGGGGCGGCGCGACTTCCTGCGGCTGACCGGTTTCTCGACCGGCATGCTGGCGGTCTCCCGCCTGCGCCTGCCGGCGGCGTACGCCGCCGCCGACGCGCCCGGCGTGCTCAGCCCCACCGATGCGCGCATCCTGGCCGCGGTGGCGGAGCGCATCACCTGCACCGGCGATGCCGCGATGCCGCGCTTTGCCGACACCGACGGCATGCGCACCATCGACGTCGCCCTGCGCCAACTGCCGCCCGACATCCCCGCGCAGCTCTCGTGGGGGCTGTGGCTGATCGAATACGGGCCGCCACTGCTGATCGGCAAGCCGACGCGCTTCACCGCGCTCGACCCCGAATGGCAGGACATCTATCTCAGCGGCTGGGCGGAGAGCCGTTTCCACCTGCGCCGCATCGTCTTCCAGGCGATGAAGAACCTGGCGATGCTCGGCTACTACGCGCAGGACGCGACCTGGCCGGGCATTCACTACGGCGGTCCATGGGCGCCGCGCCCGCGGCGGGTGGTGACGGATGGGTGAGCGAGTCGAAAAATCTCCCCTGGCCCCCCTTTTTCAAAGGGGGGAAGGATGATCGTCACCGGCGACCAGATCACCAGCGACACGCGGCTCACCGCCGAGGTGTGCGTCATCGGCACCGGCGCCGGCGGGTCGGTGATCGCCAAGGAGCTCGCCGAGGCGGGGCGCGACGTCGTCATGCTGGAACAGGGCGGCTATTACACCAAGGCCGACTTCACCCAGCGCGAAGACGAGATGATGCCGCTGCTCTACGAGGACATGGGGCAGCGCATGACCGTCGATCAGACGATCGGCATCATGCAGGGCCGCAACGTCGGCGGCTCGACGGTGCACAACCTCTGCTACTGCTTCCGCACCCCGGAGCCGATCCTGGAGAAGTGGCGGCGCGAGAGCGGCGTGCGCGAGATGTCCTACGCCGACCTGGTGCCGTCGTTCGAGCGCGTCGAGCGCATGCTCAAGGTCAAGCCGATCGAGCCGTTCCAGGTGAACACGCTGAACGACAAGATCCGCCAGGGCTGCGAGCAGCTCGGCTACCACGGCTTCGTCACCAACCATAACCGCGAGAACTGCACTCTGTCCGGCTTCTGCCTGCTCGGCTGCCCGTTCGATGCCAAGCAGAGCATGCTGATCACCTATGTGCCGGCGGCGCTCGCCGCCGGCGCCCGGCTCTACGCCAACTGCCCAGTGCGCCGCCTGGTGTCGGCGTCCGGTCGCGTGCAACGGGTCGAGGCGCAGGTGGTCGACGCGCTCAACCGCCCGCGCCACAATCTGGTCGTCGACGCGCAGGTGGTGGTGCTGTGCGCCGGCGCGATCAATTCGCCGACGCTGCTGCAGGTGAGCGGCATCAACGGGAACGGTCGGGTCGGGCAGGACCTGCACCTGCATCCGAGCGTGCTGCTCTCCGGCCTCTACGACGAGGATATCTACGGCTACCGCGGCATTCCGCAGAGCTACTACGTCGACGAGTTCATCGACCTCGAGACCGATCCGGACAGCGGCTACATCCTTATGCCGGTGTACGGCTTCCCGGTCATGACCGCGACGCAGCTGCCCGGCTTCGGCAGCGCCCATTTCGAATTCATGCGCAACTTCCACCGCATGGTCGGCATCCTGGTGCTGATGCACGACCAGTCACACGGCCGCGTGGTGGCCGACGGCAACGGCCGGCCGCAGATCAGCTACACGCTCAACCCGAAGGAGCGGGCGCTGATGGCAGAGGGCATGAAGCACTGCGCCGAGATCCTCTTCGCCGGCGGCGCGCGTCGGGTGATGGCGCCGTACACACGTCCGGTGATCCTCGAGCCGGGCGACGACCCCGCCATCTTCGAGCAGCTCGGCGTGCGTCAGGGCGACATCCCGATCGCCTCGACGCACCCGCAGAGCACCTGCCAGATGGGTGAGGATCGACAGCGCGCGGTGGTCGACTCGTACTGCCGCTCGCACGAGCTCGCCAACCTGTTCGTCTGCGACATGGGCGTCTTCCCGACCTCGCTCGGCGCGCCACCGCAGATCTCCACCGCCTCGATCGCCGATCGCACCGCGCAGTACATCAAGGCGGAATGGTCGAAACTGATTTGAGCGAGGTGCGATGAGCGACGAGCGATGAGGGCTGACGTCATCGCCGTTGCCTGTCCACCGCGAGACCCATCGCTCATCGCTCGTCACTCATCGCTTGCTCGACTTGACGTTGCGCCCCTCGACGTCCACCCTGCCGCGCGGTTGGGAGGAGGTGGCGATGGAAGGGCGGATGCCGAGCCGGACCCGCGAGGCGGAGCCGGACACGACGCAGTACTGCTACAACTGCGGCGAGCGCGGTGAATGGCAGAAGTGCAAGCTGATCTGCCACAACCCGCGCTGCGGAGTGCGCATCATTCTGGCGTGCGTGGATTGACGAATCGGCGCATCGCTTCGGGTCACGCCGGCGCGAACTTCGGCAGCGTCACGTCGTCGCTGATCGCTTCGAACACCACGTGCACCGGCATGCCGATGCGCACCGCGTGCGGCTCGACCCCGACCAGGTTGGAGATCAGCTTCGGCCCTTCGGCGAGTTGCACGACCACCACCGCGTACGGCACCTCGGTGGCGAAGCCGGGGTGGTAGACCTGGTGCATCACGTTGAAGCTGAACACCTCGCCGCGGCCGGAGACCTGCACCCAGTCGGCCGTGGTCGCCAGGCACTCCGAGCAGATGGCGCGGGCCGGGAAGCGCAGCGCGCCGCAGCCGCCGCAGCGCTGCACCCACAGTTGGTGACGCTTGGCGCCCTCGTAGAAGGGGCGCATCTCGTCGGTGACGGCGGGGATCGGCTTGGCGTAGCTCATACGCGGTCGGAGAGGACCAGGGTGGCGTGGGTGGAGAGGATGCCGCCGTTGCCGCTGACCAGCGCGACGTGCGCGTCGGCGACCTGGCGGGCGCCGCCGTCGCCGCGCAGCTGGATCACCGCTTCGGAGATCGGCGTCATGCCCCACATATAGAACGACGACAGCTGCCCGCCGCCGGTATTCACCGGCAGCGCGCCGCCCGGTGCGAGGCGGCCATCGGCGACGAACGGCCCGCCCTCGCCCTTGGCGCAGAAGCCGTAATCTTCCAGCGTGACCAGCACGGTGAAGGTGTAGCAGTCGTAGAGCTCGACGACGTCGAGGTCGGCGAGCGTGATGCCGGCCATGCCGAAGGCCGTCGCCTTGGCGAGCGGCGCGCCGGAGGCGAGCGTCTCGGCCGGATCGCCGCCCGGATGTCCCTGGCCCATGCCGAGCAGGTAGACCGGCGGGCGCTTGAGGTCGCGGGCGCGCTCGGCGCTGGTGACGATCACCGCCAGGCCGCCGTTCGACACCAGGCAGCAGTCGAACAGATGGAACGGCTCCACCACCCAGCGCGAGGCGCGGTAGTCGTCGAGCGTCATCGGCGTGTCGAAGAACTGCGCCGCCGGATTGCGATTCGCCCACTGCCGCTCGGCGACCGCGATCGCACCGAGCTGGTCGTTGGTGGTGCCGAAGCGGTGCATGTGGCGCTGCGCGACCATCGCGTACATGGCGTTGACGCCGTACTGGCCGTACGCGGCATCGAGCCCGCGGCCGAAGGCATAGGCGCCGGCCGAGCCGCTACCGGCGCCGCCGGCGGCCTTCGGCTTGGGTGGCTTGAGCGGCGCGTCGGAGAACACGCAGGCGACGACCTCGGCCAGCCCGCTGGCGATCGCCTGCGCCGCCACCTGGATCATCGTGCCGGCGGTGGCGCCGCCCGAGTTCATGCTCGCCGACAGGCGCAGGTCGCGCAGCCCCATCGCCTGCTGGAGCTGGAACGACGCCATGCCCATGTCGCCCCACGACAGGCTGGGATTCACCAGCAGGCCGTCGAGGTCGGCGCGGGTCAGCCCCGCGTCGTCCAGCGCCAGGCGCACCGCCTCGGCGGCGAAGCCGACGTGGTTGTGCGAGTACACCTTGCCCTGCGGCGTGATGCCGAGCCCGGCGATGGCTGTGCGGCCGCGCAACGTCATCCCTCGCGCCTAGCCCGCACGGGTGGGCGCCGCAAGCTTAGAGAAGGGCGATGAGCGACGAGCGATGAGCGATGAGCGACGTACTCCAACCCCGCTCATCGCTCGTCGCTGTTGTCGCGGAGCTTGGGCAGCCGCCCAGCGCCCGATTCACCGCTGCGATCAGTTCGTTGACCGACACCGCGCCGTCGCCGGTGGTATCCAACTCGGCGCAGGTGTCGACGGCGGCGGAACCGAGCGCGATGTTCACGCCCTTGATCAGTTCGTCGACGGTGACGGTGCCGTTGCGGTTGCAGTCTCCGGCGCACGACTCGGGCGCTGGCGTCGGCGACGGCGTCGGGCTTTCGCTCGCCGTGCTCGCCGCGGTGGCAGTCGCCGTCGGGGTGTCGGTTGGAAGCGCGACGGTGGAGGTGAGTATTGGGCTGGCGGTCGCGGTGCTCGACTGGGTCGCGAGCATGGTGGGGCTGCGGGTCGGCGTGTTGGTCTGAGTCGCCACGGTGGAGGTGGCGGTCGAGCTCGGCGTTGCGAGCGGCAGTAACACCGTCTGCGTCGGTGTCGCGGAGCGGGTGAAGGTTGGCGACGGCGACGGCGGGGCGGTTGCGGTCTGTGTGACGGACGCGGTGCTGGTTGCCGTCGCGGTCGGCGTTGCGACCGCCAGCGGTGCGGCCCAGAAGCCGCTGTGCAGAACGAACCCGCTGCCGCTCTGCGTGTCGGCCGCGGCTTGCCCGATGGTGCCGCCCAAGCGGTATCCGCCGCCGCCGCTGAACGTCGCGCCGCCGCCGGCAATCGCGTTGTGCGAGAGATCGTACCCCCCGCCGCTCTGCGCGAGCGCGACGGCGGGGAGGCAGACCAGTGCGAGCAGGACGGTGCGCATCGGCATCGGGCTACGGAATTACCGCGCCCATGCGGTGATCGATGGAGACAGGATTGCGGGCATGCCTTCCTCGACAGAGTAGATGTCGCGACCGCGCTCGGCGGCTGTCTTCTCCACCACGAGGGGGTAGGCAACCGCAAACGCGTCCGCGCGGACGCCGGTGACCTGCCACCGTCGTGGTGACGGCATCGTCGTCCACCTGACGAGCGAGAGCCAAAGCCTGCGAGCGGTGTCCGCGGCGCGCTTCAGGTGAAGCCGACCATCAGCAACTGCACCAGCAGGTAGGCGCTGACCACGGCGAGGAAGGCGACCAGTCGGGCGTACGGCAGGTCGCGCAGCACGGCGACGGCGCCGGTGAGCGCGCCGATGCCGGCGGCGAAGGCGAGCGGGCCGAGCAGCGACTGGAAGGCGCCGACCATGGCGAGCAGCAGCCCGCCCCAGAACGCGCTCATGCCGGCCAGCACCGACGCGCACCACAGGTGGCGGGCGCCGGCGAGCGCGGCGGCGAGCGCCGCGCCCATCAGCAGCAGCGAGGCGAAGGCATGCAGGAACCCCGGCGGCCGCGCGCCGAGGCGGCCGAAGCGCGCGCTGACGTCGCCGTCGGCGCCGTTGCCGCCGGCCTTGCCGTCGGCGCCGTAGCTCATCACGTCGGCCCAGCTCGGTCCGCTCGGATCGTAGATATAGGGGCGGCCCCACGGATCGTTCGGCACCGCCGGCAGGAACTCCGGGGCCAACCGCGCCAGTCCACCCTCCTTCGCGTCGGGGATGCGGTGGTAGCGGGCGCGGTAGCGGTCGAGCGCGGCGGCGAGATCGCGCGTCCCGGTAACGGCGATGCCGTAGGTCGGGCCACCGTCGAGGCCGGCCCACACCGTGGTGATGCCGAGCGCCAGCAGCAGCACCAGCAGCGGCGGCGCCAGCACGCCGAGCGCGAAGCCGCCCCAGCGCGCCGCCTGGTCGGGCAGCTCCACCAACTCAGCGCTTCAGGATGCGGAACTGCTGGCGCAGGCGCGTCGCCTGATCCTGCACCGAGCGCGAGCGCTGCGCGTCCACCAGGGCGTGGAAGAGATCGCTCTCGCTCACCTCAGCCTCCGCATCGGCGCCGCGCGCGATGGCGTCGATCAGATCGTTGATCAGGCGCGGGATCTCGCGCTGCGGCACGACCAGGTCGCCGCGCCCCAGCGAGCCGCTCCAATTGGCGGCATACGGGCGCAGCACGTCGAGGATCTTCTCCGTTTCGGGGCGCTCACGCATGGATACCTTCGCACGCTAACACAGGCGGCAGAGTGGCGGAACGGCATTCGCCGCGCGGCGGCGCGCGCCGCCGCCGGCGTTGCGTTGCCGGCGCGGCGCGCGGTTGCTAGTGCGGCGGATGTGCGGTGGATGGGTCAGGGTTTGGCGGAGGTCGTCTTGCCGGAGGTCGTCGTCGTCACCTTCCCGCCTGCCGCGCCGAACGGCGCCGGGCCCGCCGCGCCGAACGGCGCCGGTCCGGCCGCGCCGAGCGGTGCCGGTCCGGCGGCGCCAAAGGGCGCCGGCCCGGCCGCGC
>JANRJF010000095.1:0-12487 GCA_033764095.1 Deltaproteobacteria bacterium | reverse complement strand
CGTCGGCTGGGGGCTGGCCGGCGCGGCGGCGGTCGCCGCGGCGCTGGCGCTGGCGCGCTGGCCGGCGCTCAGCGCGCCGACCACCGAGCAGCTGGAGTACGCCTTCCTGCGCCAGGCGCTGCGCGCCATGCCGCCCGACTGCACGCTGGCGGCGGTGAGCCGCGCCGACAAGCGCCAATGGGTGATCCCCAGCTTCCTCGCCCCGGGGCGCGGCGCGCAGCGCGCGGTGGAGCGCGCCGCCGACCTCGCCGCGGCGCCGAGCGCCTGCCTGCTCTACGTGCGCTCGTCGCTGTGCAGCAGCGCCGAGGCGCGCGCGACCTGCGACGCGATCGAGCGCCAGGCGCCGCTCGCGCCGCTCGCCCGCGCCGCCTTTCCCGCCGCGCCGAGCTACGCCGGGCTGCCGTACGACCGCGAGCCGGTCGAGACCGTGCTGTTCCGCGTCGCCGCGCCGCGCCTCGGAGTCTCCGACGGCATCGCCATCACCCCGGACTTCGCCGCCGCGTTGTTTGCCCGCGTCAGCCCGCTGCGCGAGGCGGACGGCTGCCGCCTGACCCGCTTCGACACCAGCCGCTTCCGTGTCGGCGCGGCACTGCAGCCGCCGGCCGGCGGCGTGCAGGCAATCGAGTTCGCCACCGCGCCGCCCGGCAGCGCCATGGCGTGGACCCTGGTCGCGCCGCCCGAGGCCGAGCAGGCCTGCGGCGCGACGCTGGCCGCCATACGCCGCGTGCTCGCCGAGATCGGCCCGCCGGCCGCCGCCAGTGCCACCGAGCCGCACGACTGAGCCGCGGCGGCTGACCATGACCGGCGCCGGCGCTTGCTTCTTGCGGCATTTCTCAGTGTCCTCGGCGGACTCCGCGTCTCTGCGTCGCATGCACCGTTCCCGATCGAGTTTCGCCTGATGCTGCCCGCGCTCGACGGACCGTGGCTGCTGGTCGCCGCCCTGCTGCTGCTGGCCGGCGCGCTGTGGCGCGAGGCGCGGCCGGCGCGCGGCGAGCTGTGGGCGATGGCGGCGCTGACCGCCGCCGCGGTCGCGGCGCGCCTGTGGTTCGGCGTCTGGGGGCCGCTGCACGTCAACGGCCAGGGGCCGCTGTGGATCCACGGCGCGCTCGCCGCCGACGCGCTCGCCAGCTACGGGCCGGGCTACCACGAGGCGTTCGGTTGGCTGGCGCGGCGCGCGACCTGGCCGGACCGCGCCATCTTCGCCGCCAACGCGCTGCTGTCGGGACTGAGCCCGGCGCTGCTCTACGCCGTCGCCCGCCTGGTCGGCGTGGCGCGCGGCGGCGGGTTGGCCGCCGCCGTCGCGTTGGCGGCCGACGCGGTGAGCATCGACACCGCCGCCAGCGAGCTCTACGTCGTCCCGCTGCTCGCCCTGCTGCTCGCCGTGCAGCTGGGGTTGGCGTTGTTCGCGCGCGCGGCGGCGCGCGGCGATCGCGCCGGCGGACTGCTCGCCGTGTCGGCGGCCTGCCTGTTCGCGGCGGCGGCGGCGCGCACCCAGGCGGTCGGCTACCTGCCGCTGGCGCTGGCGCCGCTGGTGGTGCTGTGCGGCGCCCGCCCGGCGGCGTGGCGCGCGCGTCTGGCGTGCGCCGCGCAGCCGGCGGCGGCGATCGGGGTGGTGGTCGGGCTCAGCTCCGGCCGCGTCGTCGTCGCGGCGCTGTCGCACGCGCCGGTCAGCCCCGGCGGCACGCTGGCGCTGCTGCTCGGGCAGGGCGTGGCGGTGTGGGCCGGCGCGCTGCTGGTGGCACTGTGGGCGGCGCGGCGCTGGGCGGTGCCGCCCTGGGTGCCGGCGATCGGGGCGGCCTCGCTGTTGGCGATGTGGGTGGTGGAGAGCGCCTTTCAGCGCCATCCATATCAAGAGCTCTTCTACGCGCGGCTCTGTCTGCCCGGCGTGCTGCTCGGCGCCGCGGCGCTGTTGCCGCGCCGCCTGCAGGGCGGCGCCTGGGCAAGCGCCGTCGGGTTGCTGGTCGCCGGCGGCCTGCAGATGCCGGCCTGGCCGTACCTCGGCGTGCGCACCACCGAGCAGAGCGAGCACGCCTTCCTGCGCGAGGTGCTGGCCGAGCTGCCGCCGGGCTGCACGATCGCCGCCGTCGGCCGCGCCGGCAAACGGGTGTGGGCGATCCCCGCCTACCTGAACCAGCGCGGCGTAGCGGAGGAGCTTGCCGCGGGCGCCTCGCTGGGCGAGGTGAGCGCGCGCAGCGCCTGCCTGGTGTACGTGCGCTCGTCGCTGTGCAGCAGCGCCGAGGGGCGGGCGGCGTGCGACGCGGTCGAGCGCGACGTGCCGCTGGCGCGCGTCGCCAGCCGCGTCTTCGCCGCCGCGCCGAGCGATCTCGACCTGCCCTACGACGTGCCGCAGGTCGAGGTGTCGGTGTTCCGCGGCGGCGGCGCCGGCGACGCTGCCGCCGTCCCCGGTCCGGCGGCGGTGCGCGACGGGGCGCCGATCACCGCGGCGTTCGCCGAGGCGCTCTACGCGCGGCTCGCCCCGCTGCGCGAGGCGGACGGCTGTCGCATCGTGCGCTTCGACACCAGCCGCTTCCGCATCGACATCGGCGTGCAGGCGCCGTCCGGCGCGGTCACCGCGCTGCAGGTGGCGGCGACCCGGGAGCGCGCGGCGCAGGCGCGCGGCGTCGGCGAGTGGATGGTCGCCGCGCCGCCCGAGTTCGGGCGCCACTGCGGCGCGACGCTCGGCGCCATCGAGGCCGCGCTGCTCGCCACCGCGCCGCCGCCGGCGCCGTCGGCGCTCGGCGCCGAGGTGGCGCACCTGCGCTTCACCGACGTCGCGATCCTCGTCTCGTTCGCGCTGCTGGTGCTCGGCACCGCCGCCGTGCTGCGGCGCGAGTGGCGCGCGCGGCGGCCGGCGCCGCTCGCCGTCGGGCTGCTGGCGGCGGTGTGGGCGGCGGGGTTGGCGCTGCGCCTGCTGCTCTCGCCGCGCACGTTCCTGCACGAGTACTACCACATCGCCGAGACCATCTCCGGCCATCTCACCGGCAGCATCGTGCCGGCATACGGGCACACCGGTCCGGTGTTGTTCCGCGCCGTCGCGGCGCTGCTCGGCCGCGCCGCCGACATCGAGGTGATCTTCCTCACCAACGCGGTGCTCGCCTCGCTGGCCATCCCCGCCGTCGCGCTGCTCGACCTGGCGCTGCTGCGCAGCTGGCCGCGCGCCCTGTGCGCCGCGGTGCTGCTGGCGGTGCTACCGCTGCACCTGCGCTTCTCGGCGGCGGAGGACCTGTTCGTCACCGCGCTCAGCTTCGCGCTCTGGGCGGCGGCGCTGTTCGCGCTGTCGCTGCGCACGCACCGCGCCCTCGACGTGTTCTGCGCCGCGCTGGCGCTGTCGCTCGCCATGCAGACGCGGCCCGAGCTGCTCTTCTTCCCCGCCGTGCTCGTCGCCCTGGCAGTGCTGGCGGTGCCGGGGGGGTGGCGGTGGCTGTTCGCCTGGCCCACCCTGGCCGCGCTGGCGCTGCTCGCCGGGCTGCTGGCGCCGCGCCTGCTCGAGTTGCACGGCGTGCTGACCAGCGCGCCGTCGCCGGCGGCCGCGCTGCCGTCGCTGTCGCACGTCCTCGCCACCCTGGTGCTGCTCGATCCGCGCGTCACCCCGCCGCTCTACTGGCTGCTGCTGCTCGGCGGCCTCGCCTGGGGCGCCTGGCGCACGCCCGGTCTGGTCGCCTGGGTAGCGGCGGTGTTCTTCGGCTACGTCCTGTTCTCGATGTCGCTGTTCGACAACCCCCCCTACCGGCTGCGCGCGCAGCTGCTGCCGACGGCGTTCACCGTGCTGGCGGCGGCCGGCATCGCGTCGGCCTGGCTGGCGCTGTTCGCGCACCGCCCGCGCCTCGGCCGGCTGCTCGGCGGGCTGGCGCTGCTGGCGCTGGCGGCGCTGCTGGTCGCCAGCGGGCGCGGCTTCGTCACCGAGCTGCGCGATCAGCAGCGCGAGTGGGCGTTCCTCCGCCGCAGCGTCCCGCAGCTTCCCGAGCGCGGCACGCTGCTCGCCGCGGTGCAGGTCGGCGGCCGCAACCTCGATGCCTTCCCCGACATCCTGCTGCAGCAGGCGCAGAAGCGGTACGCGCTGGTCGACGTGCGGCAGGCGGCCGACGGCGAGGTCGCCTGGCCGGAGCCGTCCGGCGAGCTGCTCTGGTACCAGGGCATGTTCTGCTACTTCGCCTTCGACGAGGACCCGCCGCCGGAGCCGATGACCGCCGCCTGCCGCGCTGTGCACGAGCGCTACGTTGCCGAGCCGCTCATCGTCGAGGACCTCGACGTGCCCGGCTACTCGCTGCTGCGCTACGCCGCGCCGCCGTATCGCATCGGCTTCTTCCGCCTGACGCCGCGCGGCTGAGGGCAACGTCGCCGACAGTATAAGGCGTCCTCGGTCATCGCCGGCTTGTGCTGCGATAGAGCTGAAGCAGTCCGCAGCCGAGCCCGAGGAGGACGACGGAGGTCTGGGCAGTGCCGATCAGAACGGCAGCAAAGAGTGGATAGCAGGCGGGGAAGTACGGCTCGAGAGAACTCGGCAGAGACACTGCCGACACGCACTGTGGAACATAGGCGGGTGCGACAACGGTGGGTCTCACGGTCGGCACGACCCAAACAAACTCGCCTTCCCGCTGGCGAATCCGGCCCTCCAACGTTTCCAACAGGGCAGCAGGCGGCGTGCCGCCGATGGTCACGAGCGCCAGTTTCTCGGTTCGAGTGGCGTCGGCCGGCGCTGCGGAAAGGTGACGCAGCTCGAACGTCACGGTACCGCCAGGGCACTCATAAGCTCCGCGCACGACGCTTTGCTCGATTTGGCCGGTGCTGAACGTACACCCGTCGGGCAGTGCGGCGCCGCGCCCCAGCATGGCTGCGAATAGCTCTTCCTGGCCGGGAGGGATCACCGCACCATCGATTCCTCGGTTGGGTTGTTCCGGAGCTTCATCCGCCGGCGCATGCAGCGGCAGCAGCAGCACTGCGCCGATGCCGGCGACGATGACGGGGTACCCCCAGGCCCGCGTCAACCGCAGACCAGCGAGGTTCATCGGCGGTCTCGATCGATGAGTCCGCTCATCACATCGACTGTTTCCGGACTGCCCGCCAGCACGAACGGCGGATTGTCCTGCTTGAGGAAGTCCCAGATCCCGCAATTGGGCGTGTTCGGTTGCCATTCGAAGACCACCTCGCCGGGGCTGGTGATTCGAGCCCTGCGGCCGTCCGGGTCTTTCTCGGTCCCCGGCGGCCCCTGCGCGATGCGGCCGACACACGACAAGGGGAGTTTCGGCATCACGATGAGCTCCGCCGCTCCCTCCTTCCCGCGCCAGGGAACCCTTCGTACGAAGCGGCGGATCTCCGCTGCGGGAGACGGGAGGTTCCACAGTAGTTTGGCGTCAACGGGTGGACCGAAGCACGTATTGTTGCCGCGCTGATCCTCGATGCATGCCGTCTGGTCATCCCAGTCCAGCAACGATTTGGTGGGTATGGCGAGCAGGGTTGAAAACATTCGTTTCGACACGACGATCCAGCCGCTCGGCAACGGATTTGGGAGGCTCGCGGTCTCGATAGCGATCACGGCGACCGGCTCCGGTGGGTGGCGCGGGACCATGCCCTCGTCGTTCTTCCAATCGGGTTCGATTGCGGACAAGTCGCCGAGCACGAACTGCTTCTCGGGTGACAGTAGTTGGGCGTCGGCGGTGGGCCAATCCCATTGCCAGTCGTCGTGCAGCAGGCGCGCGAGGGCGTGCACATCGGTCCAGCGAGGTTGCGGCCGCATGGCCCCGGGTTGGGTCACGGCGGCTATGAGCGACAGCAACAAGGGCACTATCCACAGCATGGCGCGCCGCGGGAGTGCCGCCATCCTCACGCGCAGGGCGAGCCAGTTCCAAACCGGTGACGCGAGGCCGGCGATTGGCACCGCGAGAACGACAGCCTTCGCTGCCCACGCGTGCTCCAGATAGTGGAAGGAAGTCCACGGCAGGATGCCGAGCAGGACGCCGATCGAATAGGCGAGAGTGAGTGGAACGCAAACCGCCAGTGCGCCGTGTAGTCCCCGCGGCGGGTCACCAAGGCGCGCGCCCAACAGCCGATACAGAATCAACGGGACCAGGAATATCAAGGCTTCCTTTGCGGCGTGGATCCGCGTCGCGAGCGCCTCCATGGGACGCGCCGCGCTCGCGTCGGGGGCGCTCAGACCAGAGACCATCTGGCCGATGTCCCATGCGAGTCCGCTTGGCGAGATGATCAGTACGGCCAGCACAAAAAGAATCGTGGCGAGGGCGACGCGGCGACCGCGCCCCGGCGGGTGGAGGAGGACGACCCAGACGACGGAGAGGAACGCCATCGTCCCGGCGAGATGCACTTCCGCAATGACGGCGGCTGTGAGCGTCGTAAGTGCGACAATCTTCAACGGCGGTCGTGCGACGGCGGCGGCCACGCACAGGACCAGGAGCACAGTCCCGAGAAACCCCATCGGCGAGGTGTCGTACAGCGCGCCGGGTGCGGCGCCGGTCTGAAAGGCGAAGTAAGGAGCCAATGCCGCGGCGGTCAGTCCGCCGAGTCGATCCGAGACGAACATCACGAGGACGATTCCGAACGCGTTGGCGAATTGTATGAGGAGATGTGTTGCGTTCCGACCCAGCCCAAACCACTCCGCTGCCGCCCTGAAGTTCAACCACCCCACCATGTGGTAGACGCCGCGAAATGACGCGCTGCCGCCAAGCGTCGTGCAGGTCCCGTCGCGGAGGCACTCCCGTACCAGCGCCTCCTCGAAGGCCGTGTCGGGGTGGACGACCGGGGAAAAGTCGTTGCGCCGGATGAAACCGACCAGCGCGGCGGCGAAGATGAGGGCGTAGATCGCCGCCCTGAGTCGGTATGACGGCTGCACGGAGCGCTACGCTCCAGATCGAAAGCGACCGGCCCGATAGGCGAGCCCGACCCGCGCGGCTCCGGCCGCGCCACGCAGAAAATCGCCGGGCACCACTTTCGATGCTCCTAGTGAGCGTTCGATGTAGGTGGTCGGAATTTCGACGATGCGCAGGCCGTGCGACAGCCACACGGCGACCATCTCGACCAGATAGACTGGCGTGTCGAAGAGCGGAGCGAAGCGCGGGATGAGCTCCGCGGCGCTGCGACGGTAGATGCGGAAGGTGTTGCTGTAGTCGTGGATGCGCCAATCCATCAGCCCGCGCAGCATCAGATTGTATGCCCGGCTGCCCGCGCGGCGTGCGAACGGGCGACCGCGCACCACGGCGCCGGCCACGTACTTCGATGCGATGATCACATCCGCAGACTGTGCCGCGGCGACCTCGATGCCGCGGACCACCTCCTCAGGACGATGGGCTCCATCCGCGTCGACGTCGGTGTGGAAGGCGTGGGTCGTGTTAGCGATCAACCATTCGAGACCGGCGCGGGATGCTCCGCCGCGGCGGCAGCCGGGCCCGCTCTTCTCGCGTTCGAGTAAGACAAAGCGCCGATCCGACCGAGCACGCTCCCTCACCAACTCGCGTGTGCCGTCGGTGCTGCCGTCGTCGACCACGCACACGGTATAGCGCCCGCCCGCGAAGGTTGACTCGATGTCGTCGAACAACGCTCCCAGCGCCGCTCGTTCGTTCAGCACGGGAACGCAGACGGCGACGTCGATCTGAGATCGGGTCACGTGTCCGCCGTGTATGGGCGGCCGCGACCGATCGGAATCAGCTCGACCTCTGCCGGTACGCTGACGAACCGCCACGGATCGAGGACGACCGAGCCGGGTTCGAACGGAAACGTCCGCAGCTCGGGATGCTTCGTTCCGACGAAGTAGCAGAACGGTCGCCCACTTGGTGCCTGCACGCCAACGTTCACGTGTGGATCCCAGACCGACACGGGTAAGCCGCGCTCGCGCAGGATGTTCTCGAGGAGTGCCGCCGCGCTGCCGGTGACGATGTTGGATTCCGGTTTGAACGAACGACCGAGCACGAGAATGTCACGTCCATGTCGGTGCTGCTCGATGAGGTCGGCCAGCCAGTCGGTCTGCCGCTCGCGTTGCTGCATCACGCATCGGAACCAGTCGAATGACAGACCGAGACGCGCGGAGAGGTGGCTGAGCGCGATGTTGTCGCGCGGGTGGCACGCGCCGCCGTCACCCATCCCGGCCGCCAAATACTTCGCCGATACGAGTCGCTCGTTGGCCTCGTGTAGCACCCCGAGCACCACGTCGACGTCGGCGCCGGGTGTGTGGTGACAGATCTCCATCACCGTGTTTGCAAAAGCGATCTTGGTTGAGACGAACGTGTTGTAGAGGACCTTGATGATCTCAGCCTCTTCCAGTGTTGTGCGTCGAAACGGCGCGTTGTGAATGGTGCGGTAGAACGCCTCGGCCACCGAGGCGGAGCGCTCGTCATCGACGCCGAAGAGCACGAACTCGGGGTTCAGGAAGTCACGGATCGCCGTTCCCATGGCGATGAAGAACGGGTTGTAGCAGAGGCGAGCGTGCTGCCCGAGGAGCGGCTTGATGTCTCGCCGGATCGTTCCCGGCAGAACGGTCGACACAACGACCAGGATGGTTTCTTTCTCGAGACGCTCGATCGCCTCGGAGAGCTGTGCGACGCCTGCGCACAAATGCCGATAGTCGAAGTCGCGCGTTTCGTCAGGCAGCCGCGTGACGCCCTCGAAGCGCGCCTCGTGCGGCGTCTGAATCGTCACGAACACGAGGTCGGAGCGGCGCACCACTTCTTCGACCGGGAGCATTTCGATTCGGCTCCGCTGCAGCAGCGTGTCGGCGTCGGCCTCTCGGTATCTGAGCCGGCGCGTGCGCAGCATTTCCCCCGGGCCGTCCGCCGGATCATAGCCCACGACCCTATGGCCCTTCGCCTCGATTGCCAGCGCCACCGGCAAGCCGAGCTTACCCAAGCCAGCGAAGCCGATGTTCACGCCGCACTCCAAACATTGTAACCAACCTCCGGACGCCAGCGGTGGCCTCGGATGTGGTTGCACGTGATCCCGCGCATGGCTTCGAGTCCCTCCTTCAATCCGCCTGCGGGGTCCTCCACGGGCTCCACCGCGTGACGCGGTGCGGAGCCGTCGCAGATGGGTTTCGACATGGCTAGCTCGGCTGAACGCACCGAGGCGTCCGGGTACATGGTGTGTGCCGCACTTTCGATCCTCTGCGCCTGCGGCAGATCGCCGTGCACCAATCAGGCGACCCGGCGGCCGATCCCGGCCCAACGGATCCGATCGTCGCGGTCAAGCGTGGACGGGTCGCATTACCTGCGAAAGGTGACGTAACGGCGGTACGCGGTGCGCCCGTTGCGACAGGTAAGCGCAACCCTGTTGTTCTCGTTCAAGCTTCGATCCTCTCCCCTTTTCACGCATAGAGCGGTCCGATCGGTATCGTCAAGGACTCGCTGCAGCCTTGCCGCGCCGGGCACAAAATGTCCGCCACGTCTCCAGATCCAGCACCGCGGGCGCGACTCCGATTCCTGTGCACCGCGTTCGCGTGTCCATGTTGCGCCGGCCGACCCAAGCGGCCGAGCCAGCGAGTTGCCGGTTGTGATCGCGCTTCACGCGCTGCACAATTGCTAAATGCCCCATGATCCGCTTGGCGCGCCGACCTCTTCGGAAGCACTGCGCCAGCGCTGGGAGTCGGGTCGGGTAGAGGCGCTGCGTGACGCGCTGGTGCTCTCGCCGCAGTGGCTGGCACGTGGCGAGTCGCAGGACTGGTTGGAGCGGGCGTTGCGCGGCAGCGGTCTACGCGCCGAGGCACTCGCACTACAGGCTCGGCTGGCGCGGAGGTCAGGGGACGGGTGGGAGCGCTTGGTGCGCGGAGCGCTGTCCAGCGGCGACCCTTGGTGGGTCGGGGAGCTGATCGAGGAGGCCGGCCGGGGACGGTCGGGTCTTGAGATCCTCGCCATCGAAGCTGCGCTTGCCCGCGACGAGGATGCCGCTGCAGCCATCGCCGCATGGGAGAAGGATCACCCCGACGAAGCTGGGCGCGAGGCGGCGGCCGCATGGTGGGCACGCAGCGGTCGCGTCGACCAGATCGAGCGCTTGCTGTCGACAGCTGGCGGCCTGCCCCTCTGGCGCGCGCGCGTCGCGCTCTGGCGCAAGCAGCCGGCGGCCGCGCGCGCGGCGTTGGCGGGTCTTCCGGACAGCCCGGAAGTGCGCTGCCTTACCGCGGTCGCCGCCGTGCTCGACGGAGACCTGGAGACTGCCGAACCGTTGCTGCGCGGGTTGCTTGACGGCGCGACGAGCGCCGAGGCCTGGAGTTGGCTGAGTACGGTGCTGCGCAAGCAGGGGCGGTTCGACGAGGCAGTACGCGCCGCCGATTCGGCGAGTATCGCCAGCACCGCGTTCAATCTTATCGCGCGGTTGGAGCGCGAGTTGTCGATCGCTTGCCAGCGATCAGCTGGAGCGCCCGTGCAGTCGAGGTGGCGGCTGCAGCGCCTGTTCCGCAGCGTCACGCCGCGCGGCGGTGGTCATCGTACGATCGGAGACCTGGAGCATGCCGCGCTGCTCTATCCGCTCGGCCTCGAGCCGAACGAAGCGGTCTTCGTCCTCGACCAGGTCATCGATCGTTTCGCCGGCAATCGCTCAGCAAACCTTACCACGACCGACGGCGAACAGCTGACCACGTATCACGTGCCAATCGATCCGCGCTTCCTTGGCGCGCGCATTCAGCGCGTCCTATGGACGCGCGGTCCGGAGGCAGTCCGCCGGCTCTACCGTGACCTGGAGCCGACAGTGAACAGCGATCCGCTCTTCCTTATCTATGCAGGCGAAGTGGAGCTCTGGCTGGGCGAATACGATCGGGCGGCGTCGATCTTCGATCGTGCATTGGCGAGCGACCGCTCGACAAAGTGGGCATGGATAGGGCTTGGTGCTTCGGCGATGCTGCAGGGGGATTTGGCCGGGGCCCAGCGCACGTGGGAGGAGGGGCTGCGGATCAATCGGGTCGCGGGCCCGACGCTCTTCGTCTACCGAGGCGAGTGCTACCGGCGCCAGGGCGATAGGGCCCGCGCGCGCGAGGATCTTGACGTGGCCCTGCGCGAGAAGCCGCATCGGCTCAGCGCGCGAATCAATCTCGCCCTGCTGACCGGCGAGTCGGATGCGCTGCAACGCGTCGAAGCGGACTGTCGGCGCCTGATGCCGGTGCTGATGGCGACGCTGAGCGGTGGCCCTGCGCAGAAGCTGGAGCAGGTCCTCGTCGCCATGCGCGGCAATCGCAGCTCATCGGAATGGCACATCTCCTACCATCTCTGGGACCGGGTGTGGGGCCGAGCCGAGTGAGCACGATGGCGACGCGATAAGGGGATCGCCATCAGCCCATGCCGGATCGAGGACGCGCCCGCGCGGCGTGTCCGAGGGTCGGTCGCGCCAGGGCCCCTCACCGCGAGCGGTCGGCGAGCATGTACTCGGCGAGACGCGCGGCGATGATCGCGTGGCCCTTGGCGTTGAAGTGGCAGCTGTCCAGAGCCACTTCCGTTGCCGGGACGCCACTGAACCATTCGCTGAGATCGATCACGTCGATGCCGTGAGCCGTCCCGAACCGTCGCAGCTCAACAAGCTCGGGGAGCGCCTCCGGCGTCGGCCCGGAAAGACTGGGCGAAGCGAGGATCACCATTTTAGCCCCACTGCGTTGTGCGCGGTTGTGGATGTCGGCGAGGGCAGTCTCGACGTACGCCCAATCGTAGGGCTGACTCTGCTGATGGCGAGCGACCAGCAACTGGGTGAGCAGCGCGTACAATCGGGAGTACATGAGGAGGCGTTCACTCAGCCAGGCGGGAATCGGCAGCGCCTGGCCGGCCACATGGCCGTCTGGGCCGACATCGCCGAAGTCCATCACGTGATTGCCGACTACGCGGTACCGGCGCGCGTCGTCGCCCCACCAGTGTACGATCACAAAATCCGGCTGGAGCTGCGGAGCGAGTTCCTTGACGGCGTCCTCTTGCGCCGTGTTGTAGCCGCGGACGGCCAAGTTGATCATCTCCACCGGCTGCTCCAAGCGGCGCTGTAGAATGTCGCGCGCCTGCTCGAGGTAGGTGTCGCTCTTCGGCAACTCGATGCCGTACATGATCGAATCGCCGAGGCCGACGACGGTGAACGTGTCGGCACGCTGGGCGACCCGGCGCAGGTCCGAGCGGTCGTAGCGCAGGTCCTCCGAGTCCCAGAGGACGACGCCGTCAACCGTTCGGGTGGGCGCGCTACCGAACGAAATCAGCCGGCCGAGATCGGAGCGCGAGTAGACGAGGCGCGTGGCGATCTCCGCCGCCAGCAGCGTCGCCAGCGTCGCGACGACAACGATCAGCAGCTTGCTTGCCGCAGTCGGCAGCGCGCGTCGCCCGGGCGCCGTCATCGTCCGGAGCGGACCGGCACTCGGCCGTCCGGTCGAGACTGAAATCGCATCGTTCCTAGAGCTGGTCGATCTCGTCGTCGCTGCAGAGTTGCACGACGACGTCGGACAGCGGCTTGGCCTGGCACAGCAGGACGAAGCCCTGTTCGATCTGCTCGTCGCTGAGGAACACCTGCGTGCTCTGGTCGACCTTGCCCT
>JANRJF010000094.1:0-1970 GCA_033764095.1 Deltaproteobacteria bacterium | reverse complement strand
CGTAGCCCAGCGGGTGCGGGGGGCGCGGCTCGAGGCCGAGCGCCTGCAGGACGATGGGGTGCTGGTAGTAGCCGCTGTAGGCGTGGATGGCGAGGATCGGCGGCAGCGCGTCGTCGGTGCCGGCGAACTCGGCGAGCGTCGCGCTGCGCTGCTCGGGGCTCATGGCGTCGAGACCGCCGCCGTTGCGGCGCCGCGCGAAGGCGTCGAGCGCCAGCAGGCTGTGCGCGACCATGTCCTTGAGCCCGGGCAGCGCGTCGAGCGCGTGGTCGAGGTACGGCGCCAGGCCGAGCGCGCCGGCGCCGGGCAGGCGGCCGTCGGGGCTGGGCGGAACGAGATCGTCGAGCACGTGTACCAGCACGTGCAGGGCGTCGCGGGACAACGGCGTGGCAGTGGTCATGGTCGCCTCAATCGAACAGCGTGGCGAGGTTCCGCTTCATCTGGTCGGCGATGTAGAGCGCCAGGGCCTGGATGGTGTTGGTCGGGTTCACCGCCGCGGCGGTGACGAAGATGCTGCCGTCGACGATGAACAGGTTCTTCACGTCGTGGCAGCGGCCCCACTCGTTGACCACCGACTTCGCCGGGTCGGTGCCCATGCGCGCGGTGCCCATCAGGTGCCAGCCGGCGAACGGCAGCGGCGAGTCGACCAGCGTCTCGCGCGCCCCCGAGGCGTGCAGCACCTCCTGCGGGCGCGCGACGCCGTGCGCCAGCATGGCGCGGCTGTTCTCGCTGAGTCGGTAGTTGATCTTCGGCGCCGGGATGCCGTCGGCGTCGGCGAGCTGCGGATCGAGGGTGACGCAGTTGTGCTCCTCGGGCAGGTCCTCGCAGATCGCCGCCAGGCTGGCGATGCGGTCGAACAGACCGGCGAAGGCGCGATGGTGGTCGGCGCCGGACGGAATGCGCCCGGCCTGCATGCCCCACATCGCGGTGGTGAGCGGCGCGAAGCCGCGCAGGATCTCGAACGAGTAGCCGCGCACGAAGCCGCGCGCGGCATCGGTCTCGTAGAACTCGTGGCTCCAGATGCAGCAGCCGGTCGGGCCTTTGTATGCCTCCAGCGGCTCGTCGAAGAGGCCGGTGACCATCGCGTAGGGATGGAACATCAGGTTCTTGCCGACCAGCCCGCTGCGGTTGGCGAGGCCGTCGGGAAACTGCTTCGACGTCGAGTTGAGCAGCAGGCGCGGCGTGCCGATGCCGTTGCAGGCGACCACGACGACGTGCGCCTTCTGCCGCCGCTCGACGCCCTCGGCGTCGTAGTAGATGACGCCGTCGGCCAGGCCGTCGGCGCCGACGGTGATCTCGCGCACGCGGCAGTGCGGGCGCAGCGTCACGCCCTGGCGAATCGCCGGCGGCCAGTAGGTGATGTCGGTGCTCGCCTTGGCGCCCTGCGCGCAGCCCGACAGGCAGGTGCCGGCGTTGATGCACGGCGCCCGCCCCTCCCACTCGCGCGTCGCGATGGCGCTGTCCGACGGCCACCAGTGCCAGCCGAGTGAATTGAAGCCGGCGGCCAGCTTCTCGCCCAGCTTGCCGAGTGCCAGCGGCGGCAGCGGCACCTCTTTCGGCGGATAGGCGGGATCGCCGGCCAGACCGGAGACGCCCATCATGCGCGCGTTGACGTCGTAGTACGGCGCCAGCGTCGCGTAGTCGATCGGCCAGTCGTCGCCGACGCCGTCGAGCGTGCGGGCGCGGAAGTCGGACGGATGGAAGCGCGGGAAATGCGCCGCATAGAGGATGGTGCTGCCGCCGACGGCGTTGAACATCGACACCTGGATCGGCGAGTTGCTGTCGTTGACCGGGTAGTCCTCGCGCCGGCCGCGCGCGTTCGGACTGAAGGCGAAGTCGCCGAGCGTGCGCGTCTCCCAGTCCATGCGCATGCCGGGATACTGCGCCGGGTCCATCCAGCCCCCCTGCTCCAGGCACAGGATATTCATGCGCGTGTCGGCCAGGCTCCACGCCACCGCGGCGCCCGACGCCCC
>JANRJF010000093.1:0-6390 GCA_033764095.1 Deltaproteobacteria bacterium | reverse complement strand
CGCCATCGGCATGGTCGGCTACGCGCAGGAGGGCGCCTACGACTTCATCAAGCCGAGCATCACGCTCGACTTCGACTGGCAACCGACGCGCGACGGCAAGGGGCTCTCGTATCTGACCGAACCGCTCGCCGAGGACGTCGTCATCGCCGGCTCCGGGCACGCCGATCTCTGGCTGCGCAGCGAGAGCGCCACCGCCGGCATCGAACTGGTGCTGTCCGAGATCACGCCGGACGGCGACGAGGTGCGCATCCAGAATGGCGTCCTCAACGCCGGCTTCCGCCAGATCGACGCGGCGCGCTCGGATGACCTCACCATCCAGATTCTCTACGACGCGGACAGCTACTCCCCCGTGCCGCTGAACCAGTTCGTCGCGCTGCAGGTGCCGATCTTCCCAGTCGCCCACCCGCTGCGCGCCGGCTCGCGCCTGCGCGTGCAGATCAACACGCCGGGCGGCGACCTGCCGCTGTGGTTCTTCGAGAACGCCGATCCCGGCGGCGAGGACGTCGGCTACAGCATCGGCCGCGGCGGCGCGGTGGCGTCGTCGATCGTGCTGCCGGTGCTGCCGGCCGGCGCCGTGCAGGTCCCCGCCGAGCGCCCGATCTGCGGCGCCCTGCGCGGGCAGCCGTGCCGGCCCTACGTCGCACTGGAGAACGCCCCCGGCTGAGGCGGCCGCGCCGACGACGAAGACAGTTCGGACGAAGACCGTTCGAAGGGTGGACTGCGCCTGGCGCGCGCGCGCCGCGCGGCGAAGCGCCAGGCGGCGCCGCTGGCGGGGCTCCGCGGCGCGCCGGTCGTTGCTGGGCATGATCCGGACCACAGAGGCACAGAGTCCAGGAGAGGACCGCCGCTCGCACTCGGGCCATCCCCGCAAGGCCATCTGGCATGGCGCGACTGCCAAATAGTTTGATTTGCGCGCTTTCGGTGGGCTAGGACGGCCGCAAGCTCCAAATTTCGATCCGAATTGTTGCGGTGCGGCTGGCGAACCGGACGCCAATCACGCCGAGGCAGGGTCTTCCGCGCTTTGGGCAGCCGGGTGACGTAGACCCGGGGAGGTCTGAAGCCATGCGGCGACCAAGCGGCTCGACGATGCGGACCATCGCGTCGCGGTACATCGCACACGCTACAGCAGGGGCGCGCGCGAGACGCGTATGCGGCCCGCTGACGCTGGCGATGATGGCCGCCGCATGGCTGTCAATGTACGCGGCGGTTGCCGAGGCGGAGATCACGTCCGTCGCCACCGACTCCGCACTCACCTACGATCTCCAGGTCCCTTCCGGCGGCGCGACCGCAACAGCCCAGACGGTCAGCGTGGCTCCGAATGTGTTCACTGCACGCTTTGGATTCAATCTCTACCATCTCGGCTTGCTGGGGACGGGCGGCACACCGGTCGATACCGCCAATGCCGACTACACGACGACATTTTCCGTCCTCAGCAGTGGCAACTACGACATGACCGTCACGGTGTATCGGGCTGGCGAGCTGCGGCGCGAGCATCTTGATCCCTTCGTGGTCTCCTGCGGTGTGGATCTCGCGCCGATGGCTGCCCCGCTGTTGACCTTGAACGCCGTGGAACCAGGGCCCGCTCTCGCCGACATCACCCTTCCCGGTGCGTCGATCGCACTGGGGTCGGACGATACCGCGGTGGAACTGGCCGAGGGCTCGAGGTCACAGACGATTTCGTTCCGCCACCGTCCGACCCGTGACGATTTTTCCCTCCTCCTCAAGATGGCGGCGGAGACGACGGTCAACACCTCGGCTTGCGAGATTGCGGCGCGGCTGGGGGTCCTGCGGCGGACGGCGTCGGCGCTCTCTGCCCCACCTGTTCCTATCCCGGCACTGGCGACCGCGACATCAACCAGGACGGATTGTTCGTCGAGGTGATCGTCCAGGATCTCTGCGGCAACGGCGACCCCAATCCGGGCGAGGCGTGCGATACCGGCGAGCTCAACGGCACGTTGAGCTCGTGCTGCACGACCACCTGCCAACTGCGCGCGCACGACGAGGTGTGCCGGCCGGCGGTCGGCGTGTGCGACGAGAACGACGTCTGCACCGGCGACAGCCCGGTGTGTCCGGCGGCCGATTCCAAGAAGCCCGCCTCCGAGCTGTGCCGCCCGGCCGCCACCGACGGGTGCGACGTGGCGGAATTCTGTACCGGTGTGGGCAACGACTGCCCAGCCGACGTCCGCAAAGGCGACGGCGTCCTCTGTCGTCCTTCTGATCCGAACGCACTCGGCTGCGACGCTGCCGAAGTGTGCGACGGCGGCGTCTGCCAGCCCGACGCCAAGCTCCCCGCCAACACGCCCTGCCAGGCCGATGCGAACGTGTGTACCGACGAGCGCTGCGACGACAACGGGCAATGCGCGCACATTCCGGTGACGCCGGCAGGCAAGATCTGCGACGACGGGCTGTTCTGCAACGGCGACGATCGCTGCAATGCCGCCGGGGCCTGCGCCGCACATCTCACTGCCCCCTGCAGCGGGACGCAAACCTGTAACGAGTTCGGCGACGTCTGCCTGGATCGGCCGCCCCTCGTGGTGACCAACGCCGACGACGGCAGCGAAGGGTCGCTGCGCAACGTCATGGGAGCGGCAAACCTCGTCGGCGGCGCCGACAGCATCACTTTCGACCCGGTGTTCTTCAGTACCCCGCGCCGCATCACGCTCAGCGGCGCCTTGCCGGACATCACCGGCGATCTGAAGATCCTCGGCCCCGGCGCTCGCTTGCTGACCATCGACGGCGCCGATATCGAGCGCGTGTTCAACGTCGACGACGGCGTGATCGCCGAGCTCAACGGCCTGACGATCACCGGCGGCAACGCCGGCGTCGGAGCCGGCGGCGGCATTCTCAACAGCGGCGCGTTGACCATCAAAGAGTGTCACATCACCGCCAACCGGGCGGCGTTCGGCGGCGGCATCAGCAACGCGCTCGGCGCCGCACTGATCGTCGACAAGAGCACCATCTCGAACAATTCCGCGAGCGGCAATTCCACCGGCGGCGGCATCGCCAGCACCAGCGATGTCACGATCACCAACTCGACGATCAGCGGCAATCGCGCCACCGGCAGCGGCGGCGACAACGGCGGCGGTCTGCGGCTCGGCTCGGCGACGATCGAGAACAGCACCATCACCAGGAACTTCGCCGTCGGGCCGAGTCGCGCCGGCGGGCTGCGCATCAGCGTCGGCACGGTGACGCTGCGCAACAGCATCATCGCGGACAATACGCCGAGCACGCCGGATGTCTCGTCGAGCTCCGGCAGCCTGTCCTCGGGCGGCTTCAACCTGATCGGCAACCCCGGCCCGATCGCCGTCAACGGCACCAACGATCAGAAGGGCACCCCGGCCGATCCGCTCGATCCGCTGCTGCTGCCGCTCTCCGACAACGGCGGCGCGACGCCGAGCCATGCGCCGCGCGCGACAAGTCCGGTGCTGGACAAGGGCAGTCGCTTCGGCGCCATCGCCGATCAGCGCGGCGCGACGCGACCGTTCGACGTCGCCACCGTCGCCGGACCGGGCGATCAATCCGACATCGGCGCCGTCGAGTTGCAGGCCGCCATCGTCACCAACGCCGACGACAGCGGCGCCGGCAGTCTGCGCCAGGTCATCGCCGACGCGCCCGCCAACGGCGACATCCTCTTCGCTCCGGCGTTCTTCAGTGTGCCGCGCACCATTGCGCTGGACGGCGAGATCGGCATCGCCAAGAGCCTGACCATCCACGGCCCGGGTGCGCACCTGCTGACGCTCTCGGGACGAAACGAAAATCGCGTCGTCCGCGTCGCGCCGGGCAAGCTGCTGGTGGCGATCAGCGGGGTAACCCTCAGCGGCGGGCACTCCCCCGACTCGGGCGGTGCCATCTACAGCGATGCCGACGTCGCGCTGAGCCGCTGCGCCGTCGTCGGCAGCCACGCGGTGAACTATGGCGGCGCGGCGTATGTGAGCAACGCGTTTGCGACGGTCACCGACTGCACCTTCAGCGGGAATACGTCTGGATTCCGCGGTGGCGCGTTCGAGATCGCCGGCTCGAGCGCCGCGTTCACCAACTGCACACTCAGCGACAATGCGGCGAGCTTCGGTGGCGGCGGCATCTCGTTCTTCGATTACCTCGGCGGACGCACGTTGACGATCGCCGACAGTACCATCGTCGACAACTCGGCGACGGAGGGCGGTGGCGTTCGCCTCGAAGCCGCAGCGGGGTTGTCGGCGACCGCAACGGTGCGCAGCTCCATCTTGGCCGACAACGCGGGAGGCAGCCTCTTCACCGCCGCGGTCGGCGGGCCGACGTCGGTCATCTCGCACGGCTTCAATCTGAGCAGCGACGACGGCGGCGGCTACCTGGCCGACGACACCGACCAGACCAACACCGACGCCAAGCTCGGGCCGCTGCAGTACAACGGCGGACCGACGCAGACGCGCATGCCGCTGCCCGGCAGTCCGGCGATCGACCAGGGCAACAGCGCCGGCATCTTCACCGACCAGCGCGGGCGGACACGCTTGTTCGACGTCGCCGGCGTTCCGGTGCTGCCGGGCGGCGACAATTCCGACATCGGCGCCGTCGAGACGCACACGGATTTCGTCACCACCGACGCCGACAGCGGCGCCGGCAGCCTGCGCACCGTGGTCACCGGTGCGTTGCCCGATACCGACGTCTGGTTCGACCCGACCTTCTTCGCCCAATCGCGCATCATCTTCCTGCAAGGCGACGTGCTGATCGGCGAACGCCTGACCATCCACGGCCCGGAGGCGCGGGTGATCGTCTCCGCTAGCGCTCTGGGTCGCGTCTTCAACATCGCCTCCGGAATCGAGGTCGCCATCAACGATCTCGACATGCTCGACGGCAAGACGACGGAGAACGGTGGCGCGATCGCCAGCAACGCCGACCTGACGCTGACCCGCTGCACGGTCGGCAACGGCGAGACGTCGGCGCGCGGCGGCGGCGTCTTCCTGCACGACGCGGTCGGGCGGTTCATCGACACCACGATCGGCGGCAGTCGCGCCGGCGGGCGCGGCGGCGGCATCGGCCTCGACGACGCCAGCGCGACGTTCAGCAACTGCACGGTGAGCGGCAACAGCGCCCCGACCTTCGGCGGCGGCGCCATCGGCGCCACCGCCGCTGCCGGCGAGACGATCGTGGTCACCAACAGCACGATCACCGCGAACAGCTCGAACCTCGCCGGCAAGGGTGGCGTCTACCTGGAGGGCCCGATCGACATGACGGTGCGCAACTCGATCGTCGCCGACAACAGCGGCGGCAGCCTGAGCGGCGGGACGATCACGTCACTGGGGTACAACCTGTTCGGCAACGCCGGCGCCATCCTCGGGCCGCAAGACGGCATCACCAACGACGTGGGGCTCGGCGCGCTGCAGGTGAACGGCGGGCCGACGATGACGCATGCGCTGCTGCCCGGCAGTCCGGCGATCGACAAGGGCCAGAGCTCCGGCGCCTCCACCGATCAGCGCGGCGGCGCGCGCCCGCTCGATGACCCGACGATCCAGAACGCGCTCGGCGGCGACGGCGCCGACATCGGCGCCTTCGAAGTCGTTCCGCCGCCGCCGCCGACCGCCACCCTGACGCCGACGATCACCCGCACGCCGACGGTGACCCGCACCGCGACGACCACCCCCACCACGACGGCAACCCGCACGACGACGCCAACCTCCACCGCGACGCTGGCGCCTGGGGCGCCCACATCGACGTTCACTGCTACGCGCACGGTCACCTCGACCGTCGTAACGGCGACTCATACGCGCACCGCGACGGTGGCCACCGCGACGCAAACCCGCACCGGTACGCAGGCGACGGCCACCGTCACCGCGACCGAAACCCGTACCGCCACGGTCACTGTCACCGCCAAGCCGACGGCAAGTGCGACCGGCAGCCTGCCGCCGAGTGCTACCGCCACGCCGACGGCCAGCCCGACCGGCACCCCGCAGCCCGGGACGCCGACGGATACCCCGACGCCGACGGTGACGCCGCCGAGCGGCGTCTGCGTCGGCGATTGCAACGGCAACCGTCAGGTGACGATCGATGAGCTGGTGCTCGCCGTCAACACCGCCCTGGGCAGCCGGCCGGTGGCGGATTGTCCGCCGGCCAACCGCAACGGCGACGGCAGCGTCACCATCGACGAGCTGATCGCTGCCGTGAACAACGCGCTGGGCACCTGTCCCGAATGACCAAACCAGTCGAGACAATCCGGCGCCCGGCGGCCGGGGCAGTGTGCGCGACGCCGACTGCGCCTCGGCCTCGCGGTCGTGGTCGCCCGCAGAGACTCGGGGCACGGATGCACCGGCCCGTGTGGGGTCTCACCCTGATCTGACATCGCACCGCGGAGACGCCATCGCCGTCTCGGCGACGACGGGAGACCGGTCGGCGTCACGGGCGCCGGAGTTCAGTCAA
>JANRJF010000092.1:0-13095 GCA_033764095.1 Deltaproteobacteria bacterium | reverse complement strand
GCGCCCAAGCTCGACCCGTACCATCGCAGCCGTTGGCGCGAGCCCTACCCGGCCGAGTGGATGGCCCACTTCGGCGAGCTGGCGCGCGCTGCCGAACAGTCGCACGTGCGCTTCGTCTACGCATTGTCGCCCGGCGGCGGCTTCGATCCCGACGGCGATGACCCGGCGCGCCTGGTCGACAAGCTGGGCGCCCTGTTCGACGTCGGCGTGCGCGACTTCTGCCTGCTGTTCGACGATCTCGCCGCCACCAGCCGCGCCGCCGATCCGGCCGTGCAGGTGCGCCTGATCACCCAGACACGCGCCGCGCTGCGCCGCCGCGATCCGCACGCCAGCCTGTGCTTCATCTCGCACTACTACGCCGGCACGGCGGACGACTTCCGCGCCAGCCGCTCGACCTTCGACGGCATGTTCCCGATTCCCTCCGCCACCGCCTATGCGGCCTATGCGGGGCTGCCGCGCGACGTCGCCATCCTGTGGACCGGCCCGCACGTGTTCGCCAACCCGCTGCGCGCCGCCGACGCCGTCGACTACGCCAAGCTGGTCGAGCGCCCGGTGGTGGTGTGGGACAACTTCCCGGTCAACGACGTCGTGCTGAGCCGCGAGCTGTTCCTGTCGCCCTACCGGGCACGCGAGCCGGGCGTCGTCGACGCCACCGACGGCGTGCTGCTCAACACCATGCTGCAGCCCGAGGCGAGCAAGCTGGCGTTGTGGACCGCCGGGCGCTTCTTCGCCGACCCGGAGGGATACGACCCGGACGCCGCGTTCGACGACGCGTTGCTGGAGATCGCCGGCTCCGCCGCTGGTGCGCAGGCGGTGGGATTGATCGCCGAGCAGTTCCGCAGCCACCCGCTGATCGGGCGAGAAGCCGAGTCGCCGGTGCTGCACACTCTGGCCGATGCATTCTTCGCCGACCGCACAGCCGCGAACCAGGCTGCGCTGCGCGCCTTCCTCGCCCGCTGCGCCGCGGCGGAAGATGCATTGCAGCGCGACGTACCCAATGCGGCGCTGGTCGCCGAGCTCGACGACGCGGCGCGCAAGCTGGCGCTCTACGGCGAGGCCGGCCTGCTCGGACTCGAGCTGATCGACGGCGACGGCGATCGCGCCGCCTACGACGCACGGCTCGCCGCGGCGGGACGCATGGCGGTGCTGGTCGGCGGCAACACCGGCATCGGACCCGGCCTCGACGTCTTCCTCTCCGGCGGCGCGGCGAATCCCGCCGACGTCTTCGGCGATTTCTTCCGCCGCCTCACCGCGCTAATGGAAGCGGGACCCGAGGAGCTGCAGTGATGTGTCCCTGGTGCGGCTTGGTGATCACCGCCGTCTGGCTGTCGAGCTCGACAGCGGTACGCGCGCAACCGGCGAGCCTGGTGGTCGATCCCGATACGCTGCACCCCGGACGACAGGCGTTCGGGATTCGCCTCTTCACCACCGCCGATGTCGCCGACGTGGCGGTCGAGCTGCGCTTCCCGGAGGGGATGCCGGTCGGGTTCACGATCAACGCACAGCCCGCCTGCGTCCTGAACGCGGCGCTCAACAAGCCCGACAGCAGCGTCGAGTTCACCCCGCCGGATTGCGCGCCGGGTGTCGACTGCGATGGGTTGCGCGTCCACATCACCGCGCAGCGCGATCGCGACGCGATCGCCAGCGGCAGCACGCTGGTCAGCTGCTTCGTCTTCACCGCGACGCCGCCGGATGCATATCCGCTGCGCTGCGTCGCGGCCGAGGCGCTGTCGCCGGGAGGCCGCGCGGTCGACATCGGCTGCGACGACACGCGGCTGATCGTCGAAGCCGGTGCCGCACTGGTGCCGGAGCCGGGCCATGGCCTTCCCGGCGACGAGATCACCATCGACCTGGCGCTGCAGGCCAATACGGACCTGGGGTCCGTCGTCACCGATCTACAGACCGATGCAGTCATCTCGGTCGCGGCAGACGGGCAGCAGCCGCGCTGCGGCCTCAACGACGCGCTGCCGATCGACGCAGAGTTCGCCTTCAGGCCGACCGGCTGCACGCCGGCGAGCGACTGCACCGCGGTGCGCGTCAACCTCGCGTCCGCCGACGGCGCCGCGCTGCAGACCGGCCTGCCGCTCTTCCATTGCACGCTCGCCCTGGCCGACGATGCCCTGGCCGGCTTCTATCCGCTGCGCTTCGCCAATTCGCGCGCCACCGACTCCGCTGGCGCCGGGCTCCCTTTCGAAGTGATCGGCGCCACGGTCGAGGTCCTCCCGCTGATCGCGCCCGCACAGACGCCGACCGCGATGGCCCCCGCCAGCGGCGGCGATGGATGTCAGGTCGGCGCGCCGCGACCAAGCGATGGCGGGTGGCTGCTCGCCGCCGCGCTGCTCGCGCCGCTCACACGGCGATGGCGCCGGAATCGATGCGCGCCTTGAGCGGCGCGTCGAGCGGCACGTAGGTGCGCGCGGCGTCGTCGCGGAACCAGAGCGGGTCGGCGATCGTTGCCGGATCGTAGCCTTCGCGCTGCAGGCGCGTCTTGACGTGCTTGAGCGTGCCGGTGACGTCCATCGCCTCCGCCACGCGCACGAACAGCGGTCGCGCATAGGGCGGCAGCGTGCGCTCGCAGAACGCATAGTAGGCGGCGGGGTCGAACGCGGCGCCGCGCTGCGGCACGATCAGCGCCATGCCGGCGCGGCCGTCGGTGTGCGGCACCTGCACGCCGTAGACGGCGGTCTCGCTGACGCCGGGTGCGCCGTTGAGGCGCTCGCCGACCTCGGCGGTGGCGACGTTCTCGCCTTTCCAGCGGAAGGTGTCGCCGATGCGGTCGACGAAGTAGTAGTACGAGGCCCGATCGCGGCGCAGCAGATCGCCGGTGCGCAGGTAGACGTCGCCGGCGGTGAAGCAGTCGCGCATCAACTTGGCCTCGTTGTCGGCCTTGTCGACGTAGCCGTCGAAGCTCATCACCGATTTGCTCGACACCTCGCTGAGCAGCTCGCCGACCTCACCCGGGCCGCACTCGATCAGCCAGCCGTCGGCGCCGCGGCGCGGGCACTGCGCGTCGTGATCGAACTGCACCAGCTTGAGCTGCGTGTGCTGGAACGGCGCGGCGCGGCCCACCGAGCCGGCGCGGCCGCGGCGGTTCATCAGGCTGAGGTTCGCCTCGGTCTGGCCGTAGGTCTCGATGATGCGGTCGATGCCGAAGCGCTCGACGAACGCCGCCCAGATGTCCGGCCGCAGCCCGGGGCCGGTGGCGATGCGCAGCGTGTGGGCGCGGTCGCGCCGCGTCGGCGGCTGGCGCAGCAGGTAGCGGCACAGCTCGCCGACGTACATGAAGTGCGTCGCGCCGTGCCGCTGCACGTCGTCGAGGAACGCGCTGGCCGAGAAGCGGCGCCGCGACGCGAACGTGGTGCCGGCGTGGAAGGCGGGTGCGAAGCCGACGAAGTTCGAGTAGCCATGGTACAGCGGCGTCGGCGCGTAGGAGCAGTCGCCCTCCGCCAGCTCCAGCACGATGCGCAGCGACTGGCCGCCCATGGTGAAGCGCGAGTGCCGGATGATGGTCGGCTTCGGATAGCCGGTGGTGCCGGACGTGTAGATGTACATCATCTCGTCCGAGACCTTCACGTCGGGAATGTTCGGCTCGGTGGTCGATGCCGCCGCGAGCGCCTCCCCGAGCGGGCGCGCCGCGCTGCCGGCGAGCGCCGACGGCTCGGCCTGCGCGTAGAGTACCAGACCCTCGAGGCGCGGCAGCTCCTGCAGCGCCGGCCAGCAGGCGGCGTCGGCGAGCACGACGCGGGCGCGCGACTTCTCCAGCACGTAGGCGAGCCCGGCACCGCGCAGGTTGGTGTTGATCAGCGCGCCGATCGAGCCGAGCTTGCCCATCGCCCCCTCCGCCATCAGGAAGTCGGGCGAGTTCTCCATCATGATCGCCACCGGCTCGCCGCGTTGCACGCCTTCGCCGGACAGCAGGTTGGCGTAGCGGTTGACGCCCTGGTTGTACTGCCCGAAGCTGACCTGCTCCTCCTCGAAGCGCAGCAGCACGCGATCGGGAATGCGCTCCGCCTGCTCGCGCATGACGTAGCCGCAGGTGCGAAAGCCGTCCTTCGCCGCCTGGTTCAGCGCGTCGCCGATGCGCTTGTAGGCGGGGATCTCGCGCAGGTCCTCGAGCAGGGTGACGAGGCGGGAGAGGAGATCCATGCGATTGGCGGTCGGCTGTGAGCTGTCGGCTATCAGCGATCAGCGATCAGCCATCAGCGGCTTGCCCAGCAAATCGGACCCCCATCCTGACCTTCCCCCGCTGACGCGGGGGAAGGAACCGAAATGAGCTCTGTCGCACATGGCCTGCATGGATCCGATTCCTTCCCCCGCGTCAGCGGGGGAAGGCCAGGATGGGGGGTCCGAAGTGATCTGTTGGGCAAAACCGCTGATGGCTGATCGCTGATGGCTGATCGCTGATGGCTGATCGCTGACAGCTACTTCCTCGCAAACGCCAGCCGCAGATTGCCGCAGGCTTCCTTCACCGCGGCGTTCGCCTGGTCGAGCAACGCCCCCATGCCGAAGAAGCCGTGGATCATGCCCTGGTAGCGCGTCAGGCGCGCCGGCACGCCGGCCTCTTCCAAGGCGCGCGCGTAGGCTTCGCCCTCGTCGCGCAGCGGATCGAACTCGGCGGTCAACACCAGCGCCGGCGGCAGCCCGGCGAGGCTCGTCGCCTTGAGCGGCGAGGCGTACGGCTCGGCGGCGCGCGGCCGGCCGTCGCCCAGGTAGTGATCCCAGAACCAGTGCATGTCGGCGGTGGTGAGCAGGTAGCCGGTGGCGTTGTCGCGGTACGACGCGGTCTCCAGGTTGGTGGCGTCGGTGACCGGGTAGATCAGCAGCTGGAATGCCAGCGCCGGACCGCCGCGATCGCGCGCCATCTGCGCCACCACGGCGGTCAGGTTGCCGCCGGCGGAGTCACCGCCGATCGCGACGCGTCTGGCGTCGGCGCCGAGCTCGGCGGCGCGCGCCGCCGCCCACTGCGTCGCGGCGTAGCAGTCGTCGGCCGCGGCCGGGTAGCGATGCTCGGGCGCGAGCCGATAGTCCACCGAGACCACGACGCAGCCGGCGCCGCTGGCGAGCGCGCGACAGATGCCGTCGTGCGTCTCCAGGCTGCCGAGCACCCAGCCGCCGCCGTGGAAGTAGACCAGCAGGGGGAACGGCGCGGTGCCCTGCGGCGTGTAGACGCGCACCGGAATGTCGGCCTGCGGGCCGGGGATGGTGCGATCCACCGCCGACGCCACTTCGACCGGCGCGCCGCGCATCTGCGACATCATCTCCATCATCTGGCGCGCCTCGCTGACGCCCATCTCCGACAGCGACTTCCCGCCCATCGATTCGAGCTGATCGAGCAACGCCTGCGCCTGCGGATCGAGCGGCATAAAACCTCCAATGAGGGGATCGAGCTAGCAGCTTGAAACCGAACGGAAAAGGAATTCACCACGGAGGCACGGAGACGCAGAGGGACACTCCCTCCGATCTCCGTGACTCCGTGTCTCCGTGGTGAATTCTTTAGTGGCGCACGTCGAACTGCACCGGCAGCCGGTTCGGCGAGCGGAACGCCAGGCCGACGATGGTGCTGTCCTGCGACGGGTCGAGGCGCAGGTTGGGCAGGCGGTCGAGCAGCGCGTTGAGCGCGGTGCGGGCTTCGAGCAGCGCCAGGTGCGACCCGGCGCAGAAATGCGCACCGAAGCCGAAGGCGAGGTGGTCGTCATTCTTGCGGTGCAGGTCGAAGCGGTCGGGGTCGGCGTAGTGCCGCTCGTCGCGGTTGGCCGAGCCGACCACCACCGAGAGCAGGCCGCCGGCTGGCACCGGATGGCCGGAGATCTCGACGTCCTCGGTCGGCTCGCGCGAAACGAACTGCACCGGCGATTCCCAGCGCAGCGTCTCCTGGATGAGCAGGTCGATCTTCGACCGATCGGCGCGCACTTCCTCGTACACCTCGGGGTGGGTGAGCAGCGCGTAGAGGCAGCTGCCGGTGAGCCGATAGGTCGTCTCGGCGCCGGCCGGCAGCAGCAGGCGCAGGAAGCCGAGCACTTCCTCCGAGGTCAGGCGGCTGCCCTCGACCTCGGCATGCATCAGCTTGCTGAGCAGATCGTTGCGCGGCTCGGCCTGGCGCTCCGCCATCAGCGGCGTCAGGTACTCGACCAGATCCTGCGCCGCCTGGAAGCCCTTCGCCGGATCGTCGCCGACGCTGATCAGGTCGATCGCCATGCGGTGGAACGCGTGGTAGTCGGCGACCGGAATCCCGATGATCGTCGCCATCACCTGCATCGGGAAGGTGAAGGTGAACTGGTGCACCAGCTCGGCGTGGCCGGCGCCGGCGAAGGCGTCGATGGTGCGGTTTATCACGCCGGTCACCACCTCGGGCGTCTCGGCCTTCATCGCGCGCGGGCTGAAGAACGGCGAGATGATGTTGCGGAAGCGGACGTGCTCCTTGCCCTCCATCTCCAGGATGGTGCGCCCCATGACGATGCCGATGCCGCGCGCGTTGGCCTTCGAGGAGAAGGTCTTACCGTCCTTCAGCACCGCCTCGACGTCGGCGTAGCGGGTGATCATGTAATTGACGCCCATGATCGTGTTGACCGGGATCGCCGGGTGGTCGTCGCGCAGGCGTTTGTAGACCGAGTACGGATCGACGATCGGGCTCATCATCGTGCCGCCGAACAGCTTGTTGGTGGTCGCCATGCCGGTGCTCATCGTCGATCCTTTCGCGCTGCGCGGCGCGCCGGCGGCGCCGGTCGAGCGGCCGGCACCAGCAGGCGGTAGACGGCGGTCAGGCTGCGCGCCATGCCGTCGGGGTCGGGGTCGGGAAACAGGACGGCGGAGATCATCACCCGCGTCATCCAGTCGACCAGCTGCTCGGTGCTCGCCAGGCCGTCGCGCACCGGCTGGGTCTCGGCCAGCAGCGGCGCGAGAAACTGCCCGGTGGTGGCGCGCAGGGCTGGGAACTGGTCGCGCAGATAGGCGAGCACGAAGGCCGGCTCGGTCTCGAGCACGCGGCGAATCGCCGGATGCTCGCCGACGTAGCGCGTCACCTGCTGCAGCGCGATCTCCAGTCGCGAGGCATCCGCCGGCGCCGCCGCCAACGCCTCGCTGACGCGCTGCTGGAAGCGCGCCGTCTCGAACGCCGCCAGGTCGAGCAGCAGTTCCTCGCGGCTCGGGAAGTACCGGTACAACGTGCCACGCGAGACGCCGGCCTGCTGGCTGACGTCGCTCATGCCCAACTTGGCCAGCCCATGCCGGGCGATCGCCAGCATCGCCCCGTCGAGAATCCGCTCGCGCGTACGCGCATTCAGCTCCGCCGGCATGTCGGCCTCATAGAACAGCTCGGGCAGATCTTGTCTAGTGCGTCCGGTCGCCGCGAGGGCTTGAGGGCTTGAGGGCTTGGGGGTTGGGGAAAGACCGGAACTAACTCAGACCCCTAACCCCTAACCCCTAACCCCCAACCGCTAGCCCCCTAGCCCCCTGATCCTCCTCAAGCTCCACACCACCGCGACCAATCCGGCCTGCAGCGCCACCGCCATCTGCGCTGGCGGCAGGTCGAAGTGGTTGGCGAGCACGAAGCCGGCGGCGCTGCAGGCGACCGCGAGCAGCGGTGCCACCCAGAACAGCGGCGCGCTCTCGCGGCACAGGGCGGTGGCGGCGAGCGGCGGCAGCACCAGGCAGCCGAAGGTATAGAGCAGGCCGGTGGCGCGCATCGACAGGCCGACGGCGAGGCCGAGCCAGGCGGCGATGGCGGCGTTCCAGAAGCCGGCCCGCATGCCGACCGCGTCAGCCATCGCCGGATCGATGGCGAAGAGCAGCAGGCGATCGCGCTGCAGCAGCACGCCGCCGGCGCTGAGCAGCGCCAGCGCGGCGAACAGCCAGACGTCGGCGGGGCTGGCGCCGATGATGCTCGACGAGACCAGATGGCTGATCTCCTCCAGCCCGTGCGGGCTGGCGGCGAGCACCAGCACCGCGCCGCTGGCGGCGGCGAGGAACACCCAGCCGGTCGCCGCCTCGCCGGCTCCCCCGCTGCTGCCACGCGCGGTGAGCAGCGCGGCGAGGATGGCGAAGACGACGCCGATCAACGACAGCGCGCCGTGCGCGTGGTCGCCGGTGAGACCGCCGACGCCGAACGCCGAGCCGATCCACATGCCGAGCGCGATGCCGAGCGTCGAGGCCTGCGCGACGGCGGCGCCGAGGAAGATCTGGTTGCGCGCCACCACCAGCACGCCGACGACGGCGAGCAGCGCCGCGATCAGCCAGCCGCACAGGTAGGCGTCGCGGAAGAGCCCCCAGGAGGCGACGAACTCGGCAATCACGGCTGTTGCCCGTAGGCGCGCGCCAGGCGCTCGGCGCGCAGCAGCTCGGCGGCGGGGCCAGCTTCCACCGCTCCGCCATGGAAGAGCGCGACGTGCGTCGCGTAGCGCTCGGCCAGGTGCAGGGCGTGGGTGACGAAGAGAATGGCGGTGCGCTCCTCGCGCTGCAGGTCGGCGAGCAGGGCGAGGATGCCCGCCTCGATGAGGAAGTCGAGGTGGTTGGTCGGCTCGTCGAGCACCAGCAGGCGCGGCCGCCGCACCAGCGCGCGCGCCACCAGGGCGCGCTGGCGCTGGCCGCCGGAGAGCGCCCAGTAGCTCTGGCGCTCGAACCCGGCGAGGCCGGCATGCGCCAGCGCCCACTCGAGTCGCGCGGCGCGCTCGGCGGCGGCAAGCGTCAGGCCGACCAGGCCGAGGCCGACGAACTCGCGCACCGTGGTCGGCAGGATCGGGTTGGGCGCGCAGCGCTGCGGCACGAAGCCGAGCGCGGCGCGGTCGGCGAGCACCGCGTCGAGCGCCAGGCGCCCGCTGCTCGGCGCCAGCGCGCCGAGCACGGCGCGCAGGAAGGTCGTCTTGCCCTCGCCGTTGGGTCCGAGCAGGAACCAGAACTCGCCGGCGCGCACCTCCAGTGACACATCGGACAATATCGGCGCGCCGCCGTAGCCGAGCGTCACACGGTCGACGGCCAGCAGGATGTCTTCACCGGGTCGCATGCGGCTGCTGTCGGGTGCGCCAGCCGCATTGCAGCGCGACTGTGCGGATCTCCATGTTGCAAAGGGGTTGTCGCTCAAGTAGCACGGGCGGGGAATACATTTTCGTTCGCCCAGGGGAGACCGACAACATGGCTATGCGAGCCGATCTACGACTCTCAGACCTCGAGCGCCGCCGCGTGCCCAGCAAACTGATGAACGTGAAGGTGCCGGACAACGTCAGCGAAGGCATCGACCGCGTCGCGCAGGAGCTCGGCTGCTCGAAGACCGCGGTGGTCATCGCGCTGCTCAACGAGGGCCTCGACGCCGCGACGGCAACCCTGCCGTCGGGCCCGCGCCCGGCGCGCAAGCTGCCGCGCCGCGGCCGCCCGCCGCTGCCGCTGCCGACCGAGTAAGCACCGCGCACTTGGCGTGTGGCGGGACCGCGGGGGGCAGACCCGCGGCCCGCCACGCTCAGTGCGCGTCCGGGATGATCGCTCCCAACACCGCGATCAACAGCACCCCGACGAAGAACGGCACCGTGTAGCGCCAGGCGTCGCGCGTGCGGGCGTGATGCAGCTCCGGCATGAGATCGGCGGCGGCGACGTAGATGAACATGCCGGCGGTCGAGGCCATCACCCAGGCGAGGTGCGGCTCGATCCAGTCCTGGAAGCCCCAGCAGAGCAGCGCCCCGAGTACCGCGGCGAGGCCGGAGAGGAAGTTCCACAGCAGCGCGCCGGTGCGGGTGAAGTTGCTGCTCAGCAGCACGCCGTAGTCGGCGATCTCCTGCGGCAGCTCGTGCGCCGCCACCGCGATCGTGGTGGCGACGCCGAGCGCCGGGTCGGCCAGGAAGGTGGCGGCGATCACCACCCCGTCGACGAAGTTGTGCAGCGTGTCGCCGACCAGGATGAGATAGCCCGACGGCACCGCGTGGCTCTCGTGGGTGTCGTGGTCGTGCAGGCCGTGCAGCACGCGCTCCAGCACGAAGAACGCGCCGATCGCCGCCAGCGTCGCGGCGAGCAGGTTCTGCGTCCCGGCGTGCCGCTCCAGCGCGCTGGGCAGGATCTCCAGGAACGCCGTCGCCAGCAGCACGCCGGCGGCGAAGCTCATGAACACCATGCCGCGCTGCGGCGACCAGTCGGCGAAGAAGAACACCACGCCGACCAGCGAGATCAGGCTGATCACCAATGTCGCGATCAGCGCTTGAACGATCGGGTCCATCGCTCAGGTCACCACGCCCCGCGGTTGGAGCATGGGGGTGGGACGCGGCCTCGGCATCGCAGGCGCCTAGCAGGTGGCGGCGCCGCGATGCCAGACGGTGGCGCCAATTCGCCCGTGTCGCGGCCATGCTCACGCCCCGGCGTGTAGCGCGGCAACCAACTGCTCGACGTTGTAGCCGACCATCGCCAGGTAGTCGTCGGTGCCGGGCCGGGCGCCGACCTGGTTGGCCATGCGCACCACCGTCGCACCGGTCTGCGCGGCGACGAACTCGGCGTGGCGCGGATCGTAATAGGCGGCGGCAAGGATCAGACGGACGTGCTCCGCCTTCATCAGGTCGATGATCTCCTGCAGGTGCTTGGTGGTCGGCGGCACGCCCGGCTTGGGCTCCAGGTAGCCGACCATGTCGAGCCCGAAGCGGCGCGCGAAGTAGCTCCACATCGGATGGTCGGAGACCGCCTTGGCGCCGCGATACGGCGACAGCGCGCCGAGCCAGCCGCCGAGCAGCGCGCCGTCGCCCTGCTGCTGCAGGAAGGACTCCAGCTTGCCGTACTCGAAGAGCGTCGCCAGCTTCTCCGCGTCGTACTTCTGCGCCAGGGCCGCGCCGACCAGGTCGGCGTTGAGCTGTTGCTTGAAGGCGTCGAAGCGCTGCGCGAAGCCGGCGGCGTCGTCCGGTCGCAGTCGCGCCAGCGCGTCGCGCAGCAGCGCCGCGACCTTCAAACCGTTCACCGGGTCGAGGAGGTAATGCGGGCTGCCGAGCGGATGGACGTCGCCCATCGAGCGATCCACCGGTCCGCTCGGCACGTCGAGCGGCGTGATCGCCGTCGACGCATCCAGGTAGCCCGGCTGGCCGGCGAGAATCTTCGGATTGCGCGCCCCGGTCAGCAGCACCGGCGCGTAGCCCAGCTCCATCTCGAGGCCGACCTGCACGTAGAGGTCGGCTTCGTTCATCGCCTTGACGTAGCTCGGCCGCGCCTCGACGAAGTGCGGGTCCTCGGTCGGCTTGGCCAGCACCGTCACCGCCACCTGGTCGCCGCCGATCACCCGCACCAGGGCGCCGAGCTCCGGCACCGAGGCCACCACCTTCAGCGGCGCCGCCGCCCCAGCGTGCGCCGGAGCCGCCGCGGCGAGCGCGACGATCAACCCCGATCGAGCCAACACCAGCGACCGGCGCAGACCGGTCGACACGATTCCAGACGAACAGTCGCGTGACATGGGATCGCCTCAGTACTTGTGCGCCGGATGCGTGCCGTAGAGGAACTCGATGCCGAGCCACACGCTGTTGGCGCTGTGATTGCCGGGAAGGAACTTGGCGTTGTCGTAGTTGTACTGCAGCCGCAGGCGCGAGAACTCGGACGGCTGGTAGACGATCAGCGGCGAGATGCGGGCGCGATCGGAGCGGAAGGGATCCTCCTCGCGGCTGACCAGCATGCCGTCCATGACGCTCTTGCCGACGCCCGAAGCGTACTCGCCGCGCAGCGCCACCGCCCATGGGTGGAGAAATCCGTAGGTGAGCTGCGCGTAGAAGCCGGCGTCGCGCAGGATCGCGCTGGGCAGGTCGTTGGGGAAGTTCGGATCGGTGCCGCCGATGTAGTTGGCGGCGGTGTAGCTGCGGCCGATCACCTCGCCCTGGAAGACGACGAACGGCCAGCCGCGGAAGTTGTCGTTTGGCCGCCATTTGAGCGTCGCGTCGCCGCCGTAGACGAAGGTGGTCGCATGCGGCCCGGTGGTGTTGGCGCCGTAGAGCCCCGAGGTGCCGAGCAGCGCGCTGATCTCCGGCGTGACGTCGAAGGCGTTTGCCCAGCGCGCCAGGTAGATGAAGTCACTCAGGTTGCTGACGTCGGTGACGATCGGTGGACGGCCGCCGATGCCGACCTCCTGGTCGATGAAGCTGACCGTGAGGTCGCCCTCGTCGGCGTTCTGCATGCCGACGCTGAGCTGCGAGAACCACGGCAGCGGCGCCAGCCAACTCGCCTCCAGACCCGGCGAGCGCAGCCCGTCACCGCCGAACATGCGGGTGACGACGAACGGCTGGTCCTGGAACGTCCAGGCGTGCGGATGCACCGGGTTGATGCGGCCGAAGTCGGTGAGGAAGTAGCCGCCCTTCACCTGCAGATCCCAGGGCAGCGAGGTGGTGACGAAGAACGCCTCCTCCAGCTCGATGTCCTCCGGCGTGAACACCATGTGCGCCTCGCCGATGAAGTACGGATCGACCGCACCGGCCAGCGACAGCTCGCCCTGCTGCAGCGTGAAGCCGCGCTGGTTGGGATCGTGCGCGCCGCCCTGCAGGTCGCGCAGCGTCTGCCCGCCAACCGTCGACGAGCCGACTGCCGCCAGCACGTCGAACGACACGTCGATGAGCCGCAACTGCGCCGGCCCGACGCGCTGCGACAGCAGCGCCGGCTGCTGGCTCACCGCCGACAACCCCGCCGGATTCTTCACGTCGGTCGGCGCCTCGACCTCGGCCAGCGCCTTGTCGATCGCCTCCTGCGCGTCCGGCGTCGGCGGCGCCGCGGCCGCCGCCTTGATACTCGGCGTCGCGCGCGGCGCGGCGACGGCGCTTGGCGCCGCGGTCGGCGCACTGAGCGTCTCGACCTTCTTCTGCAGCTGCTGGATCTGCTTCTGCTGCTCGGCGTTCTGCCGCATCAGCTCCTGCATCTGCTGCTTCAACGTCTCGATGTCCGACTGCGACTGGCCGCTGACCGGCACGGCGCCGAGCGCGACGCTGGTCGTCACGGCGGCGCACACCAGACAACGCCAGAATGGCGTCTGGAGCATGCAACTGGTCTCCTCGCTGACGGCGTGCGCACGCAGGCGCAGCCGCAACCGGCGCGACAGGGTCGCGGCGGTCGATGAATCGGGCGCGGGGTCGGGCTCGCGGTTAGGCGAGCGCCGGCGGACCCCGC
>JANRJF010000091.1:0-4991 GCA_033764095.1 Deltaproteobacteria bacterium | reverse complement strand
CCTGCCGCCCAACCACGGCTCGGTCGTCGTCACCCTCGAGGGCGAACGCTGGGTGGTCGATGCCTCCATCCTCCACGGCGAGCCGCTCGCGATGCGCGACGCGCTGCCGTCCGCGATCGACCACCCCGCCTGGGGCGTCGCGGCGCACTGGACCGACGGCCAGTTCCGCATCCGCTGGCGCAACTTCCTCACCGGCGGCGAGCCGCTCGACTGCGGCTTCAACCACCTCGGCGCGTCGGCCGAGGAGTTCGCCCGGCGCCACGAGATGACGCGCGACTGGAGCCCGTTCAACTTCGGCGTGTGCCTCAACCTCCTGCGCGGCGAACGCCGCCTCGGCGCGGCGATGGGCAAGCTGGCGAGCATCGACGAGCGCGGCGCGCTCAGCGAGCGCCCGGTCGACCTCGCCGAGCGGCGCCGCTTCCTGGTCGAGGAGGCCGGGATGAGCGAGGAGCTGGTCGCGCGACTGCCCGACGACCTGCCGTTCCAGCCGCCGCCGCGGTAGGCGTCCCGGCCGGCGCGCGCGCGCCGATGCGGAGATCCAGAGCGGCGCTTCGCGCCGCACTCCAGCTCACGCGCCGGCGCCGAACAGGCGGATCACCCACCAGAGGTAGATCAGCATCTGCGCGAAGAAGAGATTGGCGCGCACCAGCACGGCGTTGACGCTGGTCGAGGCGATGTGCACCAGCGACTGCGCCAGACGCAGCGCGAGCACCCACAGCGCCAGCCCGTCGGTGACGTCGAGCCGGCCGGCGAGCTGCGCCGCCAGCGCCAGCGCGGCGAACAGCGGCAGCGTCTCGAAGCAGTTGTCGCGCGCGCGCGTCAGGCGCGCGCCCAGCCCGGGCAGGTCGGAGCCGTCGGTGGCGAAGGCGTTCGCCGCCCTGCGCCCGCCCAGCACCAGCGACGAGCGGTAGATCGCCAGCACCAACGTCAACAGGATGAACCAGCCGGCGAAGCCGACCAGTGCGACCGCGGTGTTCGACATCGCTTCTCCCTCCCTCGTCTCACCCGCGGCCCCGCCGCGGTCGTTGTCTGCGATCCCCCGGCGCCCTTCCACGCCAACCCCCGGGGCTTCCGGCCGGACCCTTAGCGCGCCCGGCCGCGGCGCGACAAGCCGAGCGCGCGCCAGGGCGCATTTTCGAGGTTGACAACCCGCTCGGGGAGGCAGTTAAATCGCACCCACGAGGCCTCGAAACGGATGCCGCTCCGTGCGTCGCCCGGAGCGCGGTTGCTGTCGGGGATGACGGCCTCGCTTTCCATTGCATCACCCTGGCGTCGAGGGTTCGGCCGTGGTGGTTGTGCCCGAGAGCCGGTCAACTCCATCGGGAGGACAAGCAATGAGAAGGATCGCCATCCCACTCGCGGCCGCCACTTCGCTCTTTGTCCTGGCGGCGACAGCCGGCGCCACCGCCATCCCCTCGACCACCCTGCAGACGTGCGCCGACAAGTTGCAGAACGAGACCCTCCTCTACGTGAACGCGGTACAGAAGCAGGTCCGCCTGTCGACCAAGAACAACACCAAGGGCAAGGACGCGAAGTGCTCGGGCGGTTTCGCCTGCGCGGGCGGCGCGAATCACGCCAAGACCTGCGACCCGTCGATGGGCAACAGCCAGTGCCCGACGGGACAGTGCACCGTCAACGGCGCCAAGGGCATCGCCGGATCGATCAACAAGGCCAAGGGCAAGCTGCGCGCCAAGATCGTGCAGTTCTGCACCAACGCCGACCTGCTGGCACTGTTCGGCAGCGCCGGCAACAACCGCTGCCCCGATCCCGATTCGCCGACGAACGGCCTCGACCAGGGCGAGATCGCCGACTGCATCCTCGGCGGCGTCACCGGCGACGTCGCCGGCGCGGTCTTCGGCTCCACCGAGGGCGACGTCATGGGGCGCACCGCGCACGGCATCGTGCCCGACTCGCCGACCCAGCCGATCAGCGTCTGCGGCGTGACCCTCGGCAGCGTCCTGCAGATCGGCTCCGAGTCCGCCGACGCCAGCCCGGCCGAGGCGGGCGGCGCCGCGCCGCTCAACCTCGAGACCTGCGTCGCGCAGGTCTGTCCCACCAACGGCCAGGGCGTGGTCGGCAACAACCTCACCGCACCGACGCAGACCTTCGCCGGCGTCATCCCGATCTGCCTCGTCACCGTCACCGGCGATTCCGGCAACGGCACCTCGCAGGACGGCCAGATCAACCTCGCGACCGGCGAGCAGAGCTCGTTCTCGCCGATCAGCTCGACCGTGCTGATCGGCACCACCTGCCCGAAGTGCGACGCGGTCACCAAGCTGTGCGACAGCGGCGCCAACGCCGGCCAGGCGTGCTCGTCCGCCGGCGGCACCGACGTCGCGTGCCCGCCGACGATCGTCGGTGTGCCGCCCGTGATTCCCAACCCACTGGACCTCGACAGCGAGCCCAACTCGCTCTCCGTGCCCGCCAACAACCCGGGTGGTGGAGCGACGAACCCGGCGGGCACCTTCTGCGGCGCCTGCGACATCGACGATACGATCGGTTGCCAGAACGACCAGGACTGCGTCGACAACGGCGTCTGCAGCGGCGCCGTCGGCAGCGGCTGCTGCGGCTTCGGCACCAACACCGGCGCGTTCGGCGTCGACACGGCGACCACCACCAGCGCCAACGGTCGCCGCGGCCCCTACATGCCGCAGCTCGCGACGCTCTTCTGCACCGGCAAGAGCGGCAGCGCCCTGGTGGACGGCACCCAGGGACTCCCGGGCCCGGTGCGCCTGATCCAGGAACAGCTCAACGCGTTCGAGTACTAGAGGCGAGTCGCGCCACGACCCAGAGGCCACGGAGCCGCGGAGGACACGGAGAATCCGGTGCCGCCGCGCCGCTGTGGCCTCTGGGTCGTCCCCAGGGGGTGAGCGGAAGTTCCATCCCCGGTTGGCTCGAGCTCGGAGGCGGAGCCGCCGTGCGCCCTACGGCTCGATCGCGCGGCCTTCGTTGAGCGCCAGCCAGCCGCGCCCGATGCGGTACAGCACCCAGACCCCGGTCACCACCACGATCAGCCAGGCGAACGGGATGCCGATGATCGTCAGCACCAGCAGACCGGCGGCCACCACCCACAGCACCGCGAACCAGAAGGTCCGGATCTGCCAGCGGAAGTGCGACTCGAGCACGGTGCCGCGCACGGCCGCGCGCTTGGCGTAGTTGAGGATCACCGCCAGGATCGACGGCCAGCCGGTGAGGAACGCGGTCACCACCGCGGCCGAGGAGATCACCCCCATCACTGCGCTGAAGGCGTGCAGCGCGTAGATGAGGTGCGTCAGACGCACCAGTCCGTCGTCGTTGCGCTCGGTGTCCATCCCCCGGGTGGATCACATCCTGCCCGCCGCGTCCACCTGGGTCCGGCTGTGGACCGCGGGCGCACCGCCCGGATCCTTTGTTCACCGGCAGCACGAAAGGAGGACGGGTCCTCCGGACCCGTTGCGGGCGAGCCGCCCGCGGTCCACAGCTCGCCCGCCCGCAGGCGGTGCGGAGCACCGCGCGAATCCTTGGTTCACCGGCAGCACGAAAGACGACGGGTCCTCCGGACCCGTGGTCGTGGTGCCGCTCCTCGCGCGCCTCACGGCCGCGCTCGCTTTGCGAGCGGCGGATACGCTATGCAGCGGGGCGTGGGGCCGACCTGGACTCGCTGCTGGATCGCCGCGGCGCTCGTCGTCGTCGCGGCGGGCTGCTCGATCGACACCCGCGTCACTCCCCTCCAACGCCCGGTCCCGTTCGCCTGCGTGCGGGAGAACCCGGCGGTGTGGTCGAAGCAGTTTCTGCCCGAGCTGCGCGAGCAGCTCGCCCGCCACGGCATGCAGACCGAGGTCTTCAGCGGCGATGTTCCTTCCAACTGCTCCGTCGTGGTCGCCTACACCGCGGAGTGGAACTGGGACCTGGCCGTCTATCTGGAGTACGCCGACATCACCGTGACCGACCTCGGCGGCAGCTTCCCGCGCGAGATCGGACGGGTGACGTACGACGCGCGCGACGGCAGCGCCCGCTTCGACAAGCTCGGCAGCGGCTCCGAGAAGCTCGCCGCGATCATCGACCGGCTCTTCGGCGCCCCGCCGCCGAAGTGAACCGGCAGGATCCCTCCTTCTGGAGTGCGGCGTGAAGCGCCGCTCTGGATCGGTCGGCGCCGCGCCGGATGCCGCGCTCGCGCGATCGCCTCAGCACCCCGGCCAGGACTGCATGCGGAAGGACCACGTCCCCGCCTGGGTCGCGCAGGCGGCGCCGAGCTCGGGCGCGGCCTCGGCGATCGCGGCGGTCGCGCCGGCGGGCGGGCGCAGCAGCACCACGCCGCTGCCGTTCAGGCGGTTGCGCTGCTGAGCCAGCGGCGTCGTCACCAGCTCGGCGATCGTCCCGGCGACGCCCGCGGCGGCCAGGCGCGCGATCATCGCGTTCGGACGCGTCAGGCTCTTCACCGGATACCAGAGGACGAAGGTCGCGCGCGACGAGGCGGCGGCGGCCTGCGCCAGCGCGTCGGGCACGGCGATCCAGTCCGCCTTCTGCAGCCAGGGAGGGTCGATCAGGACGACGACGGCTTCGCACCGGCGCTCCGCGTCGCGCACGGCATCGGCGAGGCCGGCGAGGCCGTCGCCGTGGGCGAGATGGACGCGCCGATCGCCGCCGAGCGCCCGGCGCAGCGCGCCGCAGACGGCGGCGTCGCGCTCCCAGAGCCGGATCTCCGCGCCGTCTCCGAGCAGCGCCGCGGCGAAGGCGGGCGAGCCGGGATAGCGCGTCGGGCGCTCGGCGCCGGCGCCCAGCCGGCGGCAGAGGGCGAGGTAGCGCGCCGCGGCGCCGTCCGCCGCCGGCCCCTGCCGCCACAGCCGGCCGATGCCCTCGCTCCACTCGCCGGTGGCGCCGAGCGGGTAGTTCCCTTCGCCCGCATGGGTGTCGAGGTACGCCGCCCGCGCCGCGCCGGCGGCGCCGCGCGCCAGCACCTCGGCCAGCACGCAGTGCTTCCAGACGTCGCCGACGTTGCCGGCGTGGAAGCG
>JANRJF010000090.1:0-12435 GCA_033764095.1 Deltaproteobacteria bacterium | reverse complement strand
TTGACTGAACTCCGGCGCCCGTGACGCCGACCGGTCTCCCGTCGTCGCCGAGACGGCGATGGCGTCTCCGCGGTGCGATGTCAGATCAGGGTGAGACCCCACACGGGCCGGTGCATCCGTGCCCCGAGTCTCTGCGGGCGAACAACTCGCCGAAGGCGATCAGCGGCGCACGACCCTGAATCCTGACGGCACGCAGACGCAGCTCACCATCGGCGTCGATGGCGGCCGGACGATCACTGCCGCCGACGCCACGGTGCAGACCAGCGCCATCGGCCCCGACCCGCGCTTCGGCCTGCAGGCGCCGATCACCACCAAATCGACCGTCACCACCCCGGGCGGCACGGCCGCAACCGTAACCGGCGCGCGCAGCGTTTCGAGTTACGCCGGCAACCCACTGGTGTTCGGCAACCAGACCGACACCACGACGATCAACAGTCGCCCGCCGAGCACCAGCACCTACAACAGCGCCACCCGCGTGACGACCGACACCTCGCCGGCGGGGCGGACCACCCAGACGACCGTCGATACCAAAGGACGGGTCACCCGCGTGCAGGCCACCGGTTTGCATCCGTTGCGCATCGGCTATGACGGCGAAGGGCGGCCGACGACGATGAAATACGGGCCGGAGAATCCGGAGACCCTCGAGACGCGGACGAGCTCGATCGAGTACGTGACGGACTTCGACACAGTGGACTTCCCCGGCCTGTATCCGCCAGCGGCGAAGGGACAGGTGAAGAGCACCACCGATGCCGCCGGGCGGAAGACCCTCTTCGAGTACGACCCGCAGGGGCGCGTCAGTGCGCAGCTCCTGCCCGACGAGCCACCGTTGTTTCGCCGCGTGGAGTTCCACTACGACCCGGCCGGCAACGTGACCTCGATCACTCCACCGGGTCGCCCGGCGCACGGCTTTGGCTACACGCCGGTGAACCTGGAAGAGCGCTACACGCCGCCGCAAGTCACCCCGCCGTTGGCCGTAGTCGAAACCACATATTCCTATACGGCCGACCGCCAGCTTGATCTGGTCACTCGTCCAGACGGTGGCACCATCGACTACGCGTACGACCACGCCGGGCGCCTCGATACCCTAACCCTCGATCCCGCTGACGGCCCGACCGAGGTCCATCAGTACGTCTACGACGATCTCGGCAGCGCCGGGGACGACACCGGCAACCTGGCGCGAATCGTCACCCCGGAGGCGACGCTGGAATTCAGCTACGACGGCGGCTTGCCAACCGGCGAGACATGGAGCGGCGCCGGGCTCGCCACCGCCAGCGTCACACAGCACTACGACACCAGCTTCCGCCGCGATGCCCAGCAGCTTGCGGTGTGGACCACAACCCAGCCGGCGATCAGCTTCGGGTACGACAATGACGACCTGCTCACCCAGGCCGGCGCGCTGACCCTGACCCGCGACCCCGCCAACGGCCTGTTGCGCGGGACCTCGATCACCTCGGGAAGCGGGACGATCACCGACACCATCGACTACGGCACCGGCGCCCACTTCGGCGAGGTGGCGCACTACACCGCCAAGTTCAACGGCACGCCGTTCTTCGAGCGCGCCTACACGCGCGATGCGCTGGGCCGCATCACCAGCGTGGCGGAGACCATCACCCTCCCGCCCGCCCCGCCGGCCACCACGACGACGTACTACACCTACGACGACGCCGGACGCCTGTTCCAAGTCTGTCCGGACGAGGAGTGCGACACGCCAAACGCCGAGTACCACTACGACGCCAATGGCAATCGCATCGCGCCCACCAGCACCACGCAAGGCAACGTCAGCGCGAACTACGACGCGCAGGACCGTCTGCTTTCCATGACGGTCGGCCCTGCAGTGACCACATACGAGTACACCGCCAACGGCGAGCTATGGAAGAAGACCGAGGGCAGCGCCGTGACCACCTACGCCTACGACGGACTTGGCAATCTCCGCCACGTCGACCTCCCTGATGGAACAGCTATCGACTACGTCGTTGACGGCCGCAACCGCCGGATCGCGAAGAAGGTCGACGGTACGCTGGCTCAGCAGTGGCTTTACCAGGATCAGCTCGAACCGGTAGCCGAGCTGAATGGGTCCGGCGATGTGGTCGCTGAATTTGTCTACGGCAGCAAGGCACACGTACCCGACTACATTCTAAAGGGCGGACAGACCTATCGAGTTGTGACCGATCACCTTGGTAGTGTGCGGTTGGTCGTCAACGTGTTCAACGCGAACGTGGCGCAGCAGATGGCGTACGACGCCTTTGGCCGTACACTTCTCGATACGAATCCAGGGTGGCAACCGTTTGGGTACGCGGGGGGGATTTACGACTCCGATGATTCAGCGTCGCTTGTGCCGGGAACAGGGCTTCTGTCTTTCGGTGCACGCGACTACCAGCCGACTACAGGCCGCTGGATTCAAAAGGATCCGATCAGGTTCCTCAGCGGCGAGACCAACCTCTATGCATATGTCTTTGGGAATCCGATCGAGCGTATCGATGTCACCGGGCTGTCCTCGTTCGACCTCAACGACCTCGGCAATACACTGTCGGAAGAAGAGCGGATGGCGGGAACCCAACGGTATTCGCTCGGGAACTTCCTCAGGTTATTCAATTACAACAAGGGTCCGGGGTATCAGGGCGGAGCAACCCATTTCTTTAGTGCAGTCGAGAACAAAGCCATCAAGGACCTATTTGGCACCGGCATCAAGGACGCGGCGCTTCAGTTGCACCTCATCGAACAGGGAATACTTCCGCCGATCACGGGTTTGAGTAAGACGACACTGTATATTTACCGACTAATTGCTGTAGCGGCGCTTACGGGACAAGCCGGCGATCCCGTGTCTACGCAGATAACTCGCCTGAAGGTGATAGACGCGCTTCTGAGGGCCATGTGAGGAGGCCGAGTGACTTTGCTCATCGACCGTTTGTTGAGAAAGTGGAACGAAATCGGCCTGGAAGTACGTGCCGGCGCTCCCGTCGCGACGCTGGACGACTTTGAGCAACGAAACAGGGTCATTCTACCCCCCGCAATGCGGGCGCTCTACATGACCGCAGACGGGATGGACGATAGCGGCCAGGAGCTTGATATCGTTCGAAACATTCGCTTTTGGCCACTTTCAGAGATTCGCCTCGTCTCTGATGCGGATGTCCATAGCCCGCTCAATTATCGAAATGTGTTTGTGTTTGCTGACTACTTCTATCGATCCCATTTTTACGGCGTCTCCATGGCCGACCCCCAGCATGAGCAAGTGTTATTGGTGGCAGACGATAAGCCGCTTGTTATTGCCGCGTCATTTTCAGACTTTGTCCAACTCTATATTGATCATCCAGAGTATTTATGTGGCGGGCGCCAAGCTAACTGAATTCACCAACACGGAATCCATAGCCATGTACGGAGTACGACGATCGCGGCGCCAGCCTTGCGTCCGCTGGTGCGAGTGCTTCTCCGCGCCGCGCTCCATCAGCCGCAGACCGAACTGCTCCCAAGACGCGTGCTGATGGTGTGGAGCGAGTTCTCGGGCCGCGTCGAGCAGAATGACAACGGCACCGACCACGGCTCGCAGGGGCCGATGCAGGAGGATTCCCGAGCGTGCATCGAGCGCACGGCCGGTGAACTCGGGCCTGTTGGGGCTCGCCACTGCCAGCGTCACGCAGTCATGACTGGTGCTAGCGCTCCGTCAGCGTCGAGTTTGCAGCCGCCCTGTTCGTTCTATGGACGCGAGCAAAGCGACGCACCGATCGTAGCCGGTCCCGGCGTAGCAATCTGCGCGTTGTGCATCGTCGAGCTCAACCGGCAGGTAGGTCGTAAGTTGCCGCGTGCGTGAGACGCGGGAGCTGCTCCGGCTGTTGTGGAAGTCGGCGAACGGGTCGAGAGAATGATACACTTCACAAAGATGGACCAACGCCGTGCCCCGTGAACTCGAGTGTCAGAGCACGAGATTGCCGAATGTTTTCGGCGGCACAAGCCGGCTGCGGGGCTTCGTAATCAGCTGGTCCGCGGTTCGAATCCGCGCGCCAGCTTTCAGCCTTCGGCCGGCTCGGCCTCGCCGCCGACCCGGCCGGCGCCGACGGCAGCGACACATCGGTCCGCACCGAGCTGAGCGTCTCGGGTGGCTCCGGCTATCAGGTCACGCACAGCACCGCCGACAACGTGCAGACGATCCACCGCGTCGAGCTGCAACCGAGCGGCGACGACGCCTGGTGGCGAAGCCGGCCAGTGGCGCGGAAGTGTTCGCCGAACCCGCGCCGCAAACCCGGCCAGTGAGCCGCCGGTGTTTCCCGACTTAGCAAAACGTGCGTCTTGCGCCGGGGTGGGCTTTCGGTTGGCGGCGGGCGTGGAATACTTGCACGCGTGCGGCTGCGAGGTGGCGTGTCGGGGCTTTGCATGTTGGCCCTCATCAGCGGATGCGCGCCGCAGCCGCGGACAGCGGACGAGGCGTTGCGGCTGGCGGCAGACCAGTTGCGCGACGCGGTGAGTGGCGCGGTCGATGATCCGACACGGCAGGCGCAGGCGCTGCAGCTGGTGGATGACATCGACCACCAGTTGCGCAACCTGGCGCGCGCCAACCAGGCGTTGGAGATCCAGGCGTCGCAGTTGTTCGGCGACTACGACGCCGGCACGCGCGACTTCGAGGATCTGCTGAAGAGCGCGCAGAGCGGGCGCGACCACGCCCGCAAGCGGCTGATCGACGCCCGAGTGGCGCTGGCAGCGCTGCTGACGGCCAGCGAGTGGCAAGCAGTGGCGGAAGCGGACGCCGACGCGCTGGCGGCGTGGACGGGGCGCCGATGACGCTGGCGATCCTCTTCGCGGTGACACTGCTGGTCGGCTGGTTCCCCAGCCCGGCGACGCCACTCGGCGTCGAGGATCGGCTGCAGGCCGCGGTGCCGGATGACGCGCGCCGCAGCCAGGCGCTGGCGGCCTACGAGCAGATGCGCGACGAGCGCCGCCGTTACGACGAGTCGCTGCGCCATCGCGCCGCCGAGGTGGCGCGGCTGGTCGGCGATCAACGCGCGCCGCGCCAGGCCTTCGAGCAGCTGTTCGGCAGCTTCGACGCCGACCGCGCCGTCACCACCCGCCGCATCCTCGCGGCGCGCGCCAAGCTGCGCGCGGCGTTGAAGCCGGATGAGTGGCGCGCCGTGTTCGAACGCTGAGTAGGCCACGGACTATACGGATTGCACGGAGAGACTCAGGATCTCTCCGTGCAATCCGTATAATCCGTGGCCTACTCCGATCGAGAGAGGGGCGGCGGGAACCAGTCGCCGGCCTCCAGCAACGGGCCCGGCGCGTAGAAGCGGAAGACAAGGCGATACGGGCGGTCGGGCGGGATCTGAATCCAGTTCGACTCGGGGATGCCGTCAGGGAGTTGGGCGGCGACCACCACGCGCAGCGATCCGTCCTCCGCCCCCTGCAGCGTCGAGTCAGCGGTGAGGCGGGCGTGCGGGGTGTCGACCGGCAGGCCAGTCTCGGCGTCGACCGCGGTGAGTGACCACGGACCGAAGCCGCGACTCTGTGGCCAGCCGTAGCGCGGAAAGCTGAGGGTGCCGGAGCCCTCCGGCGTGGCGATCAGCTCGACCATGCCGCTCGCGTCGTTCGCCCATGGGCGATCGAGGAACAGCAGGGCACGGGTCAGTGGTTAATCCACGCTGCCGGCGAGCGGCTGCCAGCGCAGCCAGCCGTTCTCCAGTGCGCCGAGGCGCAGGCGGGCGAGCTGCACGCGCGGGATCGCCTGGCGCTGGATGACCGTCTCGACGCGGTTGCGCTGCAGCGGGTTGGCCAGCGCGGCGGCGACGGCGCGCACGGCCTGCTGTGCGCGGTCGGCGTCGGGCGCCGGATCGGGGGCGTCGCGCAGCAACGCGTCGGCGTTGTCGAACATCTCCAGGCCCGGCAGCGGCGCCTGGCTGAAGGGCGGCAGGCAGACCGATTCCGGCGGCGCCGGCGAGCCGGTGGAGACCAGCGCGATCTGCTGCTGCAGGCGGCGCGCCGCGTAGAGGTCGGCTCCGACCGCCACGCGCACCCGCAGGCGGACGATGCTGACCGGCAGCTCGAGGCGCTCGGCGCCGCGCGGCAGCGCGGAGCGCGCGCCCCTGCGGCACAGGGCGAACTCGCCGGACGGGTGATACGGGTAGCGGCGCGGGTTGACGTGCGCCAGCGTCGTACCCCAGCCGTCGATCAGCTGCGCATCGAGATAGCGGCCGCCGGCGGCAGGCAGGCTGAGGACGGCGCAGCTGGCGTCGTCGAGCGCGATCCACGCGTCGCTGAGCAGCACGTCGGGCTCGGCCGGGGACGGCGCGTCGCGATGCACGAGCTGGTTCCAGGTCATGCCGTGCTCGAGCTCGTCGTGCTGGCGGGCGGCGACCAGCGCGCGCGCCAGCAGGTAGTCGTAGGCGGCGAGGATCTGCGCGTCGCTGAGCGGCAGCGCGGCGGCGCCCGCGCTGCCGAGCAGGGCGACCAGGGCGGTGACCGCCAGCCAGGCGGCCGCGGCCGGGCGGCGCGGCTCAGTCATCCAGCGCGCGCAGCTGCTGCGCCCAGCGCGACGCGGCGGCGGCGTCGCCGTTCTCGGCGCTGTACTGGGCCAGGGCGCTGAGCAGCTCGCGCGACGCCGGACGGCGGCGCTGCGCCTCGCTGAGCACGGCGATGGCGCCGGTGCGATCGCCGCTGTCGTGCAGGCCGATGGCCAGCACGTAGGCGTACTGTGGCGTGTCGGGCGCCAGCTCGGCGGCGCGGCGCAGCTCGCGCAGCGCCTCGTCCATGCGCTTCTGCCGCACCAGGGCGAGGCCGAGCGCGTGGTGCACCTCGGCGGCGGTGTCCTGCACGGTCAACGCCTTGCGCAGCGTCGCCTCGGCGCCCGCCTCGTCGCCGAGCAGGCGCTGCAGGTCGGCGAGATTGATGTAGGCGGGGATGAACGTCGGCTGCAGGCGGATGGCGGTGTCGAAGGCGCTGCGCGCCGCGCCGGGGTTGCCGGTGCGCAGCTCCAGCATGCCGAGGTTGTTCTGCGCCTCGGCGCGGTCGGCGTTGAAGCGCTGGGCGGCGCGATACTCGTCGGCGACGCGCAGCAGCGCGCTGCGCTGGCGGTTGTCGAAGCGCTCCGGCGGCAGGTCGAGCAGGGTCGTCAGCGCTTCGAGGCGAACCGTGCGGATCGGGTCGTCGAGCAGCGGCGCGGCGATGCCGATGCGCTCGGGCGCGTCGAGCCCGATGGCGGTCTCGGCGGCGGCGCGCCGCACCATCGGGTCGGGGTCGCGCGCCGCCGTCTGCAGCGCCGGCAGCGAGCGCGGCCCGAGGTAGGGCAGCAGCAGCGCGACCGCGGTGGCGCGCGCGATCGCCGGCAGGCTGGCGTCCTGAACGGTGCGCACCAGCTGCTGCTCGGCGTCGGGGCGGCCGTCGCGCCCGGCGGCGAGGGCGACGCCGTAGTGCCAGCCCTGGCGGCGCTGCGGCCCGAACCACTGCGCCACCGCGTCGGCGGCCCATTGGGCGGTGCGGTCGCGGTGGCAGTCGGTGCAGGCGTTGGGCGTGCCGAGGGTGACGCTCAGGTCGGGCCGTGGTACGCGCAGGCTGTGGTCGCGCCGGCCGTCGATCTGCATGTAGGTGCGCTCGACCATGTGACAGGCGACGCACTGCGCGCCCGGCGAACCGGTGGCGTGGTGGGTGTGGGCGGCGACGTCGAAGGTGGCGGCGGCGTGGCACTGCGCGCACAGCGCGTTGCCCGGCGCGCGCAGCGCCAGGCTGTGCGGGTCGTGGCAGTCGGAGCAGGTGACGCCGACGTGGAACATGCGGCTCTGGATGAACGAGCCGTACTCGTAGACCTCGTCCTGGATCTGTCCGTCGGCGTGATAGCGGCCGGGATCGAGCAGCGAGACCAGGCGCGCCTGCGCCAGCGGTGCGCCGGGAATGTTCTCGGCGGCGAGCTGGGCGTGGCGCGAGTGGCAGGGAGCGCAGGTCTCGACCTGCGCGGTGCTGAACCCCGGGCCCTCGCGGTGCGCGATCGGCGCGCCGTCGGCGAAGCGCCAGGTGCCGGTCTGCCGGAGATCGACGGCGAAGCCGCGTGTGGCGTCGGCGGCGGCGCGGCCGGCCTTGGCGTCGGCCGCCCACTGCACGTGCGCCGAGCCGGGGCCGTGGCAGGCCTCGCACGAGACATTGAGCGCCGCCCACGTGGTCTCGAAGCGGTCGCCGTCGGCGCGGTAGTTCTTGCGCAGGTCGGTCGAGTGGCACTCGGCGCACATGTAGTTCCAGTTCTGGTTCGGGCCGCTCCAGTGCAGCACGTCGCGGTGGTCGATGCGCTCGTTCGGGTAGAGGTGAAACCAGCGCTGGCCGCCGGCGGCGCGCGGCCGCGTGTCCCAGGCGATCGACAGCGCCTGCAGCCGGCCACCGGGCAGCTCCAGCAGGTACTGCTGCAGCGGCGCGACGCCGAAAGTGTAGGCGACGCGATAGTCGTGCAGGGCGCCGTCCGGCCCGTCGGTGCGCACGACGTACTGCCCGTCGCGGCGCGAGAAGGTGGTGGTGACGCCGTCCTTGGTGAAGGTGGCGTTGTCGAAATTGCCGAGCACTGTCTCGGGCGTCGCCGCCTGCATGGCGCGATCGTGGTGCGAGCCCTGCCAGCGCTGCAGCTCCGCGGCGTGACAGGTGCCGCAGGCGGCGGCGCCGATGTAGTCGGCGGCCGCGGCGGTGGTCGGCAGCAACAGCAGCAGGCAGAGCAGGGCGCGCACGCGCAGGGTTAAGACACCATGCGGCGGCACAAAGGAAGCGATGAGCGAGGAGAAGAAGAAAGCGATGAGCGATGAGCGACGAGCGATGAGAGAGCAGAATCCAGCGATGAGCGAGGAGCGAGCAGAAGTCAGCGATGAGCGATGAGCGATGAGCGAGGATAAGCTCATCGCTCATCGCTCATCGCTCATCACTTCCCAGCTATCCCGTCGTGCGCAATCCCCCCGCGATGGCGTTGAGCGTCAGGAGCAGGCGCGTCAGCAGCGACTCGGCCTCGCCGCTGTCCGGTGCGGCGGCGCGCCAGGCGCGCAGCAGGGCGATCTGCTCGCGGTGCAGCGCGCGCAGCGCGTCGTGGCGCAGCGCGATGGTGCGCACCAGGCGCGGGCGGCGGGCGACGAGATCGCCGCCGAGCAGCTGCGCCAGCATGGCGCCGGTGCGGCGGTGCTCGGCGAGGATGGCGGCGAGGATGCGGGCGCGCAGCGCCGCGTCGTCGACCAGCTCGGCGTAGGCGGTCATGATCTCGGCATCGGCGGTGAGCACGCTGGTGGCGACGTTGGTGATCAGGTAGCGCAGCGGCGCCCAGCTGGCACAGGCGTCGCGCAGGCGGGCGAAGCCGGCGGCATCCTGGTTGGCCAGGCGCTCGAGCGCGCTGCCGACGCCGTACCAGCCGGAGAGATAGAAGCGCGCCTGGCTCCAGCTGAACACCCAGGGGATGGCGCGCAGGTCGGCGAGCGAGGCCTGGCCGCTGCGGCGCGACGGCCGCGAGCCGATCTTGCTCGCCTCGATGACGTCGATCGGCGTCGCCTGGCGATAGAAGGGCAGGAAGCCGTCGCTGTGCAGCAGCGCGGTGTAGGCGGCGCGGCTCCAGGCGGCGCCGCGATCCATCAGCTCCTCGAGGCCGGGCGGCGTGGCGGCCGGGGCGGGGCGCAGGCTGGCGGCGGTGACGCCGGCGAGCAGCAGCTCCAGGTTGTAGGTGGCGCTGATCAGGTTGGCGTACTTCTGCGCGATCACCTCGCCCTGTTCGGTGACGCGCAGGTCGCCGCCCAACGAGCCGGGCGGCAGCGCCGCGATGAAGCGGTCGGTCGGGCCGGCGCCGCGGCTGATGGTGCCGCCGCGGCCGTGGAAGAAGCGGATGCCGACACCGGCCGCGCGCGCCACCTCGCTCAGTGCCGACTGGGCGCGCTGCAGGCTCCACAGGCTGGCCCAGATGCCGCCGTCCTTGTTGCTGTCGCTGTAGCCGAGCATCACCTGCTGTTGCGGCACGCCGCTGGCGGCCGCACTGCGCCGGGTGATGGGATGGGCGAGGAAGCGGCGCAGGATGTCGGGGGCGCGCTCGAGGTCCTCGATGGTCTCGAACAGCGGCACCACCGGCAGCTGGCAGAGCAGGCCGTCGGGCGTCGGCACCGCCAGGCCGGCCTCGCGGGCGAGCAGGTAGACGACCAGCAGGTCGGAGAGATCGCGCGTCATGCTGACGATCAGCGCGCCGAGCCCGGCGGGGCCGTGCGCGCGGCGCTCCGCGACCAGCACGCGGTAGCAGGCGAGCACCGCGTCGGCCTCGTCGCCGGCGCGCGTGTCGGGATGGGTGAACGGGCGCGGCGACTGCAGCTCGGCCTCGAGGAAGGCGAGGCGGCGCGCTTCGTCCCAGTCGGCGAAGTCGGCGCCCGGCAGACCGGCGGCGGCGAGCAACTGGCCGACGGCGAGATCGTGGAAGCGGCTGTTCTGCCGCACGTCGAGGACGGCGAGGTGGTAGCCGAGACTGCGCACGCAGAGCAGCAGCGGGCGGACATCGGAGGCCGCCAGGCGGCCGGCGCCGGCCTCGACCAACGCCGCGTGCAGACAGGCGAGGTCTTCTTCCAACTCCGCCGCGCCGCGATAGGCGGCGGGCGGGTCGGGCTCGGCGTCGGCGGACGGCAGGCGGCAGAGCATCAGGTTGACCAGTTGGCGCCACGGCTCGTTGGGATTGCGCGCCGCGGCGCGCGCGCCCGCGGCGCCCAGCCGGTCGATGAGCTGGGCGATGGCGGCAGCGAGCGCCGGCGGCGTCGGCCCGAGGCGGTCGGAGAGGCTGAGCTGCGCGGCCAGTCCGCCGAGCTGCTGGCGGACGAGCTGCAGCGCGGCGCGGCGCAGCGTCGCCAGCGTCTCGCGCGTCACCGCGGCGCTGACCAGCGGATGGCCGTCGCGGTCGCCGCCCACCCAGGTGCCGAAGCTGAGGCGCGGGCTGCGGCGTGGCCCGCCGAGCAGCGCCGCCGACCAGCCCATGTGGCGCCAGGCACGGCGCAGGCGTTGGTCGAGCAGCGGCAGCACCTGCGGGAAGACGTGCGTCAGGTAGTGCACGACGTTGCGCACCTCGGAGGCGACGTCGGCCTTGTCGAGAAAGATCTCGCCGGTGCGCCACAGCCGCTCCAGCACGACCTTGATCTCGTCGCGGATGCCCTGCTGCTCATCCGGCGTCCACATGCGGTTCTCGCGCTTCACCTGCAGCAGGTAGAGCGCGCGGTGGTGCTCCAGCACGGTGGCGCGCTTGGCCTCGGTGGGATGGGCGGTGAGCACCGGCTCGACGCGGATCGCCGGCAGCGCCGCGGCGATGTCCTCGCCGCCAAGGCCGGCGGCGGCGAGCTGGCGCAGCGTCTGTCCCCACAGGCCGGGTTCGTGGGTCGGCCCGTGCAGCGTCTCGGTGGCGCGGCGGTGCTGCGCCGCGGCGTTCTCCTCGGCGTGGTTGAGGAGCTGGAAGGCCATCGAGTAGGCCTGCGCGGCGCGCGGCGGCAGCGGCTCGTCGCTCGACGCGCTCTGCCACGGCAGGCGCGCTGCCAGCGCCGTCTCGCCGATCTCGCTGAGCACCTCGACGAAGCAGCCGATCAGGAAGGCGAGATCGCGTTCGACCTTGGCGAAATCCGAGAAGTCGCCGCCGCGGTTCGTGGACATCGAGGAAAGCCTCCGTCGCCCACGGGTACTGCTGGCGCTAGCAGGAGAACCGGCGCCTGTCAGTAGGGCAGCTGGGTATCAGCTGTCAGCTATCAGCGGTCAGCGCTCAGCTGCTGGAAACGGATCGGTTCGAGGCTCCTGATTGTCCTGGGGATCCTGGCCGCCGACGATGCAACTCGGCGATCGAGCGTCGCCCGATTGCCGCGCTTCTCGTGCGCACCGGCTGCGGAATGGATCCGAGTCGAAGGGCCTGACAGCTGACAGCTGTGAGCTGACAGCCGACAGCTGAGTACTGACAGCCGCTCCGCTACTTCCTGCGCAGCGCATCCACCGCGTCGCGGCAGGGCGCCGGCAGATCGGGCTGCTCGCGCAGGCAGCTCATCATCTCGCGGCCCGCGAGGCCGCTGCAGGCGGCGGCGATGATCGCCTGGCAGTGCTGCAGCACCGGCGCCAGGCGCTCGGCGCGGACCTTGCGCAGCTCGGCGAGCTGCGCGTCGGTGAGCAGCGGGCGGATCTGCATCATGGTGCGCAGGCCCTGCTTGAGCAGCGCGGTGTCGAGCGCGCCGATCGCCTCGGCCTGGCGCAGCACGGCCTCCTCGTCGGGGCGCGGCGTGTCGAGCAGTTCGCGCATGGTGGCGTGTGCCTGGCGCAATTTGCTCTGCAGCGCCTCGGCTTCGGGCGCCGCCGCGTCGACGATGGCGCGGATCTGCGCGAGGGTGTCCGCGCTCAGGCCCAGGCGACTGGCGTTGCGCTCCAGCTTGTCGGCCATTCGGCGCACGTCCGGCGGGCCGGGCGCACAGGCCGCCGCCGGCCCGGCGCCGAGCGCCAGCGTGGCGC
>JANRJF010000089.1:0-2388 GCA_033764095.1 Deltaproteobacteria bacterium | reverse complement strand
GTCCACACAGTCTAGTTGGGAAAAACCCCAGACCGCATAGGGATTTCCCTTAAGCGGGGCGGGGCGCGGCGATGCGCAACTCGACCGCCGCCAGGCGCTCGATGAGCTCCACCAGATCGGTGAAATCGCGCTCGCCGAGGCCGGCGCCGACGGCCGCGACGAAGGCCTGTGCGACCTGCGCGGCGGCCGGGGTGGGGACGCCGTGCTGGCGCGCCACGTCGAGCAGCAGGCCGGCGTCCTTGGCCGCCAGCGCGAGCGAGAACTGGGTCGGCCGGCCGCGCTGGTTGATCCCCTCGACCATGCGGTCGGTGAAGATGTTGCCCGCCCCGCCGCTGCGGATGACGTCGATCATGGTGCGCACGTCGATGCCCGCCTTGGCCGCCACCGCCAACCCTTCGAGCGACAGCCAGGTGGCGGAGAAAGCCATCAGGCTGTTGACCAGCTTGGCGACGTTGCCGAGCCCGAGCCGGCCGACGTGGAAGGTGGCGCGGCCGAGCCGCTCGAGCAGCGGCCGCACCCGCGCCACCGCCGCCGCCTCGCCGCCCACCATGAACACCAGCATGCGGGCCTGCGCACCGGGGGCACCGCCGGTGAGTGGCGCCTCGACCAGATGGCGGCCGACCGCCGCGCAGCGCGCGCCGACCGTCTGCATCAGCGCCGGGGCGTTGGTGGAGAGATCGACCAGCACCGCACCGGCCGGCGCCGCTGCCAGCCATTCCGCCGCGACGGCTTCGAAGACGCTCGGGCTCGGCAGCGAGGTGAAGGTGATCTCGCTCGCCGCTGCCACCGCCGCGCTGTCGAGCGCGGCGCGCGCCCCGGCCGACTCCAGTGCCGCGCGCCGCGCCGCCACCGGATCGGCCACCGTCACCCGGTGCCCGTCGGCGACCAGGTTGGCGGCGATCGCCCCGCCGATGTTGCCGAGCCCGATCACCCCGACGTCTGGCATCGCGTTCCTCCGTCTCGTCGCGAACGTTCCATCACCACAACGGCACGACGACACAACGACTTTGCCGTGTCTCGTTGTGCCGTTGTGCCGTTGTGTCGTTGTGGTGAAAGAACGCTCGCGGCATCACTTGTCGAACATCCGCTTCGCCCCCAAGCCGATGGCGCGGCGCACCAGCCCGCGCGGCAGCGCGCTGACGAGATTGCTCACCACCCAGTTGGCGGCGCCTGGCACGCACACCGCGTCGCCGCGCGCGAGGCCGCGCAGCGCCGCGTCGACCACCGCCTCGGCGCTCATCCAGGCGGCGGCGGGGATGGCGCTGGTGTCGATCTCGGCGCGCGCCTGGAACTCGGTGCGGGTGAAGCCCGGGCACAGCGCCATCGCCAGCACGCCGCTGCCGCGCAACTCCTCGTGCAGCGCCTCGGTGAAGCTGTTCACGAACGCCTTGGTGGCGGCGTAGGTGGCGCTGTGCGGGCCGGGCTGGAAGGCGGCCAGCGACGACACGTTGAGCACCGCGCCGCGCCGGCGCCGCAGCAGGCCGGGCAGCGCGGCGCGCGTCAGCCGCACCAGCGCGACGACGTTGAGATCGATCTCCGCCTCTTCGCGCTCGGGGTCGAGCGTCGCGAAGGCGCCGGCGGTGCCGTAGCCGGCGTTGTTGACCAGCAGCTCGAGCCGCTCGTCGTCCGCCAGCCCGCGCTCGATGCGCGCACGCGCCGCCGCGTCGGTGAGGTCGGCGGCGCGTACCGTCACCTCGATGCCGTGCGCGTGGTGCAGCTCGGCGGCGAGCGACTCCAGCCGCTCGCGATCGCGCGCCACCACGGTGAGGTGCCAGCCGTCGCGGGCCAGGCGGCGCGCGAACGCGGCGCCGATGCCGGTCGAGGCGCCGGTGATCCAGGCACGCCGCGCCGTCGAGTGGGCAGTGGTGCGTTTGGCCATCGCGCGTGTCTAGCCGGCGGCGCTGCGCGCCGGCAACCCCGCGCCCCTGGCTTGTCGCCTGCGGGCTGGCCTGCGACATGATGGGCGCAGCGAGCGCGCAGCGCGCCAGTCAACGCGAAAGCGCTCGAAACATGCGCGCCTCTGTGTTTTCAATCCTGCGTTGAGCCATGTCGCGTCTGACCGTGCTGCACACCGCCGAGCTGCATCTGGACGCGCCGTTCACCGGTCTCGGCCGCACGCCGGACCCGATCGCGGCGAGGCTGCGCGACGCGTCGCTCGCCGCCTGGGATGCGCTGGTCGACCACGCCCTGGCGCACGACGCCGCGGCGGTGCTGTGCGCCGGTGGCCTGTGTGCCGGCATCGAGCGCGGCGTGCGCGCCCACGCGCGCTTGCGCGACGGACTGGCGCGGCTCGCCGCCGGCGGCGTCGCGGTGGCGATCGCGCTCGGGCCGCGCGATCCGCACGACGGTCTGGCGGTCGGCGACTGGCCGGCCGGCGTCACCGTCTTT
>JANRJF010000088.1:0-24683 GCA_033764095.1 Deltaproteobacteria bacterium | reverse complement strand
GTCGGTGACCAGCGCCAGGCTGGCGAAGCAGAGCTCCGCCTCGCGCGCCAGCTTGGCCTCCTGCCAGTTGGTCATGCCGATGATGTCGGCGTTCCACTGCCGGTAGAGGTGCGACTCGGCGCGCGTCGAGAACTGCGGCCCTTCCATGCAGAGGTACGTCCCGCCACGGTGCACGGTGCCGCCGGCGGCGCGCGTCGCGGTTTCGACGACCTCGGCGAGATGCGCGCAGACCGGATCGGCGAGGCTGACGTGCACGACGATGCCGTCGCCGAAGAAGGTGCTCTTGCGCGCCACGGTGCGGTCGATGAACTGGTCCGGCACCACCACGTGCCCGGGCTCGAGCTGCTGGCGCAGCGAGCCGACCGCACCGATCGACAGCAGCCATTCGACGCCGAGCGTCTTCAGCGCGAAGACATTGGCGCGAAACGGGATCTCGCTCGGCAGGATGCGGTGCCCCTTGCCGTGGCGCGGCAGGAAGACGACCTCGACGTCGCCGAGGCGGCCGCGCACCAGCTCGTCGGACGGCGCGCCGAACGGCGTCGTGACGCTCAGCGGCCGGACGTCGCGAATACCGGGCAGCTCGTAGAGCCCGCTGCCGCCGATCACCCCCAGAATGCGCTCAGCCATGCGAATGGCCTGCCTTAGAAGGTCGGGGGTGGAAACTCAATCAACGCCGGATGACGCGCACCACCGGGCCGAGCGTGACGTCGAGCCGGTCGGTCGGTTCCATCAGGTCGCCGTCGATCATGTAGCTGACCGGCGTCGCGAAGCGCGCGGTCAGGCCTGCCGCCAGCGCATCGAACACCTTCGGCGAGCACGTCGGCCGCGCCAGCCGTATACGCGGCAGGCAGCGCACGAACTCGCGGGCTGAGATCGGCCCGGCGAAGACATGGAAGCGCCCGGCCTGCTCGCGCGCCCGATAGGTGGGGCGGAAGCCGAGCCCGATGTCCTCGATGGTGCTGGCGTAGACGACGGTGAAGCGCTCGAACGGCACGCGTTGGTTTCCCCCCTTTGAAAAAGGGGGGTCAGGGGGGATTTCCAAACTCAGCTCCGCCGCCATCGGCTCGAACAGACGCCCAGCCGCAGCTCCGCCAACCAGCGCCGAGAGCGCCAACGGCGCCAGCGTCTTGACGGCGCCCCAGGCGCCGCGCTCGCCGCCGTAGTACACCTTGAGGAACTCGACCGGCACGCCGACGCCGACCATGAAGCCGTGCTGGCGGCCGTTGACCGCCACCAGCTGGTGGTCGGTGTGCGGCAGCGCCTCGCCGCGCCGCCAGTCGGCGATCACCTGCGCCAGCATGCGCTCCGGCCGCCACGCCGAGCAGCCCATGGCGCGCGCCACGGTGTTCATCGTGCCGGCGCGCAGCGGCAGGATGCGCGGCAAAGCATCCGCCCCGTATTCGCGCACCAGCGCCGTCAGCGTGCGCGCCAGCGTGCCGTCGCCGCCGCACACGCCGAGCACCTCGACGCGACGACTGCGGCACTCGGCGGCGACGTCGGCGAGCTCGCCGAGCGAGCGCGTCTCGCGCACCCAGCCGTGCGGCCCGAGCACGTCGCCGAGCCGCTCCGCCCGATCCCCCGCGCGTCGATTGCGACCCGCGGCGGGGTTCACCACCACGCCGATTCCGGACACGGCTGTGTTGTACCGGAAATCACCCCATCACGACACCACGGCACAACGACACAACCATCCTCGTTGTGTGTCGTCGTGTCGTTGTGCCGTGGTGGTGAATCAGGTGGCTGCGAGGAGCCCCTGATGCGTCGCCGCGAGCTGGCCGCAGGCGGCCTGGATGTCGCGGCCGCGCGTCACGCGCGTGCTGGCGTTGATACCGGCCGACAGCAGGCGGTGCTTGAAGCGGTCGACGACCGCGAGCGGCGGCGGCGCGAACGGCGCACCGGGAAACGGATTGAAGGGAATCAGGTTCACCTTCGAGCGGATGCCGTGCAGCAGCTTCACCAGCCGCGCCGCGTCGGCAACCGAATCGTTCACGCCGGCGAGCAGCACGTACTCGAAGGTGATGCGGCGCCGCTCGGCGATCGGCAGCGCGCGGCACACCGCAAACAGCTCCGCCAGGGGATAGCGCCGATTGACCGGCATGAGCTCGTCGCGCAGCGCGTCGGTGGTGGCGGTGAGCGACACCGCGATGCTCACCGGCGTCTCGCGCACCAGGCGCTGCAACTGCGGCAGCAGGCCGACGGTGGAGACGGTGACGCGCCGCCCCGACAGCCCGAAGCCCCACGGCGCGGTGAGGATCTCGATCGCCTCGACGACGTTGTCGTAGTTGGCCAACGGCTCGCCCATGCCCATGAAGACGACGTTGGACAGCCGCTCCTCGGGCCGCAGCGCCGCGCGCACGGCGAACAGCTGACCGGCGATCTCGGCGGCGGTGAGATGGCGCTGCAGCCCGAGCCGCGCCGTAGCGCAGAAGGCGCAGCCCATGGCGCAGCCGGCCTGCGAGGAGATGCAGGCGGTGAGTCGCGGCGGGTCGGGGATGATCACCGACTCGATGGCGCGGCCGCGCTCCAGGCTGAACAGCAGCTTGCGGGTGTCGTCGGCGGCGTGCGCCACCTCACTCGGTGCCAGCGCGCCGGCGGGCGGCGCGAACGCCTCCGCCAATGCGGCGCGCAGCGCGTGGCCGACGTCGGTCATGGCGTCGAACGAGTCGACGCCCTGCTGGTAGACCCAGCGTAGGATCTGGGTGGCGCGAAACGCCGGCAGCCCGCGCGCGCGCAGAAAGGCGCGCAGCGCCGCCGGCGTCAGCGCCGGCGGCGCCGCTGACGGAACCGCAGGCGGCGGCTCAGGCGCGGAGCTCGAGCTCGCCGAAGAAGAAGGCGATCTCCCAGCGCGCGGTGTCGGGGGCATCCGAGCCATGTGAAGCGTTGCGCTCGACGTTGGTGCCGAAGTCCTTGCGCACCGTGCCGGCGGCCGCCTTGGCGGGATCGGTGGCGCCCATCGTCTCGCGCCACTTGGCGATCGCGCCCTCGCCTTCCAGCGCGGCGACGAACACCGGACCGGACGACATGAAGGTGCAGAGATCGCCGTAGAACGGGCGCTCCTTGTGCACGACGTAGAAGCGGCCGGCGTCGGCGTGGCTCAGCTGCAGCAGCTTGCCGCCGACGAGGCGCAGGCCGGCGGCCTCGGCGCGCGAGAGGATGGCGCCGATCGAGTTCTTGGCGACGGCGTCCGGCTTGACGATTGCGAGCGTGCGTTCCTTCATGATCCCTTCCGTTCGGCGAGCAGCGCGACCATCGTCGAGCCCATTTCCGAGGGGTTGCGTGCGATGCGCACGCCGGCCGCCTGGAAGGCGGCGATCTTGTCTGCGGCGGTGCCCTTACCTCCGGCGATGATCGCGCCGGCGTGGCCCATGCGCCGTCCCGGCGGCGCCGTCTGACCGGCGACGAAGGCGACCACCGGCTTGGTCATGTGATCGCGGATGAAATCCGCCGCGCTCTCCTCCGCCGTGCCGCCGATCTCGCCGATCAGGATGACCGCCTCGGTATCCGGGTCGTCCTGGAACAGGCGCAGCGCATCGACGAAGTTGGTGCCGTTGATCGGGTCGCCGCCGATGCCGATGCAGGTCGACTGGCCGTGGCCGGCCTGGGTCAACTGGTGCACCGCCTCGTAGGTCAGGGTGCCGCTGCGCGACACCACCCCGACCTTGCCGGGCTTGTGGATGTAGCCCGGCATGATGCCGATCTTGCACTCGCCCGGCGTGATGATGCCCGGGCAGTTGGGCCCGATCAGGCGCGTCGGGCGCCCCTCCAGGTAGCGCTTCACCCGCATCATATCGAGCACCGGAATGCCCTCGGTGATGCAGATGACCAGCGGGATGCCGGCGTCGGCCGCCTCCATGATCGCGTCGGCGGCGAACGGCGGCGGCACGTAGATCACCGACGCATTGGCGCCGGTCGCGTCCACCGCCTGCACGACGGTGTCGAAGATCGGGATGCCCTCGAACGCGGTGCCGCCCTTGCCCGGCGTCACCCCGGCCACCATCTGCGTGCCGTACTCCTTGCACGCCTTGGTGTGGAACTGCCCGGTCGCGCCGGTGATGCCCTGCGTCAGCACGCGGGTGTTCTTGTTGACCAGTACGCTCACTGCCGATCCTCGCGCTCAGTGGATGGAATGGGCGACCCTATCGGCGGGCTTTTCGCGTGTCAACGAAGGTGGCGGCGAGGCAAGCTGTCAGCCATCAGCCGTCAGCTCTCAGCCACCCAATGATCTCTGGCTGACAGCTGATGGCCGATAGCTGCTCTCCTCACTTCCACTGCGCCTTGAACCAGTCGTACGTCTTGCGCAGGCCGTCCTCGAAACCGACGGTCGGCTTGTAGCCGGTCTTGCTGACGATGCGGTCGATCGACGCCTGGGTGTGGCGCACGTCGCCGCGGCGCGATTCAATGTGGCGGCGCTTGAGCTCCTTGCCCATGAAGCGTCCGAAGATGGTGGCGATCTCCATCAGCGAGTGGCGGTCGCCGCAGGCGACGTTGAACACCTCGCCGTTGAGGCCGGGCACCGTCATGGACAGGCGATTCGCCTGCACGACGTTGTCGATGTAGGTGAAGTCGCGCGACTGCTCGCCGTCGCCGTGGATCTCCAGCGGCTCGTCCTTGAACGCCTGGCGCAGGAACAACGGGATCACCGCCGCGTACTTCGAGTCCGGGCTCTGCTTCGGCCCGAACACGTTGAAGTAGCGCAGGCTGACCGTCTCCAGGCCGTAGAGCCGGCTGTAGACGCGGCAGTAGTGCTCGGCGGCGAGCTTCGACACCGCATACGGCGAGATCGGCGCCGGCGTCAGGTCCTCGGTCTTGGGCAGCACCTCGGTGTCGCCGTAGCACGACGACGACGAGGCGTAGACGACGCGCTTGACGCCGTTCTCGCGCGCCGCCTGCAGGATGTGCAGGGTGCCCTGCACGTTGACCGCATCGCTGCTGAGCGGGTCGTCCACCGAGCGCTCGACCGAGCGCAGCGCGCCCTGGTGCGCGACGCGCGTCACGCCTTTCATCGCGCGGCGGACCGCGTCGAAGTCGCGCAGGTCGCCCTCCACCACCTCGATGCGGTCCTGCACCGCCGCGAGGTTGTCCATCGTGCCGGTGGAGAAGTTGTCGAAGATGCGCACGCGCTCGCCGTCGCGCGCCAGCGCCTCCGCCAGATTGGAGCCGATGAATCCGGCGCCGCCGGTGATCAGATACAGATCGTCTGCCATTGCCCTCACATCTCCGATGCGGTCGTCGTGGTCGTCACGCGCGACCGGGTGCTGGTGCGAGCCCGGCCGTTGCCGCGCCCGTGCGAGCTCTCGCGGTCGAGCCGCTGCTCGATCGCCTTGACGCGCGCCTCGAGGTCGCGCCCGCCGTCGCCGTACTCGCCGCGGCTCAGCGCCCGGCGCCCGCCCTCCAGGAACAGGTTGCGCAGCTTGTACGCGGTGGTGTGGCTGACCCGGTAGTGAACGCGGATCTCGTCCAACGAGCGCTCGCGTTTGATCAGCTCGAGCGCGATCGCCACTTTTTCCTCGACGGTGAGTTTCTCTCGCAGTCTCATACGTCCCTCCCTGCCCCCCGGCGATCCCCCTCCCCAGGGTGCGGTCCGCTCACGCGGCCGCCTCGCCGGTTCGTTCCAGTCGCGGCGGCGCCTGCTCGGGCTGGCGCCACCGGTCGGCAAATCGAATCAATCCACTCAGAAAGCCCGCGCCCCAGGCGACGTGCACGCAGATCAACGCCACCCCGGTGCCGAGCACGCCGCGCAGGCCGCGGGCGCGCGACTGCCGCCACGCGGCGGCGGCGATCAGCACCAGATAGAGCGCGGTGACGGCGCGCAGCAGCCAGGCGAACGGCGTCCACTCGGCGGCCAGGATGGCGAGCAGCGCCATGCCGGCGACGAAGGCGGGCGGCACGAAGTGGCGCCAGCTCATCTGCGCCGGGTGCTTCTGCAGCACCCGCACCTTCCACTGGCCGTACTGGTAGTACTGGCGCAGCAGGTGCGCGACGTCCTGCCGGTTCTGGTACCAGGAGCGCATCGCCGGGTTGAGCCGCACGCGGCCGCCGAGCTTGCGCAGCCGGTAGTTGAACTCGTCGTCCTGGTTGCGCACCAGCTCCTCGTCGAACAGGCCGACGCGCTCGAAGACGCTGCGCGGCCACATGCCGAGGTAGACGGTGTCGACGTCGCGCTCCTCGGTGCCGAAATGGAAATACGAGCCGACGCCGGCCGGCGAGGCGGTCGCGTCGGCCACCGCGTCGCCGAACCAGCCGCCGCCAACCGCGTCCATGCGGCCGCCGACGTTGTCGGCGCCGCTGCGCGCCAGCGTCTCGACGCCGATGCGCAGGTAGTCGGGCGCCAGTCGCGTATGCCCGTCGACGCGCGCGATGATCGTCCCGCGCGCCGCGCGGATGGCGATGTTGAGCGCCGGCGGCACGATGCGCTTGGGGTTCTGCAGGCGGCGGACGCGCGGATCGCGCGCCGCGACGGCGTCGACCACCGCCGCCGAGCCGTCGTCCGAATCGCCGTCGACCACCAGCACCTCGAGGCGGTCGGCCGGGTAATCCTGGGCCAGCACCGACTCCAGCAGCGCGCCGATGCTCGCCGCCTCGTTGCGCATCGGGATGACCACCGACACCATCGGCAGGTCGCTCATGCCGCCCGCCGTTCGAGCGCCTGTGCGTACACCGACTCGGTATCGGCGACCATGCGCGCCAGGCCGAAGGCCTCGGCGCGCTGACGGGCGGCATGCCGCATGGCGGCGTGCCGCGCCGGATCGGCGAGGATGGCCAGCGAGCGCTCGACCAGCGCGGCGCGGTCGCCGGCGGCGATCAGCTCGCCCTCGATGCCGGCGGTGATCAGCTCGGCGGTGCCGCCGACGTCGGTGGCGACCACCGGCAGGCCGCTGGCCAACGCCTCGATCACCGCGTTCGGCAAGCCCTCCCAGTCCGAGGTCAGCCAGAAGAGATCCGCCTGACGCAGCAGCCCGGAGACGTCGCGCTGCTCGCCGGCGAGGGTCAGCGCGCCGTCCAGCCCGGCGGCGTGCACCGCCGCCGCGACCGCGCCGCGCAGCGGTCCGTCGCCGACCAGGGTGAAGGACGCCTGCGGCAGGCGGGCGCGCAGTGCCGCGGCGGCGGCGACGAAGAGCAGCGGATTCTTCTGCGCCACCAGGCGGCCGACCATCACGATGCGCGGCCCGTCGGGCGCCGCGCCGGCGGCGCGCGGTTGGAAGCGGCCGAGGTCGATGGCGTTGCGCACCACCGCGATGCGCTCAACCGGCGCGCCGTACTCGCGCGCGATGTAGTCGCGCACCTGCGCGGAGTTGGCGATGATCGCGTCGCTGGCGCGAAAGGCCTGCCGGTTGAGCGCATCGAGCACGCGGCCGGAGCGCTTGCAGTTGCGCGCCGAGGTGACCAGCGCCGGGCCGCCGCGCGTCGCCAGCCAGGCGTAGGCATTGGCGATGAACAGCCAGGCGTGCGCCACCTGGATGCGGTCGGCGGCGAGCGCGCGGCGCAGCGCCGCGAGGCGGCCGAGGCGGCCACCGGCGATGACGCGCACCGGCACGCCGGCGGCGGTCAATGCCGGGCCGTAGGGTTCGGTCTGTTCACTCAGGCAGTACACGATGGGGTCGACGCGCTGGCGGTCGAAGCCGCCGCACAGCAGGCGCAGTTGGCCTTCGGCGCCGCCGGTGGTGAGCTGGCCGATCACCAATCCGACGCGCAGCGGCTGGGGAGACGGCATGCGGCGCTAGAACTGGAAGTAGATGAAGGGCACCTCGCTGCCGCCGTACAGGACGAGGGCCAGGCAGACGGCGGCGTAGACCGGCGACTGCATCCACCACGGCAGCCGCAGGAACACGGTGTGGCGGCCGCTGACGTACTGCGGCACGTCGATCGCCAGGATCGCCGCCGCGGCGACCAGCGGCAGGACGCCGACGTCGCCCCACCCGGCGGGATGGAGCAGCCCCTGCAGGTAGAACCACGCCGCGTGGATCGACGGGGCGCGGAAGAAGATCCACGCCAGCGTGGTGAGGTGGAAGGTGACCAGCGTACGCGCCGCGGCCGCCGTCCAGCCGAGTGGCCCGCCGCTCGACCAGGTGCGCCGCTCACCGCCGATGCCGAGCATGCGCTCGATCGCCAGGCAGGTCCCGTGCAAGCCGCCCCAGGCGATGAAGGTCCAGTTGGCGCCGTGCCACGCCCCGCCGATCAGCATGGTCAGCATCAGGTTGCGATAGGTGCGCCACTGGCCGTTCCGGTTGCCGCCCAACGGGATGTAGAGGTAGTCGCGCAGCCACGACGACAACGAGATGTGCCAGCGGCGCCAGAACTCGGTGATCGACTGCGACAGGTAGGGCTGCTCGAAGTTCTTGATCAGGCGCACCCCGAGCAGCTCGCTGACGCCGCGCGCGATGTCGCTGTAGCCGGAGAAGTCGCCGTAGATCTGGAAGGCGAACAGGTAGGCGCCGCGCAGCAGCTCGCCGCTGCTCATCGCGGCGGGATTGGAGAAGATGCGGTCCACCTCGGGTGCCAGCAGATCGGCGATCAGCACCTTCTTGGTGAAGCCGATGACCATCAGCGTCAGGCCGACCTGGACGCGATCGGCGGCCGGCGGATCGCGCCGCTGCAACTGCGGCAGCAGGTGGCCCATGCGCTCGATCGGCCCGGCAACCAGCTGCGGGAAGTACGCGACGGCGAGCGCGTAGTCGGCGAAGTTGGTCACCGCGGCGAGGTGGCCGCGGTAGACGTCGATGACATAGGCCATCGACTGGAAGGTGTAGAAGGAGATCCCGACCGGCAGGATCACCGACAGAGTCCACGGCGACACCGGCAGGCCGATCGCCTGCAGCAGCGCCGCGCCGGATTCGACGAAGAAGTCGTAGTACTTGAAGAAGCCCAGCACCGTCAGGTTGGTGGCGAGGCTGAGCAACAGGAAGCCGCGCCGGCGCGCAGCGCTGGTGGAGCGTTGGATCTGCCGGGCGGCCAGATAGTCGACCCCGGTGGTGCCGAACAGCAGCAGCAGGAACCGCCAGTCCCAGGCGCCGTAGAAGACGTAGCTGGCGGCGAGCAGGAACAGGTTGCGCCAGCGCGCCGGCAGGCCGTTGGCGCCGAGCAGCACCAGCGGCAGGAAGATCAGGAAGCCGATCGAGTTGAACAGCATCGCTCAGCGCGCGGCCGGCGCCGGGCTCAGGCGCGGGCGCAGCAGCTCGGCGTAGCGCGGGCCGAGCGCCAGGCTGCCGATGTAGTTGGTGTGGTGCCAGTCGTTGAAGTCCTCCGGCGGCAGCGCCGCGCCGAGGTCGACGAAGGTCGCGTTGGCGGTGCGCGCGGCGAGGTCGGCGAGAAACCGCCGGTAGCTCTGGTAGTAGGCGCCGCCGGCGTACTGGTCGCGCAGCAGCGCGCTCTCCGGCGCGTTGATCAGCACGACCTGCGCACCGCCGGCCGACAGATGGCGCACCAGGCGCTCGAGCTCGCCGTACTCGCCGTCGGGGCTGATCGGCGTATCGCGCGCCGCCAGCTTGCTGTCGCGATAGGCGCGGAAGCGGCGACCGAATTCCGTCTCGCCGTCGAGCAACGTCTGCCAGCGCGCGGCGAACTCGTCGCCCTGGCTGGCGCCCATGCGCAGCAGCGTGTCGACCGCCTCGCGCTCGGCCGGCGGATAGTGCAGCGGCGGCCTGCCGCGGCCGCTCGCGGTCGGGACGGCGCGCAGGCGCACGCCGAGCAGCCGGACGTCGTCGGCGCCCGCGGCACGCGGACTCCAGCCGCCGTCGGCCGCCACCGAGAGCAGCGGGCCCGAGCCGGCCGGGCGCGGCAGGTCGAGACGCTGCCAGCCGGGCGTCGTATGCGTGCGGCGCGTCAGCTCGCCGGCCTCGGTCGAGAAGACGAGTTGCACCGCGCCGCGCTGCGCCAACCAGGCAGGGTCGACGAAATACTCCAGGCTGACGCGGTCGCCCGACAGCGGCACCGCGAAGCGCGGCGCGGTGTAGCCGTCCGCGTACCAGCCGAAGCCCTGCGCCGACCCGCCACCGCGCAGCCATCGCCACGCCCAGCGCAGGTGATCCTCCAACGCCGAGCGCAGCGGCTTGCGATAGCGGTAGAGGTTGCTGAGCGCCGCGACGGCGAGGTCGAGCTTGCCCGCCACGGTCGAGATGAAGGCGCCGCGCTCGCGCAGCGTCTCGGCAGGCGGCAACACCGTGCGTACCTGCGGCTTCAGGTCGCGTTCGAAGCTGGGGTTGAGGAAGTCGAGCGGGTTGAGCAGCAGCACGGCCACGTCGGGATGGAGCGCCGCGCCATCGGTGTCGAAGTACAGGCGCAGGTCGGACGGCTTGACGCCCGGCAGCAGCAGGCGGTGCACCTCGGCGGCCGCGCCCTGGGCGCGCAGCAGCGACTGCACCTGGTCGGGGTCGAAGGCGACGGCGACGGAGCTGCCGAGCGCCAGCACCTGCCGCGTCCCCGGCGCCGGCGGCGCCGCCGCCGCGCGCGCGTCGAGCAGGAACTGGTAGCCGTAGTCGGCGCTCCGCGGGGTGAGCTTCGGGATGCGCCAGAACCAGGAGTTGAACGTGACGTCGAGCAGCACCAGCACCGCCACCGCCGGAATCCAGGCGCGCAGCAGGGCGCTGCGCGCGCGGCGCGCGGCGTCGTCGACCGCGGCCGGCGCGGGCGCCGCGTCGAGGTCGGATGCCGGCAGTGAAACGGGTCCGCTCACGCCAGTTCTCGGTACCGTCCGCGCAGGCTCTGGAACTGGCGCTGCCGCCACCAGCCGCGGCGATGCGCCTCGTAGCGCGCCACCAGCCAGAGGATGCCGAGCCCATAGCGGGTGCTGGCCAGGAAGCTGGCGGACGAGGCCTCGGCGAAGTAGCGGGTCGGCACCGCGACCTCTTCGATGCGGAAGCCGGCCTCGACGACCTGGGCCATGATCTCCTGGTCGAAGATGAACTTGTCGGCGTTGAGCGCGACGTTCACCGTCTCCAGCACCTCGCGCCGGTAAGCGCGGTAGCCGGTGTGGTACTCGGAGAGCTGCAGGCCGAAGGCGGTGTTCTCCACCCAGGTGAGGAAGCGGTTGGAGATGAACTTCCACCACGGCATGCCGCCCGACAGCGTGTTCGCCGAGCCGCTCTTCAGCCGCGAGCCCAGCACCACGTCGGCGGTCCCCTGCTGGATCGGCAGGATCACCTCGGGCACCAGGCGCGGATCGTACTGATAGTCGGGGTGCACCATCACCACGATGTCGGCGCCGGCGCGCAGCGCCTCGGCGTAGCAGGTCTTCTGATTGGCGCCGTAGCCGTAGTTGCGGTCGTGCAGGAAGAGCTTCAGGTTGAGCTCGCGCGCCACCGCGACGGTGTCGTCGGTCGAGCCGTCGTCGACCAGGATCACCATGTCGACGGTGTCCTGCGGCAACTCCATGTAGGTCATGCGCAGCGTGCGCCCGGCGTTGTACGCCGGCATGACCACGACCACTTTCGGCTTGCCGGCGGTCACCGCCGTGCTGGGCACCGTGTCGTTCATTTCTTCAGGGCTACGCATGACATCTGGTCTCCCAGGTTGATCGAGATCTCTTTCTGTTCCGCCCCGATGGCGCGCACCATGCGCGACGCGAGGCGCTCGAGAGGGCGACTGTAGGGCGCCAGCTTGAAGACCCAGTGGCTGAGCGGAAAGGCGCGACCGAGCGCGGTGAGGCGCTCGATCTCGAAGCCCTCCTCGGTCAGCAGCCGGGTCAGCGTGGCACGCGAGAAGTAGAAGTAGTGGTCGTCGAGCAGGCCCCACCAGCGCGATCCGGCGAGGCGCGCCACCCGGCTGCCGATGTCGGGCGTGAGCAGCAGCAGCCGCCCGCCCGGCTTGAGCACGCGGTGGATCTCCGCCAGCGTGGCGCGCGGGTCGAAGAGATGCTCGATGACGTCGGCCAGCACCACCGCGTCGAACGAGTCGCTCGCCAGCCCGGCCGCCTCGAGCGTGCCGGTCCGCACGTCGAGCCCGAAGGTGTCGCGCGCGTAGGCCGAGGCCCAGGCCGACATCTCGACGCCCTGCGCGACGAAGCCGCGCTCGCGCGCCGCCAGCAGCAGGAAGCCGCAGGCGCAGCCGATCTCCAGCAGCCGTCCGCCGCTGGGCAGCAACGACAGCAGGCGGTGGGCGTTCGCCACCCGCTCCGGGGCCTGCTCCAGGTAGTACGGGTCGGCGGCGTCCTCGTAGCTCACCGGCGGCGCGTAGTCGGTCGGCAGCGTCACCAGCCCGCAGTCGAGGCAGCGCACGATGGCGTGCACGAGATGCCGCTCGCTGTGGGTGATGCGGTAGCGCTCCGACACCGGCGAAGCGGGCGACACGCGGCCGCCGCCGCGGAAGTGCGGGGTGCTGCGCGTGCCGCCGCAGAGGGCGCAGACGAAGGGGGCGGGGCCGCGCGCCAGCGCGGCCGACGACTCATGACGTGCGGACATAGATGCGGATCTCGGGAGCGACGCTGGTGATGCGATTGGTCAGCAGATGCGGATCCTGGCGGAACACCGCCGCCAGCCGGTAGGGCAACGCGCCGGACTCCAGCGCGGCGAGGAACTCGGTGGCGGCGGGGTTGGGCGTCAACATGGTTCCGGTGGTGCGCCAGTCAGGCGTCCAGATGTGGGTGATGCTCTTGCGCGACGCCGAGCTGGTGACGATCGCGTCCGGCTGCCGGGCCGCCAGGCCGGCTGCGGTGCGCTCGCCGATCGGCACGAACTGCAGCTGCAGCGGCGGCGCAAAGCGCGGCAGGAAGGCGCCCTTCTGGTAGACCTCGGCGCGCGCCTGCGGCGGCAGATTCGACGCCATCCAGGCCTCGGCCTGGTAGCGCGCGTCGGTGACCAGCAGCCAATCGAGCTCGACGGCGCGACCGAGCGACAGCGCCGCGACCAGCGCGACGCCGCCCTGCACCACCCACCGGGACACGCCGTGCGGCGCCAGGCGCAGCGCCGCGACCAGCGCGACGGCCACCCAGATCAGCGCCACCACCGTCACCGGCAACAGGTAGCGCAGCGTGATCAGCTCCAGGCCGCGCAGCGACAGGTAGTAGAGCGCCAGCGCCGGCACCCACAGCCAGAGCGCGGCGCGCGGGCGCCGCCAGCACAGCAGCGCGCCGATCGCCGCCAGCGCCAGCAGCGGCAATCCGAGCGAGCTGCTCAACCCGTCCCAGAGCTGCGCGACGTAGCGCCACTCCTTGCTCCCCTTCCACAGCGCGAACTCGACCGGCGCCAGCCGCGCCCCGGTGTCGTGCAGCGGCCGGCCGAGCAGGTAGGCGACGCGCCCGATGAAGCCGAGCGGATTGACCAGCGCGTTGTTCGCCAGCAACAGCGTCAGCAGCCCGACGCCGGCCATCACCCAGGTGGGCCGCGCCCAGAGGGCGCGCCAGCCGTCGGCGCGCACGCGCGCGGCCAGTACCAGCAGCGGCAGCGGCACCAGCCAGGCGAAGCCCTGTTCCTTGGTCGCCAGCGCCAACGCCGCGGCGGCGCCGAGCGTCGCCCACGCCACCCATCGCGTCGTGCCGGCGGCGACGATCGCCGCGTACAGCGCCAGCACCAGCCAGAAGCAGTAGGAGATGTCGAGGTTGGTGGTGTGGGCGTAGTAGACGATCGGATACGCGGTGGCGGTGAGGAAGGCCGCCCAGCGCGCCGTGGTCCGATCGAAGAGCCGCCGTGCGATCGCGTAGGCCAACGCCACCAGACCGACGCCGAACCCAACCGCCACCGCGCGCGCGATCATGAACAGGGCGAACAGCGTCGCCTGCGGATCGCTGAATCCGTACGGATACTGCGCCGCGGGGTGGCTCCAGCCGCCGCTGGCGTAGAGGCCGGCCAGGTAGGGCGTGAAGGCGCCCACCATGATGAACGGCCAGGCGGGCGGGTATTTGAAGTAGAACCATCCCGAGTTGAAGCCGGCGAAGGTGCGCCGCGCGACGCCGAGCGCGGTCACCGGGCCGATCGCATCGGCCGCCCACGACTGGTTGCCGTTCGGCAGCCCCCAGCGCAGGTGCCAGGCATCCAGCCCGGTCGCCAGCACCAGGATGGCGAGCAGCCAGGGATCGACATCCGCCAGCCGCTGCCGCAGGCCGCGTCGCGTCTCGCCCATGGTCGTCGGAGCCGTCGCGCACGCCGCGTCTCTCACCCGCCGCGCGCCGCGCTGGCGGAGCCCGCCAGGCGCGCCTCGGCGTCCGCACCGAGCCCGCGCGCGCCGCGCTGCGCCTCGGCCAGCCAATCGAACAAGCGGCGTCGCAAGCGGTCGCCGCCGGCCACGTCGGTCGCGACGCGGTTGACCGTTCCGTGCGGGTCGCCGGCATCGAAATAGGCGTTGGCCTCGTCCGACTGCCAGACGAAGGTACCGGCCGGCCCGCACACCACCTTGCGGCGCACGTCCTGCGGCTCGCGCCGATAGCTCTCGGCGAAGGCGTGGCGCGGCCCCGCGGTCACCGCCCCCTGCGCGAGCAGCGCGCGCCCCTGCGTCGCCGGCGGCGGCGCGGCGCCGGTGAGCGCCAGGACGGTCGGCAGCACGTCGGAGAGCTGCGCGATCTCGTCGACCGCATAGCCCGCCGGCACGCGGCCCGGCGCGCGCAGGATGAGCGGCACGCGCAGGGTCGCCTCGCACAGCGGCGCCTCGCCATCGAAGGCGAGGCCGCCGGTGCCGGTGACCACCAGCAGCGTGCGGTCCCAGCGGCCGTCGGCGGCCAACGCCTCGCCGATCTCCTGCAGGCGCAGATCGAGATAGCGCAACGCGCCGGCATACTGGGCGCGGCGCGGCGCGACATCCGGCCCGGCGAACTGGCGATCGTAGGGCGCCGGCGGCGCTTGCGGCAGCGTCGCCTCGCGCAGGGTCACCACGGCGCCGAACGGCTCGCCGGCATCGCGCAGCCACTCGAGCAGCGCGTGCGTGGTGCGGCGCGCGCCGGCGTCGGCGCGACCGAGGACGCGGTCGCTGGCGCGCCGCGCGTAGTCCGCCGCGCCGGCCAGGCGGCCGGCGTTGCGACCGGTGTAGAAGCGCTCGAAACCGCGGCCGCAGCCGCTCGCCGGGCTCACCGGCGCGGCCGGATGGCCGCCGCGCGCCGACGGGTAGAATGCCGCGGTGCGGTAGCCGGCGTCGCGCAACGCCTCGGAGAGCAGCGGCGGCGTCGCGCCGAGCCCGCCGCTCTCCTCGGTGGCGCCGTGCGCGCAGGCGAACAGCCCGCTGAGCAGCGAGGCGTGCGCCGGCAGCGCCGCCGGCGCCGTGGTGTAGGCGCGCGTGAAGCGCACCCCCTGGCGGGCCACCTGGTCGAGGTACGGCGTCGTCTCCCACGCCGCGCCGTTGTGGCCGATGTGGTCGGCGCGCGCCCCTTCGAGCACGACCACGAGCACGTTCACTGCGTCGCCCCCCATGATGCGGTCCCCCCCGGAACAGCTCACAGCTTACAGAACCAGGTCCAGAATTCCTTCATGTATCTGTCCGGCTGGCGCGCCAGCCGGACGCGGAAGGAGAGGATGATGTGGTCCCAGACGCCGGCCCCGCTGACCCCGCACCAGACCAGCTTGTCGGGAATGGTGATGTGCAGGTTCCAGGCGTCGGGCGCCCCCTGGCGCACCCAGTCGGCGTCGCGCGAGAAATCGAGCACCCACTCGCCGCCCTGCGGGCCGGTGACGGTGAACCACACCGGGTAGCCGATCGACGGCGCCGCGGCGGGGTTCTCGGTCAGCTTGGCGGTGAAATAGGCGTGGAAGCGCTCCCACAGGTCGGGTGGCGCGGCCGGCTCGCCGGCGAAGTACTCGGCGGCGCGCCCGCGCGTCTGGCGCGACAGCTCCTCGATCAGCTCGTGGCGGCGGCTCCAGTCCGGCGCCGGCTTGCGCCGCACGTGGCCGCCCTCCGGCGTCCAGGTGTCGCCCGGATTCATCTGCAGGCCCTCGATCTGCGGCGCGCCCGCGCGCAGCGCCTCGATCGCCTCGGCCGGCGTGTTGGCGTACATCGGCGTATTGAGGAACAGCTGGTCCTCGGCGAGCAGCGCGTGGTTGCCGGCGGCCGGCACGACGCGCTTGGCGCGCAACAGCGTCGACCAGTGCACCAGCTCCTCCAGGTGCGAGCGCTTCGAGTACAGGGCGCGTTCGATCTTGGAGGCGAGCGGGAAGTCGAAGCAGCCGGGATACTGGCTGGCGCCGGTGAAGGTCAGGAACGCCAGGTCGATGTCGTGCGCGTTGCCGAGCCGGCCGAGCGTCGCCTCGTCGAGGTGGCAGTCGTTGACGTTCATCACCGTCGTGCCGCCGTGGCGGATGAGGATGGCGCTGTCGTCCCAGGGGCGGTCGGGCGCGACGAGTTGGACGATCGGCCCGTTGGCGCCGCAGGTGAAGTCCTGCCCGTACGGCAGCTCGGTGATGGTGCGGAAGCCGATCTCGGCGAGCTGGTCGCGCAGCCGCTTCTTCTTGAAGTCGGCGATCAGCACGTGGATGCCCTTGTCGAGCTGCGCCAGCGTCGGCGGATCGAAGTGGTCGGGATGCTCGTGCGAGACGTAGAGGTAGTCGATGCGCGGCAGGTCGCGCGGCCCGAGCTCGAGCGGCGGGAAGTGCCACCAGGTGCCGTGATAGCTCGGATCGACCAGCCACGGGTCCATCAGCAGGCGCTGCCCGCCCGCCTCCAGCATGATCGCCGCGTGTCCGAGGTACGTGACCAGCATCGTGCCCCCCTTGCTGCGCTACGGCGCCGCCGGCAGTGTCGCGCCGGCCGGTGCCCCCTGCTCCGTACCGCCGAGCAGCCGCGTGTAGAGCCCTTCCATCTGCCGCACCATGGCACGGGCGGAGAAGCCCTCGACCACCACCCGGCGGCCCGCCTCGCCCATGGCGCGCGCGCGCGCCGGATCGTCGAGCACGCGACCGATGGCGACCGCCAGCGCGGTCGGGTCCTTCGACGGCACCAGGTAGCCGGTGCGCCCCTCCTGCACCACCTCGCCGGTGCCGCCGACGTCGGTGGCGACCACCGGCTGCTGCATCGCCATCGCCTCGAGGATGGCGTTCGACATGCCCTCGTCGTGCGACGACAGCACGAACAGGTCGAAGGCCGACAGCACCTCGGGCATGTCGGCGCGGCGGCCGAGCAGGTGGACGTGGTCGGTGAGGTCGAGCTGGCCGACCAGCGCCGCCAGCGACGGATCGAGCGTCCCTTCGCCGACCACCACCGCGCGCGCCGCCGGATGGCGGCGCCGCACCTCGGCCATCGCGGTGAGGAACTCCTCGACGCCCTTGCGCACCCGCATGCGGGTGACGATGCCGACCACCGGCGCGTCGGCCGGCAGCCCGAGCCGCGTCTTGTAGTCCCCCGCGCCGAGCGGCGCGAAGCGGTCGGTGTCGATGCCGCTCGGAATCACCACCATCTTCTCCAGCGGACAGCCTTCGTTGGCGTGCACGAACGTGCGCACCGCGTTGGCGTTGGTGGTGACGCAGTCGGACAGCCAGTTGGAGAGCCTGGCGCCGGCGAGCTCGAAGCCGCGCCGCTCGTGGCAGCCGCGCTTGCTGCTCAGCACCAGCGGGACGCGCGCCGCGCGCGCCGCCAGCGTGCCGACGACGTTGGCGCGCAGCAGGTAGTTGTGCACCACGTCGATACGCTCGCGCCGCATGAAGCGGCTCAGGCGCGCCAGCGACGCCAGCGCGCCGGGCGACTTGAGCCCGCCGAGCCCGACGCTCGCCACGGTCACACCGGTGGCGCGCGCGGTGTCGAGCAGCGCCCCCTTGCCGGTCAGGCAGCAGAGCAGCGGCTCGAAGCGCTCGCGGTCGAGCAGCCGCAGCACCTGCAGCAGATGCGTCTGGCTGCCGCCGACGTCCATGCGGTTGACGGTGTAGAGGATGCGGCGGCGCACCATACGATCAGGATCCCAGGCTGTCGGTCACCGCGGCGATGATCTCGCTGATCGTCACCGCGCCATCGCCGTTGGCGTCGAGCACCGGGCAGAGATTGAGCGACTGGGCGCCGAGCGCCACGTTGACCGCCAGCACCAGCTCGTTGATCAGCGTCGCCCCGTCGGCGTTGCAGTCGCCCGCCGGGCCGAGGAATCGCACCAGCGACGACACCGCGTCGGCATCGACGATCGGCAGCGCGTAGTGGTAGCCCATGTCGGCGACAGCGAGATCGCCGCCGCCGTCGGTGCGCGTCGAGCCCTCGGCAATCGCCATCTGCGCCGCGCTGCGCCAGCCGGCGTCGACGCAGCGGCTGGTGTCGGGCTGGCCCGCGGCGGCCTGCTGCAGATGGAAGTCGCCGTGCTCCGGATCGACCAGGCGCGGGTCGCCGATGATGTCGGTCGCCGCCTTTTCGATCTCGCGATAGCCGTCGTCGTTGCAGTTGTAGCCCGCCTGCACCGTCAGGATCGAGGCCGCGCCGACGCCGATGCCGGCGCTGGTGTTGCCGGCGATGACGTTGTTGACCAGCGCGGCGCGGGTCGAGGGCACGTTCGCATTCAGCCCGACGGTCACGCCGAGTCCGCCGTTTCCGTAGAGGGTGTTGTGCGCGACGGTGACCAGATCCGTCGCGCTGTTGGTGCCGCCGATCACGATGCCGGTGCTGACGTTGGCGAAGATGGCGTTGTTGAAGAGCAACCCGCCGGTGCCGGTCGGCATCACCACCCCGCGCCCGCCGTTGGCGTAGACGCGCGTGTCGATCAAGCGGAACCCGTCGCCGCGGCTGCGCACGCCGACGTCGGTGGCGCCGGTGAGCCCCAGGCGCAACAGCGTCACGTTCGCCGCCTGCACGTCGAAGACGGTGCTCTTGGTGCCGCCGGCATCGATGATCGTGCGCTGCGCGTCGACGCCGGCGATGGTGACGCCGCGGCTCGGCGCCAGGCCGCCCTCGCTGAAGGTGCCAGCGCCGAGCTGCACGCGCGTCCCCTCGACGGCGCGGCGCAGCGCCTCGCCGATGGTCCGCAGCGGCATGCTCGCCAGACGGCCGTCGTTGCCGTTGTCGCCGTTGACGTCGACGTACAGCGTGTCGGGCGGCGTGGCGACGTAGTGGAAGCCGAGGTCGACCTGGCCGGCGTCCGGCGTGCCGTTGGTGCTGGTCGTGCCGCTTCCCATCCCGGCCCGCTCGGCGGTGACCATGCCCGCGTCCACCGCCGGGCTCTGCGTCGCCTGCCCCGCCATGTGCTGGCTGAGGAAGAACTGGTCGTCCTGGAAGTGCGCGCCGCCGAGGCGCGCGTCCGGCCCGGCTGGATTGACGAACTGCGGGTTCACGTCGACCAGATCGCCGTCGAGGCGCTTGGCGGCGCCGCCCCACGTGCCGGTGCCGTTGCCGAAGAACAGGTTGCTCTGACCGCTGTAGGCGGAACGCGCGTTGACCCCGTTCAAGCCATTGGCGATCAGCAGATTGTACTCGAGCCTGGCGTTGTTCGTCGGGGCGGCGCCGACGCCGAGGGTGACGCCGTTGCCGAGCACGTTGGCGTAGCAGGTGTTGTTCTGCAGCAGGGCGCGGTTGGCGCCGCCGCTGCTGCCGCCGAGCTGAATGCCGCCGGTGTCGTTGTCGTAGACCAGGTTGTTGGTCACCCGCACGTCGTTGGAATCGAGCACGTCGATGCCGCGCGAGTTGGTGAACACCTGATTGTTGCGCACCTGGGCACGGTGCGAGCCGGCGCGCACCTGGATGCCGGCGTCGGCGGCGTTGCGCACATGGAACCCGTCGATGACCACGTCACACGCCTGCTGCGGGCTGAACGCGGTGCTCTTGTCGTCGCGGGTGGGCAGCAGACTGGGGTCGATCAGCACCGGCCCCGGTAGGTCGCCGGTGGCCTGCCCACTGGGGTCGGCGATGAACGCGCTCTTGCCGCCGTACTGCGGCGGACCGATGTTGGCGTCGGCGTACTGGCCCGGTCCGACGATCACCGTGACGCCGGCGCGCGCCAGCAGCGCCGCCTTGCTCACCGTCGCCATCGCTTCGCTCGGCGACTTGCCCGTGTTCCGATCGGCGCCGCCGACCCGCACGTACAGCGGCATCGACGCGCTCGGCAACGTCGCGGCGATCGCCTGCGCCGGCGTCGCCTCGTAGTGATAGCCGAGGTCGGCCGCGCCGCTGTCGGCCAGCTCGTCCAGGCTGGTGCTGCCCTGCAGGCCGAGCGCCGCGACGGTGGTGTAGCCGGCGTCCACGGCGGGACTGGTCTTGTTGCTGCCCGGCATGCGCTGCAGGTGGAAGTCGTCGTCGGCCGAATAGTCGACCAGCTGCCCGTCGAAGATGCGCCAGCCGAGCACCCCGTCGGCGCCGTCCGCATCGACGAAGAGCGGATTCGCGCGTACCAGGTCGTAGAGCTGGTTGGCCGGCGTCGACGGGCCGTACGGCGTCGGTCCGTCGAGCAGGTTGAACCCGGCCGTGTAGCCGCAGGTCGAAGGGCGCGCCACGGCGATGCCGCCGCTGCTGTTGTCGGCGAAGATGTTGCCGAACACCTGCGCGTTCTCGGAGGCGACGCTGTTGTCGCCGATGCGCACACCCCAACCGCCGTTGCTGTAGGCGGTGTTGTGCAGCACGACCAGCTTGTTCGCCGCCTGGCCGCCGGTGCCGGCGGCGATCGCGTCGCTGGCGTTGCCGTAGAGGAGGTTGTTGGCGATCACGACGTTGCTGGAGCCCTGCACGTTGATGCCGGTGAAGTTGCCGAACGCGACCGTGTTCTGGATCGTCGCCTTGCTGGCGCCGCTGATGAACACGCCGTGCTGCAGGTTGTAGATCGTACGGTTGTTGCTGATCTGCGGCTGCACCTGCTTGCTGACCCCACCGCGGCAGCGCGGATCGGCGAGCGGATCGACCGACGCCGGGCAGTCGCGGATGCCGATGCCGACGCCATCGTTGTCGATCAGCGTGTTGCCCTCCAACACGAAGCGCCCCTCGCCGCTGATGTCGACGCCGTTGCCGCAGCGTTCGATGACATTGTTGCGCAGGGTGATCTCACTGCTGTTGCCGGTGCCGGTCGCGACCGAACGCGCCTGGATGCCCGCGTCGGTGAAGTCGCTGATGCGGAACCCCTCGATCTGCACGTAGCGGCGTCCCATCAGACGGAACGCCGCGGTGCCGGCCGCACCCGGTGTCGGCGGCGTGAGCGCGACGTCGCCCGGTGCATCGCCGGTGCTGGCGCCGCTGGCGTCGCCGCGGAACACGATCGGCATGAGCGCGGTCCCGTCGATCTTCGGCGCGAGGTTCTGTTCCGCATAGGTGCCTGGGCCGACACACACGACCTCGCCGGGATTGATGATCGCCGCTGCCGCGTCGCCGATGCGCGCGAAGGCGCGCGCCGGCGAACTGCCGTCCGCCGGTCCGCCTTCCGACACATGGCCGGCGCGCACGAACAGCGTACACTCGTCGGCCGCGGCCGCGGTCGCGACGAGCCAGAGTCCGAACGCGACGACCCAACGCGCGCCCTGCAGCAGCAGTGTACGATCACCCATCCGGCATCTCATCTCCCCCGCAACGTCGTCCTCCCGATGCCCCCCGGCATCAGAACAGGGTGTAGATGAACGGGCCCAGCGCCGAGCTCTGTGCGGTGACCAGCAGGCCGCCGAACGCGAGCAGCACGAGCACCATCGGAATCAGCCACCACAGGCGCTGCTGCCAGAGGAACGACATCAACTCCCCGGCGATGCCGAGGCGATTGGTGAATCCTTCGCCAAATTTCATTTCCCCTCCGCGTATTGCGCCGGCGCGCTGACCGCCGGACGCAGGAATTCGGCCATCGTTTGCGCCGCCAGCGCGTGGCCGGCGGCGGTCCAGTGTCCATCGAAATGCCAATGCAGGCGCGGCGCGCCGTCGCGTGCCGCGACGAAGGCCGGCGACAGTGCGACGCACTCGGCGCCATTGCGCGCGCACCAGTCGAGCACGTGCCGCTCCGGACCGTTCACGTCCCAGGCGTGGCTTTGCATGGCGGGATAGGTCTGCAGCACCTGCTGCCAGTCGTCGGGATAGATCTGCTCGCGCGCCGTCACGATCATGACGACGAAGCGCGCGCCGTCGGCGCGCACCTGATCGCGGAACGCGGTGAGCAGTTGCTCGGTGTGCGTCCAGGCGTCCTGCCAGTCGGGGGGCGGCGACTGCGCATACACCCAGTAGTCGACCGGCACGCCGTCGCGCAGCGGCACCGGGCGCAACGCCTTTTCGTTCAGGAGGCCCAGATCCGCGAGCCGCGCGGCCAGCGCCGGTTGACGGGTGAGGATGAGCTTGCGGATGTACGTATAGGCGGCGGACCGATTGAGCCCGCGGCGCTGCGTGTCGTCGCTGGCGGTGCCGGCGACGCGCTCCAGCCGCCCGTCGGCGCTGTAGATCGGGCGCAGCGTCGGCTCCAGCGTCGGGCTGTTGTTGCGCACGTCGTTGCCCGGGTAGAACGAGAGCAGCACCAGGTCGGGGTGATAGCGGCGGCCGACGTCGCGGTACCAGAGATACTGGCTGGCGGTGCCGTATCCGCTCACCCCCATGCTGACCACTTCGACCGGCCGCCCGCTGGTATCACTCAGGCGCCGCTCGAGACCGCGCGCGAAGGTGTCGGCGATCGGCACCTGCAGCGCTTCGACGAACGAGTCGCCGAGCAACATGATGCGATAGGCGTCGGTCGGCTTGGTGACGCCGCGGTCGAGGTCGCGCCGCCCCTCGGCGTTGATCTGCACGGGCACGACGAACTCGTGCTCTTCCTGCGTCCACCAGCCGTGCGCGTTGGGGATCAACGCCGTGCCGAGTTGGGCGTCGGGGCGCCAGAAGCGGTCCGGCACCAGGTGCAGCAGGCGTACGCCGGCCTCCAGCGCGAACAGCGCCAGGCCGACGCCGAAGCCGGCCATGACGAGGCCGCCGAGCAGCCGGCCGCCGCGCGACAGCGCCATCTCACCCCTTCGTCACGATGCTGTTGCCGAGCACCAACGCGTCCATGCCGCTGCGCGCGAAGGTCGAGTGCGCCTGCGCCGGGGTGGTGACGATCGGCTCGCCCTTCAGATTGAAGGACGTGTTGAGGATGACCGGAATGCCGCTCGCCTGCCCGAAGCGCTCGATCAGGCTGTAGTAGAGGGGGCTCTGCTGCTTGTGCACGGTCTGCAGCCGGGCGGTGTTGTCGACGTGGGTGATCGCCGGCAGCTTGTCGCCCTGCCCCGGTTTCACGTCGACGACGTACAACATGAAACGCGCCGGGTAGTGGCGCGCCGGCTCCGGCAGCTCGAAGAAGCGCTCCGCCGCGTCGACGATCACCGACGGCGCGAACGGCCGGAACGGCTCGCGGAACTTGATCTTGGTGTTGACGATATCCTTCATGTCGTGCCGGCCGGGGTCGGCGATGATGCTGCGCGCGCCGAGCGCCCGCGGCCCCCACTCGAAGCGGTTCTGGAACCAGCCGATGACGTGGCCCTGGCGCAGGTGGTCGACGACGCGGTCGAGCATCTGGTCTTCATTGCTGCAGTGGGTGTGCTTGATCGAGGCACCGCGCAGGAAGTCGCCGATCTCGGCGTCGGTGTAGGACTTGCCCCAGTACGCGTGCTCCATCTGGAAGGTGCGCGGCTGCCCGAGGACGCAGTGCTGCGCGAAGAGCGCGGCGCCGAGCGCGCCGCCCCCGTCGCCGGCGGCCGGCTGAACGAAGAGGTCGGTAAAGGCAGTTTCCTTGAGGATTCTGCCATTGGCAACGCTGTTCAGCGCCACGCCGCCGGCCAGGCAGAGCTTGTTGAGCCCGGTCTCGGCGTGCAGCGCGCGCGCCATGGCCAGCACGATCTCCTCGGTGCAGTGCTGAATGCTGGCGGCGATGTCGGCGTAGTACTGGTTGCGCTCGGCGATGCGGTCGAAGTCGGCCGGCTTGTCGCCGAAGTACTCCGGGAAGCCGGACGCCTCGGTGAAGAACAGCCAGTCCGGGTCGCGCGGTTCGCCGAACAGGTCGACGAACTTCTGGTTGTAGGTGCGCGTCGAGGAGTGGTGGAAGCTGAAGTAGCTCATGTCGAGCCACAGGCTGCCGTCGCGCTCGATCTTGTAGAGCTTCTCGACCTTGTCGACGTACTTGGGCTCGCCGTACGGCGCCATGCCCATGACCTTGTACTCGCCCTCGTTGACCTCGAAGCCGAGGAAGGCGGTGAAGGCGCTGTAGAGCAGCCCGACCGAATGCGGGAAGCGGATCTCGCGCAGCAGCGAGACGTCGGTGCCCTTGCCCTTGCCGAAGGTCGCGCACGCCCACTCGCCGACGCCGTCGACGGTGAGCACGGCGGCCTCGTCGAACGGCGAGCACAGGAAGGTGCTGGCCGCGTGCGACAGGTGGTGCTCGCTGAACAGGATCTTGTCGGTCGGCACGCCGAGCTCGGCGCGGATGAAGTTCTTCACCCACAGCTTGTCGAGCAGCCAGGTGGTCATGGCGTCGCCGAACACCTTCCAGGAGCGCGGCACCGCCGACAGTGCCGTGGTGAGGATGCGCTCGAACTTCACGAACGGCTTCTCGTAGAAGACGATGTAGTCGACGTCCTGCAGGGTGACGCCGGCCTGGTTGAGGCAGAACTGGATGGCGAGGCGCGGGAACTCGGCGTCGTGCTTCTTGCGCGAGAAGCGCTCTTCCTCCGACGCCGCGATCAGCTGGCCGTCGACCAACAGCGCCGCGGCGGCGTCGTGATAGAAACAGGAAATGCCCAGAATGATCATCGTCAGTGCGTCCTCGCTACCCCTTCGTAGAGGGCGCTCATCTCGGCCACATGCCGGCGGAGCGAGAAATGCGCGCGCGCCCAGTCGCGCGCCCGCGCGCCGACCGCGCGCGCCTGGTCCGGCGCCGCCAGCAGCGCCGCGGC